>DKBH01000039.1 GCA_002451165.1 Nitrospiraceae bacterium UBA6905
CCACGGTAGCCGCCGCCACCGCCGCCACCGCCGCCACCTGCGGAGGCGAAGAAGATCGTGCTCGAGGACGTGCATTTTGACTTCGACAAGGCGACGCTGACCAAGGAAGCTCAGGATATCCTTGCTCGGGACGTCATGACCATCAAGGAGAATCCGGGTATCACAGTGCAGATCGAGGGCCATACCTGTGCGCACGGCAAGGAAGACTACAACATGGCGCTGGGTGAGAGAAGGGCGAATGCGGTCAAGGAGTATCTGGTAAAAGAAGGCATTGACGCAAGCAGACTCTCGACGATCAGCTACGGCGAGACCAGACTGGCAATGCCTGAGACGCCTACTCCTCAGAACAAGAACTCCACCGAAGCTAAAGCGAACAGACGCGTTCACTTTGAAGTTATTGTAAAGTAGATTCAGTGTAGCCCCCTGACTGCCGTGACGGCGGTCAGGGGGGTTCTTATTACCCACAATCAAATTCTTGCTGTCAAAGGAAATAAATAAGGATGTTCAGCAGCAGTAATATATTATATTTATCTCAAACAATATGCCGTAAGGTTACCCGATCATCTATTATGCTCTTTCAGTCATTAAATTTTAGGGCGATCCGTATTTTGTTAGATATGGTGATGCAGATTACAGGCTATTGGAAAAATCCATGCTATAAGTATTGAATGAAAAAATTAACATTACTCATTTTGCTGATACTGATTGCTTCCTGCGCACCTCAGCCGGAAGTGCAGCCGCCTCCCCCGGAGACGAAGCTGCTGCCGCCGCCACCTCCTGTTCCTCCTGAGGTTAAGCCAGCTCCGAAAATATATTATCATACCTTTGCCTGTGAGGAAGATACGGCGAAAGTCTTCAACAAAAGCGGTATTGAGGTGCTTCCCTTTGTCCGGCTGTTTTTTTTCGATATGGATGATGACGGACAGCAGGAACTCATCGCAGGGAGCAAGGATGGAGCTCTGAGACTCTATAAAAGAACGGTTTCATCATCGTACCGGACGTGGGAAGCGGTAAAAGGTTATTTTGCTGGAGTCCGGGTCGGTGCCTTTGCATCACCCGCTGTCGCTGATATCGATATGGACGGTAGACCGGAGCTGATTGTGGGCACCGGCGGTTTTTCATCCGAATCGGGAAGGGTGATTGTGTACCGCAATGCGGGGACCCCGCAGAGGCCGCTCTGGAAGGAGGCGGACATGGCCGGCATTGATGTCGGTGATGATGCCGTTCCTGCCGTGATTGATGCCAATGGGGACGGTAGGCCCGATCTTATTATCGGAAACTCTACGGGTAATCTCTTCCTGTATCGAAACACGTCGAAAAACGGTACTACCTTTTTTGTGAAGGACTCCGAATATTTCCGAGGCATTTCTGTCGGCATGTACGGCATGCCGGCGGCAACGTTAACCAAGGGGAAGGTCGTGATCATTGCCGGCAACAGCATGGGCAAGCTGTATCTGCTCGAGCGACCTCAGAACGGAAGATCAGGCTGGCAGAAGACGACGCTCAAGATTGCATTCAGCAGTTTTGCTGCTCCGGCCTTTTTATCTGACAACGGCGATGCTGCGCCCAGCCTCATTATCTCTGACGGCAACGGCCAGATCCATTATTTCAGGAATAGCGGAACGGATTACCGGAGCTGGGAAGAGCGCTATACCTTCTTCGCCGGAAGGATCATGCCGGGACCGGCCTGCACGCCGTCGGTGACGGAAGTGGACGGCAAGCCCTGCATGGTCACCGGAAACATCAACGGGGAACTGAAGCTCTTCGAGTTCCAGCCTTACGCAGACATTCTTCCCTGGGTCGAGCGGCCGGACTTTTTCCGGGGGATAAAGCTTTCGGGTTTTTCCCGGGGTACCTTGGCTGTCTGGCGGGGAAAAAATCTTCTCATAACTGGCCAGCAGGACGGGTTCATACGGGCATTCCTGGATGCGGGGACTCCGGGGCAGCCGGTCTGGAAGGAGCAGAAGGATTTTTTCCGAGGTGTGCCCAAGACCTTTCATGCTTCCCCTACAGTCTTCGATATTGACGAAGACGGTTCCTGGGAGCTTGTTGTGGGCGATGTGGATGGCAGAATAAAAGGATACAAGATTGATGATCGCAATCAAGAACAACCTGCATGGAAAAAGATCGAGAATGTGTTTGATCGGGTAAAGGCCGATCGCTATGCCTCACCCGCCTTGATCAGGGATGGTGATAAGATATATCTCTTCGTGGGCGGACAGGATGGCAGCATGGACTTATACACTGCTCAGTGCGGAAAAACGCTGATGTTTCAGAAGGACGTGCTTTTTAACGGCATCCAAGTAAATAACCATAGTTCCCCCGCTGCATATCTGCGAAATGGGATTGTCGAGATGTCAGTGGGTGATTATAACGGAAACCTAAGACATTTCGCCTGCAGAAAAACGAGCATCGAAGTGCAGGACCGCTGACTTTTTCCTTTCTATCCTCTCCCATCACGATAATGTATTAGATTCTCGGTATCTCACAGGCTCTGCGCTCTGTCCCGATATCATTGGGCGTGGTATACTTAAATAAGTGCAAAACTCTTTAACTTCAGAAGGGTACGCATGAACGACGAGATCTTTATTTATACAGCGCCGAAATGACATGACTGCCATGCACTGAGAGATTTTCTCTTAGCGGAGGGTGTCAGTTTTACGGAGAAGCATGTAACGGACAAGGATGTCCGCGATGAGATGATCGCAAAGTTCGGCCGTATGGCTACTCCTCTTGCCGTGTTCGGTCAGCGGATTTTCTGGGGCTTTGCCCAAAACCGCCCTGAAATCGAAGCGCTCGTAAGAAATATGAGGAAATGACCTTGAACGAGGAGAAAGTCCGTAACACTATAAGCATTGATCTGCCTGTGACCGGCATGTCCTGCGCCTCCTGCGTGAGCCATGTGCAGAATGCGCTCTCTGAAATGAAAGGGGTGACGTCGGCATCAGTGAATTTCGCTGCGGAAAAGGCCGCCGTGGTCTATGATCCCTCCGAGGTGTCTGTTGCGAACCTCGTAAAGACCGTGGTTGACCAGGGCTATGGCGTCCCTGTGTCGCGTATCAACGTACCGGTCAGCGGGATGACCTGCGCAGCCTGCGTGTCTGCGGTAGAAAAAGCGTTGGGCGGACTTGCCGGCGTTGTTGCTGTTTCGGTGAATTTCGCGACTGAGAAGGCCTCCATTGACTACTTTCCTGCAGTGGTCGGTATCCGGGATTTCAGGAAAGCGATCCGTGATGCGGGGTATGATGTGGTAGAAACGGAACAGGGAGAGGATATTGTCGAGAAGGAACAGCGTGAGCGGGAGAAGGCCTATAAGGAACTTCGCGCAAAAGTGCTCAGCGGTGCTCTCCTTGCCTTTCTGATTATGCTGCTTATGCAATGGCATCATCTCTTCGGCGGATGGTTGCAACTTCCGCTTAAGACGAACCATGTGTTGCAGCTTATGCTTGCTACGCCGGTGCAGTTTTGGATAGGACGGCAGTTCTACGCAGGGGCTTTCGCTGCGGCACGCCACAGGACGACCAACATGAATACGCTCATAGCCATCGGGACGTCCTCGGCCTATTGCTATAGCATCGTGGCGACTTTTTTCCCGGCGGTCTTTGAGATTAAGGGCTATTCGGCTGATGTTTATTTCGATACATCGGCGACGATTATCGTACTCATACTGCTCGGCAGGCTGTTTGAGGCACGGGCAAAGGGCAGGACATCTGAAGCGATCAAGAAACTTATCGGCCTGCAGGCAAAAACGGCCCGAATTATCAAGGATGGCAGGGAGATGGATGTGCCGGTAGAGGATGTTGAGATGGGCGATGTCGTTGTGGTGCGGCCGGGAGATAAGGTCCCGGTGGACGGGGTGATCGTTGAAGGATATTCGGCAATCGATGAGTCCATGGTCACCGGGGAATCGATACCTGCTGAAAAGAGCGCGGGCGACAGCGTCATCGGCGGAACGATCAACAAGACCGGCTCCTTTCGGTTCGAGGCGGTCAAGGTCGGCAAAGAGACCATGCTCTCCCATATTATCGAAATGGTTCAGTCGGCCCAGGGTTCCAAGCCCCCCATTGCGCGGCTTGCTGACGTGATTGCATCTTTTTTCGTTCCCGCGGTCATCGCTATTGCGACGATGACCTTCTTTGTCTGGTATCTCTTCGGTCCGGTGCCATCCTTCACATATGCAATCCTGAACTTTATCGCCGTGCTCATCATCGCCTGCCCCTGCTCCCTCGGACTTGCCACGCCTACGTCGATCATGGTAGGCACCGGCAAGGGCGCGGAGAACGGCATTCTGATCAGGAGCGGAGAGGCGCTGGAAAAGGCGCATAAGATCACTGCGGTGGTGTTTGACAAGACCGGAACGCTCACCATAGGAAGACCGGAAGTAACCGATGTCGTTTCCAGAGGAATTGATGCATATGAACTTGTGCTTTATGCAGCTTCAGCAGAGAAGGGTTCGGAACACCCACTCGGTGAGGCGATCATACGGAAGGCAGAAGAAAGAGAGCTAAAACTCTTTGATCCAGAACAGTTCCAGGCGGTTCCCGGGCTCGGCATCAAAGCGAAGGTCAAGGGGAAAATGGTCCTGCTCGGCAATCGGAAGCTTATGCAGAATGAAGGGATAGTTCTTGGTGAGCTGGACGATGAGGCAGAACGTTTTTCAGCGCAGGGTAAGACTCCCATGTTTGTCAGCGTCGACGGTTCGGCAGCAGGCATCATTGCTGTAGCAGACACGCTCCGGGAAGAATCGCTGCCGGTAGTACGGCAACTTCATGACCATGGCATCGAGGTTTTGATGATCACGGGGGACAACAGGCGCACCGGCGAGGCCATAGGAAGACAGGCCGGCATAGATAGGGTTCTTGCAGAAGTGCTTCCCCAGGAAAAGGCTGATCAAGTAAAGAAGCTACAGGCAGAGGGCAGGGTCGTCGCCATGGTCGGTGACGGCATCAATGACGCTCCGGCTCTCGCTCAGGCAGATGTCGGCATTGCCATAGGCACCGGAACGGACGTTGCCATGGAGGCGTCTGATATTACGCTCATATCCGGAAACATAAAGGGAGTAGTTACCGCCATTGCACTTTCTAAGGCTACCATGAGAAATATCAGACAGAATCTCTTTTGGGCCTTTGCCTATAATGTGCTACTTATTCCGGTCGCTGCAGGTGTGCTCTTCCCCTTCTTCGGCATCCTCCTGAATCCCATGCTCGCGGCCGGCGCCATGGGTTTCTCATCGGTTACGGTTGTCACCAATGCCCTGCGGCTCAGAAAGTTCGCGCCGGCATAATTGATCCTTCAGGTATGAGCTGTCTGTCGCACCGCGTGTAGTGGTGCGGCGTAACATCATGCGTGTGGTTTATCGCTGCGGGCAATTCTATGCATGCTGTCGCGAATCATTAATAGTGACAGAGAACGATGTCATTATGAATGAACCGGTGCTTCGGGCAATGATACAGACGGGAGCTATTTAATGATCCTTTTTTTCATGAGCCTGAAGGGATA
The DNA here is from genome assembly GCA_002451165.1 of Nitrospiraceae bacterium UBA6905. Lineage (GTDB taxonomy): Bacteria > Nitrospirota > Thermodesulfovibrionia > Thermodesulfovibrionales > UBA6898 > UBA6898. The sequence continues at coordinate 5,500 of DKBH01000039.1, forward strand.
GGGCGCGAGGATAACGGCCACAACGAGCAGCCACAGGATGTCCTGCCATACACCTGCAATATGTCCCTGAGCAAAAGACCTGCAGACGTTTACCATGTGATAGAGCGGAGTGAAGAAGGCGATCTTCGCTACGAGCGGGGAGAGATTGTCAAGGGGAAAGAAGATACCCGAAAAAAGGAACATGGGCGTCATAAAGAGGGTGTAGAAATAATTAAAGGAGTCGATGCCCGGAACTATGGCGACAAAGACCATGGATATCTCGGAAAAGATGATGCCGCTGATGAAGATCAGGGGAAGGGCCGCAACGACCGCGGCAGAGTCCACCAGACCGAAGATGGCTATGACCAGCATGATGATCGTCCCGTACAGCACGCTCTTTGCCGCGCCCCACATGAGCTCCCCTGCGACAAGATCGTAAATGTTCACAGGCGTGGCAAGGATAGCATCGAATGTTTTCTGGTAGGTCATGCGTACATAGGTGCCGTAGGTCGTCTCATATACCGCAGCGAACATGGCTGATGAAGCGATCATGCCGGGAGCGATGAAGTTAATGTACGGCAAACCATTGATCTCTTTCACATAGGCGCCGAGCCCCAGGCCGAGTGCCCAGAGGTAGAGGGCTGGTTCCGCAAAATTGAGTGCCAGACTCGATTTGTAGAGCTTAGAGAAGACCGTAAGGTTACGCTGAAAGACCCGGAATGCGCGCCGGAGGTTCATACGATCACCTCGCGGAGCCTCTTGCCCGTGAGCCTGAGATAGACATCCTCGAGGTTGCCACCGTACCGGGCCATAAGGGTTGCAGGCGTGTCCGCTTCAATAATCTTTCCGTTGTCCATGATCGCAACCCTGTCGCAGATCCTTTCCGCCTCTTCTATATAATGGGTGGTGAGAATAATGGTCGTATCCCTGGCCTTAAGATGGGTGAGATTTTCCCATACAGAGCGACGGCTGTGCGGATCGAGGCCTACGGTAGGCTCATCCATGATCAGCAGTTCTGGATTGTTCAGCAAGGCGCGACCGAGGAGCAGGCGCCGTTTCATGCCGCCGGAAAGGCTCTTGATGTTGACATGCGCCTTGTCCTTCAGCTCGACGAAATCAAGCAGCTCCCACGCGCGTGGCACAGCTATTTTTTTCGGTATATCGAAATACCGGGCATAGACAATGAGGTTCTGCAGCACGGAGAGGTCGGGGTCGAGATTGTCATCCTGGGGCATAACGCCGATACGCGACTTTATCACGCTTGGCTGCTTGGTTACATCAAGACCGAAAACCGCCACCGTACCTGCAGTCGGCGGCATGAAGCAGTAAATGATACCCATGGCAGTCGTCTTGCCGGCGCCGTTCGGCCCAAGAAAGCCAAAACACTCACCCTTCATGATCTCAAAACTGATATTATCTACAGCACAGAGGTTGCCATAGTGTTTGACCAGATGTTCTGCTCTGACGATAACCATAGAATCCGGCAATTCTATTTCGTTTCCTGTACACCGAAGAGCCAGAGCCAGAGATATTTTGAGAACTCATTCAAAACCATAGCACGTTCGCGCCGTCTTTTCCACCAATCATGGATCTTGAACCAGCTCTTCTCAACAGGTGCACTGATAATAGCGACGTCTTTTCCCAAAACCCGTTCAAAGATGATTGAGGCCCGCCGGCTGTGGTAAGGTGATGTAACCAGTATGAGTGATGCAATGTGATTCTTCTGCAGGATCTCCTTTGTGTAGATCGCATCCTCTTCGGTCGAGCGGGACTTGTCTTCTATAAGGATGCTCTTGGCGGGCACAGCGAGCGACTCGGCATGATCCTTCATGAGGCCTGCCCAGGAGTATTTCCAGACGACGGGACCGCCGGCCATGATGACGACATCCTTTCTGGCAAAGCCCTTCTTGAAGAGCTGTGCACCATACTCGACGCGTTCGATCTCCTCCCCGCCAAGGATGACAATGGCGTCAGCAGACTTTAGTTCGTCTTGTCTGATGATCGCCTTTCCTGCCGCAGTAAGAAGTGGACCGTGTGCAAAAAAAAGCGCGCCGGCAACCAGCGTTGCCGAGAGTAAGAGTTTCAGCAGTCTTAACACCGTACCTCCGCGGTTATAATTCTAACACTTTTCATCCCGCAGAAACATCCCGCAGAAACCTCCCGCAGGACTTGAAGACGATGACTGGTGCCTTCGGAAGAGGGAACGGTCATGAACTGAGCCGGAGGTATTCATCAAGCGCATCTTCCCAGTGCCGGAGCGGAGTGATGCCTTCCAATCGCAGCATGGTGTCATTGAGCGCCGAGTTGGCCGGCCGTCGAGCCGGACGCATAAACTCTTCGGAGGTGACCGGTATGATCTGCTTGTCTATCCCCCATTTCGCCGCGATCTCAACGGCGAATTCATACCAAGTGCAGATGCCGGCGTTCGTCACATGATAGATTCCGTACCCATGACCTAACAATTCCCTCAGAGCACGGGCAAGGTCATCTGTAAGGGTCGGTGAGCCGAATTGATCATTTACGACCCGGAGCTGCTCCTGTTCCGCAAGGAGCCCGATGACGGTATCAACAAAGTTCTTACCGTTGCTCCCAAAGAGCCGGGACGTGCGAACGATTGAACCCCCCCGGGTTTGCCGGAGACGTTACAAACGTTTCTGCCATAAGTTTTGAGACACCATATTGGTTTATCGGGTTCGTCATGTCCCACTCATCGTACGGGGCCGGTTTCATACCGTCAAAGACGTAGTCAGAGCTTACGAGGACAACGGGACATCGGATCTCTTCACAGGCAATGGCTACGTTCCGAGCACCGATACCATTCACCAGGTATGCCTTTTCCGGTTCTGTCTCGCAGGCATCAACATTCGTAAACGCTGCAGCATGTATGAGGAAATGCGGACGGGCATCCCGTATCTTCGCGATCGCGTCATCAAGATCGGTTATATCAAGTTTATTTCGGGAAAACGGGATCAAGGTCACATCGGAGAATCGTCTCTTTACAGCGTGACCCAGCATGCCGCTAGAACCAGTGAGAGCTACTTTCATTCCGCGACTCTTTTCCCATACTTCAGACGGCAATATTCGAGATACGCACCGGTGATAATGCGTTCCCACCACGGCCGGTTCTCAAGATACCAGACTACCGTATCGGAAAGGCTTTGGTGAAAAAGACTCGCAGGTTTCCAGGAAAAATCCGCCTTTATCTTTGCGAAATCAATCGCATATCTCCTGTCATGAGCCGGCCTGTCTTTGACAAAGGTGATGAGGGTGAAAAGGCTGCCCTTTTCCTTGCCGGTGATTTCGGCGATTATCTCAAGGAGCGTCCTGATCATGTCGAGATTCCGCTGCTCATTTCGGACACCGATGTTATAAACTTCACCGGCTTATGCATGGTGAAATACCAGATCCATTGCCTTGTTGTGGTCGTCATCATGGATCCAATCACGAACATTAGGGAGATGCCGGTTCATCTTTATACCGGACACATCCTGCCGGCGAGGTTTCTTCCCGCTCGCGGCACAGCCGGTCAGGCATATTTATCACCTGCCTGGCCGTATCCTCGCATATATCGATAACCCAGTTGCAATCGTCATGAAATGCCTCAGTTCTTGAATAATTATGCCTCCACGATTATTAACACAATTTCTTAACATGTAGCATGCTGCAGCAGACAAGGACTAAGGTCGCCAGACCGCGCCGCATGAAGACACGCAGGTTTCTTTTATATGCATCGTCTTCCACACCGTGGCAAAAGACCGACTCGTTCCCGCAGATGTACTATCAGACGCGATTCATATCGAGGTGGAAAACGGTATTTTAAAGATCTCATTGCCTACAATTCTCCGTGCGGCTACTCGGCTGGAAATTACATAACTTCCCTGTGACGAAGGAGGGTTTGTGCACAGAGAAGGATTACTTGTTGTTCCGAGCGAATTCTTTGATGATCTCCTGGCCAATTACATTTCGCTGTATCTGATTCGTACCTTCATAGATCTGCAGGATTTTGGCATCACGCATCATCTTTTCAACCGGATATTCCTTCATATATCCCGAGCCTCCCATGATCTGGACGGCGTCCGTAGTGACCCTCATGCCAAGGTCTGTCGCAAAGCACTTTGCCATGGCAGATACCTTCGACACTTCTTTTGCACCGCTGTCGACATACCGTGCAGCGGCATAGATCAGTGCGCGAGCTGCTTCTATCCCTGTTGCCATGTCAGCAAGCATGTGCTGGATCGCCTGAAAGCTGATGACCGGGTGGCCGAATTGAATCCTCTTGCGGGCAAACTTCACCGCCTCTTCATATGCACCCTGCGCAACACCGAGACCTTGTGCTCCTACGCCGGTACGCGAGCTGTCAAGAGTTTTCATGGCAACGATAAAGCCCATTCCCTCTTTCCCGATAAGATTTTCGCGCGGAATACGGCAATTGTCGAAGATGAGCTCCGTCGTAATGGATGCGCGTATACCCATCTTATTCTCTTTCTTCCCGAAGGTGAAGCCGGGCGTTCCTTTTTCCACGACAAAGGCGGAGGCGCCGCGAGGCCCCTTTGCCCTGTCAGTGATAGCAATTATCGTATAGACGTCGGCAACACTGCCGTTTGTGATCCACTGCTTGGTTCCGTTCAGGATATATTCGTCCTTCTCGAGCTTGGCTGTTGTCTGGATGCCGCCCGCATCGCTACCCGCATTTGCCTCGGTAAGGCCGAAAGCAACGAGCTTTTTACCTGCGGCTATATCTGGCAGAAATTTCTGTTTCTGGGCGGAGGAACCGAAGAGCAGGAGCGGGTATGTTCCCAAGGCATTTGCAGCGTAGGAGGTTGATACCCCCACGCAGGCGCGGGACAGTTCTTCCACGGCGATGCAGAGCTCCATGCACCCCTTACCAAGACCACCGTGCTCTTCAGGGATGAAAAGGCCAAAAAGATCGGACTGAGCAAGTACCTTCATGATCTCCCAGGGGAATTCACCGGTCTCATCCAGTTCTGCCCGCACCGGAACGATCTTCTCTTCTGCGATCTGTCTCGCAAGATCACGTATCATAACCTGCTCTTCAGTCAAAAAATAGTCCATGATGCATCCTCCGGCCTTTAGAGTCACAAATAGAGATCAGGGAACGTCAACGAACATTTTACCAGATACACGCAGGTTTTTGAAAGAAGTAAATATTATATAAGTGCCTGAATTTTCGTAAAATATTCTCTTCTGCAGGCATCTTCAACGGTCTGGAGGAGCTCAAAGGCCGGTCTGAAACTGTCCTTGTCGGTGGCAAAGATACCATGACCATATACGATGACGGCGCTGCTTTCATGCATGGCACGGGGTACGGTCTGGACGAGTCCTGTGGGGCCGGTGCCGATTTCTCCGGAGACAATAGGAATGCCTCCGACGGACCGGGGCTCCCGGCAGGAACGGTAGCAGGTCGATATATCGCATTCCGGTCTTCTGCATGACATGGACATGACGACCGTGAACTTCGGATGACCGTGGATAATGGCGCGCCTGCCGGTGTTCCTATAAATGCTGATGTGCGCCGAAAGTTCAGAGGATGCAGTGATGCCTGCTGAAGATGAGCCGTCAAGTGGCACCGTATCTATACAACCCTCCAGTTCGTCCATGGAACTGCCTGTCTGACTGATGCAGATGCTGTCACCGAAGACATATGATAAGTTGCCGAAATAGGAGTCCACCAGTCGCAGTCTCACCAGTTCCTTGCCGGTCTTGACCATATGCTCATAGGTCTCTTCTGTATTGCGGGGAGGTGATGAAGGGATGACTTCACGGGTACGGCAAGCGGCGGGAATTTTCTTTTCGATCTCACGATAGGTCGCAACCAGGGCAGCATTCCGATGAGTTCTGCCGCTGGCATGGTCCTCGAGATGGTACATGACGTCGGTAAAAAATTTCACAAAGGTAGAAAAACAGACGGAGCTGAAAGAGACGAAGGCCTGCTCGGGGCTCACCGTACCATAGCAGACAATACCCCTGTTGCCGATAATTGCCGCCTTTCGGTGCGCCAGCGCCGAGCTGATGGCATCTGAACACAATGAGGTGATAAGCGGAATATCGTGCAGAAATGTCCTTGTCTCGCAATCTGTCGGTACTAGGATGGAGTTTTCCCGAGAGGCAAGATAGCACAGGATGCTTCGGTAAGGCTCTGCAGGCTCGGCATAGAGCAGAGTATTTATGTTCAAGCGGTCGAAGACCATGAAAAGCTCCGGCTCAATGCCGGAAAGAGGCCGATTTGCAATGAACTCAGCATCAAGCCCCAAAAGCCAGATATTCTCCTGTTCCGCCAATCCCTGGGCAACGATCTTGGTGACATAGGTGTCGATAAGCTGTCTCATGTTATAGGGTGCAAGCTGACCGTGCCGGCCGATAACCTTCGTTACTGTGCGGCAACTAATCCTCCATCTTCGGCGGTGACCACGGCACCATATATTAAAGATATTCTTCCAGTCCCAGTTTTTCCATCAAAGGTGGTGTCGGTATGCCGTTGTTGTCATACCCCCTGATCTTGTAATAATTCGCACGTGCTTGCAGAAACGCCTTTCGATCGAGAGGCTTCATCATAATATTCGGAGATGACGTCCCTTCTTCAGCAAAGAACCGTTCAGGAAGGTCATCATCCACTGCTGAAAAACCGTTCAGGGTGTTGAGATAACGCTCAAGCACATAGATGCGTTCGCCTGTCCTGAGAAGCGACTGCGTATCATATTCCCTCCCGGCCACAGCGGATACCGCCTTTGCATATTCCTCGAGAGAAGCCGCAAAGAAAACGAACTTGCAAGCCGTGAGGGAATCGATGACGGCATTCATATCTTCGGCGATCTTGATGATCCTGGCTTTGCCCTCAAAAGAGAAACGGTTGGTAGCAACGGGCTTTCTCAGGATCTCGTGGCTGATCGGATAAGCCCGTAGATGGCAGCCGCCGCGGTTCGAAGTGACATAGGCAAGCGCCAGGCCGAAAGCTCCCCGGGGATCATATGCCGGAAGCTCGAGCCCTTTGACCGACATGCTCGCACTACTCCTTCCCGATGCAATTGCATACCGGTGCGAGCCCTGAGAGAGCATCTCTCCGTATCCACCTCTACACTCGCCGATATCGCAAATGATATCAAGGATAGTTTCCGGTGCAAGTCTTTTGTTCTGGATCTCAGCATAGCATGCAATCGTTGCAGCGGTGGAGATGGTATCGAGGCCGTACTCATTGCAGAGACGGTTTGCCTCCACGATGGAGTCCACATCGTGGTTCAAGTTGAGGGCGCCGAAATGAGATACTGTCTCATATTCAGGTATCACGGCACCTTTTTCGCCGACCTTCTTGCAGAGAATAGGACACCCGCTGCATCCGGTCTTCTTCGCAAAGAAACGGGTTTTCAGCGCATACCCGGAATAGGCCGAAGAATGATCGTAATAGGTCTGACGGAAATTATCCGTCGGCTCCATGCGCCGCGCATGGATCAAGTCGACCAGGGCTGCTGTTCCGAATGCTGAGATGCCCAGTTCACCGAAGACTGCCTGGGATGCCCGAAGTAGCCTCATAATCTCCTCGCGGCTCACCCGAAGGGCTGCCGCATCAAAGACGCCAACTGAAGCGGTTCCCTTTACACGGATTGCCTTGAGATTTTTTGCCCCCATAACAGCTCCGATACCGCCCCTCCCCGCAAGGTAATGGCCGTCGAAGACTATAGAAGAAAACCTGACCTGTTTTTCGCCTGAGATTCCGATAACGGCATCGGCACCATCCCTACCGATCGCCTTTCGAACGTCCGTAACATTCTTCCCTACGAGATGCACGGCATCCGATATAATAACGTTCTGATCTTCGATGCTGATCATTTTCCATGTGTCAGCAATTCCAACAATTTCGATAAGGTCGAATCCTGCGCGTTTGAGTTCAGTTCCGAATTTTCCTCCCGCAGAACAGTCGCAAATAGTTCCCGTAAGGGGCGAGCGAGATATGACGGAAGACCTGCCGGAAGTCGGTGTCGCCGTTGCGACGAGAGGGCCGGTTGCGAAGATGAGCGGCATAGCCTGGTCGTCGAAATTTCTGGTGATTCTCCTGCCTGCCAAGGCAACGCCTGCGCCCCTTCCACCGATGAACTTTACCATAAGATCCTGCGGTGTATCGAAGATTGTTATCCTGCCGGACGAAAGATCGATGTGGAGGCTCCTGGATGTGTAACCGTACATAGACAGATCAGGCGCTTATATCGACATCTGATATGAGCAGACTCGGTGAACCGGAAGGGCCAAAGAACCTTATATCATCACCGACAGCGGACACTTTGCTGAAGAATTCCAGCAGATTGCCGGAGATAAGCGCCTCTTTTACCGGGAAAGCTACCTCACCACGCTCGATCCAGAGGCCGGAAACGCCTACAGAAAAATCGCCCGATATAGGGTTCGCCGTATGGACGCCCATGGCATCAACAACGTACAATCCTTTCTGCAGTGTCCTGAAGAAGCTGTGCTTCGGAATACTGGTCGATGTTCCAGAAGGCTCGATAAATATGTTGGTGACGCCGACGGACGGAAGCGAAGAGAACCCGCCACGCAGCGAATTGCCCGTCGAGACCGCTTGAGCCTTGTTCGCTGTAACGGTATTGAAAAGGTACGAAAGAAGCGTACCTTCCTGCACGAGCTGCGTCGTCTGCGAAGCTACGCCTTCGTCATCTATCGGTCTGCTTCCGATCCTGCCCGGAAGGAGTCCGCTGTCGGTGATATTTATCTGTGGGCTAATGATGCAGGAATGCAACCTGCCCGCCAGGAGTGATTTGCTTTTCTGCACAACATCGGCAGAGAGAGAAGATGCAAGGACGCCCAGAAACTCATTGGCAACGGTGCTGTCAAGTATGATATCAGCCTTTGTTCCCCGTATTCTCCGGGAACCGAGGAGCCTCACTGCAGAAGCCGCAGCCGTCCTGCCTGCTTCCTCGAATGATATATCCTTCAAGAAGCGCGAGCCCCGGTAGTCCCATCCTGTCTGGCTTTCCCCACCTGATTCTGCAACGACGCTGATTTGAGCCGAGCATGCCGTTGCGTCATATCGTGCATTTATCCCGCAGGAGTTTGCAATCACTGTTTCAAAAACCGTGAAGGAGGCCTTCGGCTTTCTTGTTCGTTTTATTCTGCGGTCGGCATCATAGGCAGCCTTCTCGATCTGAAGTGCCAGCCGGATAGCAGTATCATCTTGCATGGTGCGGATGCTGTCATCGCATACGGGGACATCCGACAGGGGCGCATCAACAGCGAACGTGAGAAAGGGATCTTCGTCAGCAGACCCGGATGCTTCAGTTGCGCGTGAGACGACGTTACGTGCTTCACGAATGTCTGTTGAGAAGGAGAACCCCAGACGCCTGTTCCGGATTACCCGCACGGCGTATCCCGAATTGGATGAGGAGGAAAATGACTCAAGCGCCTGGTCCTTTATCTCGACCGACAAATTCCGGTATGATCTGAAGAATAGTTCCGCATGGTCGGCCCCGCTGCGGAGCGCGTCGGCAACGATCTCTGCGGCAATGCCGAGATCAAGACTCATAGTAGGTTGCCGATGCGGTGTCCGATTCCCACACGGTAACGGCGGATACCCTGACGTTCTCCTCCGTGATCTTCTTCTTCAGACTGTCAAAGACCCATTTTGCGATGTTTTCCGACGAGGGGTTCTTCTCGGTAAAGGGGAAAAGATCATTCAGATAGGCATGGTCGAGGGGAGCGATTACTTCACGAGCAAGTCGCTTTAGATCGTGGAAATCGATCGCAATGTCTATATTGTTCAGCTCCTGCGCTATAACGTTGACCTGAACCCGCCAGTTGTGTCCGTGCATGTTCTCGCACTTTCCTTGATATCCCCTCAGCTGATGCGCTGCGGAAAAGGAAACTTCGACTGAAAGCTCGAACATGGCTTGCCTCCGTTGACTTATGCCGTCTTTTTGAAGACGGAGATATACGGGAGGTTGCGGTACTTGTTGTCGTAATCCAGTCCGTAACCTACAACAAATTTGTTCGGTATCTCGAACCCCACATAGTCGATCGGGACGTCGACCTCTCGACGTTCTTTCTTGTCAAGAAACGTGCAGATTCTCAGGCTGCGAGGTTGTTCATTGAGGATGCGCTCCCGAAGATAATTAAGCGTAATACCGGTGTCAACAATATCTTCGATGAGGAGAATATCCCGGTCGGCAATCTCCTCCCTGACGGAGTAATGAAGTTTGATTTCTCCCGAGGTTTCGGCCTTCAGATAGCTTGATGCAATGATGAAGTCGATCATCAGCGGCACCCGTATAAGCCTGACGAGATCACTGAAAAAGATGAATGCACCTTTCAGGATGCCGACGGCCAGAAGGTTTTTCCCCCGGTAATCGGCCGATATCCTGTCAGCAAGCTCTCTGTTCTTATTCTGAATCTGTTCAACAGTAAGAAACGGCGTTCCTACGACCATGCATGCCTCCGGATCTCATCAAATATATGCATGTATATTACCGTTCCTACATATTAATCTCAACTGCTCTCCACCGTCACGGGCAGCGGTCGACCTCCTTGCCATATGCCCGGTTCTTTAGTATGATCTTATCGTGTGTGGTTTGCTTTTTTATCCGGAGTCTGCTCCGGCTATCGTCCTGCGGTATGACTCGCCGACGGTCGAAGATGCGGGAGGGAACAGCAGCAGGTAGGCCGTAACTGCAAGGGGGATCACTTTTTGTGCTGCGGCTTTAAGTGCTGGCATTAGTCGGCGAGATACGTTCCCTGCTGTCAGCGCTGTGCGCGCATCGTAATTTCAGGCAAGCAGGCGGGACCGCATTGCGCAACGGCGATGCGTATTTGTTCATAAGTATCTGTGCGAAACAGGAGGAGTGAAAATGCAATACCTCTATATTTCATCTATGTCAGGGTATTCGGGCAAGAGCCTTATCACGCTGGGACTGGGACTCCTCTTGCGAGAAAAAGGATTGTCGATCGGGTACATCAAACCCTATGGCAGGATTCCCCTCAGACAGGAAGACAGGATCGTCGATGCCGACGCCGAGTTCATGAGGAGGGCGCTTGCTATCAGTGAAACGCCGGAGGTCGTGTCCCCATTTGTTGTGACGTCTGAATTGCAGAACAACCTCCTGAAAAGTATGCCCAGTGACCGGTTCGCTGACGTACGAAGAGCGCTTGACGCGATCAGCAGCAAGGATATCGTCCTTGTCGGCGGCGCGGCTGACCTCTTTGAGGGTTCAACGTTCGGCATCAACAGCCTGAAACTAATCCGTCATCTTGATGCGCGGACGCTGGTCATTGAACCATGGAGCGGCGACAGCTCCATCGATTCCCTTGCAGGAGCAAAGGAACTTCTCGGGAGCAACTTCACGGGTGCCGTGATCAACAAGGTGCCGCAGTCGGCGCATGATTATGTCAAAAACGCTGTGCGGCCGTTTCTCGAAAAGATCGGTATCCCTGTCTATGCATCCCTTCACCGAGACATTCTGCTTGATTCTATCACTGTCCGGCAGTTGAACGAGATACTGGATGGCAAAGTGATCTGCGGCGAAGAGGGTCTTGACGAGTTTATTGATACCTTCTCCATCGGTGCCATGGATGTAGACAGTGCGCTCAAGTATTTCAGAAGGACACCGAACAAGGCGGTGATCACCGGAGCGCACCGGGCAGATATCCAGATTGCAGCGCTCGAAACGTCGACGAAATGTATCATTCTTACCGGCGGGCCCTATACAAACGACGTAATCATTGCCAAAGCGAAAATGACCGGGACACCGATCATAGCGGTACATTACGACACCTATTCAACCGTCGAGAAGATCGAAGCCGTACTCGGCAAGATCAGAATACGAGAACAGAAAAAAGTGACGAAGTCAAAAGAGATCGTGGAAAAAGAGTTCGATTACAAGAGACTTCTGACCGAGTTGGAACTACGATAATAGGAGCGTGTGCAGATGGAAGACCTCAAGACATCAGAAACATGGCGCGTCTTTAGAATTCAATCTGAACTTGTGGAGGGGTTTGAGACTCTTCATGACATCGGCCCAGCTGTTTCAATCTTCGGCAGTGCGCGGATGCGTCCGGGGCAGAAGTATTATGACGATGCGGTGACTGTAGCAAAGTTGCTTGCCGATGATGGCTTCGCGATCATCACCGGCGGCGGTCCGGGCGTTATGGAGGGTGCCAACAAAGGGGCAAAAGAGGGGAAGGCTCATTCCGTAGGGTTGAATATCGAGATACCAGCTGAGCAGCTGCCGAACAAATATCAGGACATCAGCCTATCCTTCCGTTATTTCTTTATCAGGAAGCTGATGTTCATCAAGTATGCCCTTGCGTATATCATTTTCCCCGGCGGTTTCGGGACTATGGACGAACTCTTCGAAGCGCTTACCCTTGCACAGACGAAGAGGATTAGGTCATTTCCGATCATTCTGTACGGTTCAGAGTACTGGAAAGGCCTGTTTGACTGGATGAAGACTACGCTGATTACACATGGTACCATCGGAAGAGAGGACTTTGCTCTTTTATCCATTGTTGACAGTCCGGAAGAAATACGCTTTCTTATCAATGAGCATTTCCGGGTCTTTCGCGACTTACGACCGATGAAGAGGGCGAAGAAGCGTTCTGTGCGCAGCGCACGGAGATAGTCTTGGCATACGGCAGAATCTTCGTAACCTGCAGCCGGGGAGTAGATGCATATCTCGAGCGGGAGATAACGTCCCTTGGTTTTCCGGCATTGGTTCGGACGCGTGCCGGGGTGGAGACTGAAGGTAGCATGAAAGATGCTATGGCCCTGAATCTGCAGCTGAGAACCGGACTCCGGGTGCTGTTCCGCGTAACGGAGTTTATCGCGCATGACCCGGCAGCTCTTTACCGTAAAATCACCGGAATTCCTTGGGAGGAGATCATACCCGTTGAGGGGTACTTCTGCATTACCTCGACGGTTGATACACCAAGTATTGACAACAGCCGATTCGTGAACCAGAAGTGCAAGGACGCAATTGCGGACCGGTTCATGAAGAAATTCGGCAACAGACCAAATTCCGGTCCGGGGCGTGACAGGACAGTCATACATCTTCACTGGCAGGGTGAAATGGCTGCGGTATATATCGACACATCGGGGGAACCGCTGACGAGGAGAGGGTATCGTAAAGTCTCCTGGAAGGCCCCCCTTCAGGAGACACTGGCAGCCGTTCTTGTCATGGCAACAGGTTGGCATGATGAATGCGATTTTATCAATCCCATGTGTGGAAGCGGTACGATTGCTATCGAGGCCGCCCTACGAGGACTGAACAGACCTGCGGCTATTCTGAGGGAGAATTTCGGCTTCATGCATCTGAAGGGATATCGTACTAAGGAATGGGCCGAATTGAGAGCTGAAGTGAAAAGACAGGCGAAAAGCAGATTGAACAACAGGATTATTGCGACAGATGTTAAAGGTGAAGCGATAGACGCGGCACGAAGAAATGCGTGCGCTGCCGGCGTTGAACACGTTATCGAGTTCAAAAGGGCGGACTTTGCTGATACGGAGATACCGAACGGCAGCGGAATAGTGCTCATGAATCCTGAATACGGCGAGCGTATGGGCAGGAAGGAGGATCTTGAAAAGGTATACCAACGAATAGGAGACTTTCTGAAGCATGAATGCGGCGGGTATCGGGGCTATGTCTTTACCGGAAAAGCGGATCTTGCAAAAAAGATCGGTCTTCGTACAAGCCGGAGATTGACGTTCTTCAATGGACCGATCGAATGCAGATTGCTCGAGTATGTCCTGTATGAAGGAAGCAGAAAGGATAGCCGGGCGTAAACAGCCACCGGCATAAGTAAAGCCTACAGCTTTTGCGGGGAGCGGTTTCTCATGCTCGTGTGGCACCCTTTCTTTTTCCCAAAGATAGCAGCGGCAGACAAGGATGAAACGGTGATTATGGCAGCTTCGAAATACGGTATTGACCGAGATGCTGGTCGGTGATAGTATTTCCGAGAGGAGGAGGGGATATGGAAATATATGAAGACAAACGACGGCATATACGGTATCCCTATCTCGTCGATTTGGAATACATGCTCAAATCGCCCGCAACGGAAGACCCTCTGCAAGGAACAGTCGTAAACTTGAGCAGATCTGGCATGAGTCTTTTTATCACAAGACCTCTTGATGTTGGACAGGAAATCATCATAAAGAGCATGTTGCCTAATTTGGCGCAGACGGTCATTGTGCGCTGGATACGGAAGGTGGAGGGATGTTATAAGATCGGGGCAGAGCGTCTTGATCAGGGATGATCAAGGTTGCAGCAGTCGTTCCTAAAGAAATAATCGACCAGATGGCGTTTGCACTATATCATACGGAGTAAACGCGGTCATGTTTGAGCATATCGGCCGAGAAACCGCGTATGGTAAAATTATGAGGAGATTGACGACCGTGAAGTAGAATAGAGCGGCGGAAGGAGGACATATGAAATGTACTGCAAATGAAAGACGTATCGCGGTGTTACTGAATCATGCAGGAAAGGTATTATTATTGTTCTTTCTCCTTATCCTCATATATGTCTCGCGCGGCGCATCTGCCGAAGCTGCATCGAAGGAAGATTGTATAGCTCGATACCAACAAAAGGCTAAATGCCAGGCTGCAACGTATATCATCGCTGAGACATGCAGGTGCAAATTCGACAGCAACTGCAGATATCCGAACAGCAAAGCCATTGCATGCATTTTGGATTCTATTGGAGATGTGCAGGACAATACCGCTGCCTATCTGATGAGGAACTCATGCATCCAGAAGAACCTTATGACCGGACAATGAGCGAGGAATACTTCGGAGGAAGCTGAAGTCGCTGCATGGGCCTTTTGGTATGGCAATAGTGGTTGCTCCTTTCGTAGCGCGGAACTGACGAAGCATTCAAGCACCGGAAATAATTTCTACGGAACCGCATGCCAGGAATTCGGTGAAACCTCTCATGAACCTGTCCGTGGCATTAAAATCTATATGAGTGAAAACAGGAGTTACTATGACGAAGAAAATCGCCAAGCAGGCAACAATCATACAGCATACCTGGAATCTCAAGCCTTTCTTCGATGGTGACGATGATCCGCGAATTGAAAAACAGAAAAAAAATATCCAAAAGCGGAGTTTTATGTTTGTTCGGAAGTGGCAGAACCGGAAGGATTACCTGAAAGATCCGGCGGTACTTGCGCAGGCGCTCAAAGAATACGAGCGGTGGATGAGGCAATACGGGACTGACGGCAATCCCGGTTATTACTTCTGGCTACGCTCACAGACCGACAGAAACAATCCTGAACTCAAAGCTAGATATAACAAGATCGAGGAGTTCAGCAAGAAGGTAGGAAATGACATGCAGTTTTTTCATCTGAGGATCGCGAAGATCCCGCAGTCGCTGCAGTCAAAATTTCTTCGCTGCTCGGAGCTTAAAAAATATCGCCACTTTCTGGAACGCATATTTGCCGAATCGCAATACCTCCTCAGCGAACCTGAGGAAAAGATCATGAACCTCAAGTCTGCAACATCTTACGGAAATTGGGTAAGGATGACCGCCGACTTTCTTTCGCGGGAGGAGCGTAGGGTATTGCGAGAGGACGGGTCGTCCGCAATGTTGCCGCTACCTGAGATCTTGAGCCTTCTCAACAGTCAAAAGAAAAATGTCCGGGATAGGGCGAACAGGGAATTCAATGATATTTTAAGAGCCCATGTTGATGTTGCCGAGATCGAGATGAACTCCATCCTTGCGAACAAGAAAATTGATGACGAGATCAGAAAAGTGCCGCGACCTGATCTTCTCCGGCACATCAGTGACGATATCGATAGCGGGATTGTCGACGCGCTCATCAGCGCTGTTTCAGAGCGGTTTTCGATTGCCCGGGAATTTTATATGCTCAAAGCCGAACTGATGGGAAAGAAGAAGTTGCTCTATCATGAACGAAACGTGGATTACGGAAACATCACGAGAAGATATTCGTATCGAGAAGCAACGAATCTTATGCAAAGTGTTTTTGCCTGTCTTGACCGGCAGTTCGCCGATATCCTGGAAGGATTCATCAGAAAAGGCCAGATTGATGTATACCCCAGGAAGGGGAAAAGCGGTGGGGCATTTTGCGTGCATCATCTCATTTCCCAGCCGACCTATATCCTTCTCAATCATACGAATAAGCTTTCTGATGTGCTCACCTTTGCACACGAGCTCGGCCACGGTATCAACAATGAACTGATACGCGGAAAGCAGCACAGCCTGAATTTTGGTACGCCAACATCGACCGCCGAGGTTGCAAGCACGTTCATGGAGGATTTCGTGCTGAAGGAAATTCTCCGGGATGCTGACGACGAACTTCGTCTCAGCGTCATGATGATGAAGCTCAGGGATGACGTCTCTACGATATTCAGACAGGTTGCTTGCTACCGGTTCGAGCAGGAACTCCATCGGGTATTCAGGAAGAGGGGATATCTATCAAAGGAAGAAATCGGTCGGCTGTTTCAGACGCATATGGCAGCCTATATGGGAGATGCCGTCGAACAATCGGGCGGTTCAGAGTTCTGGTGGGTATACTGGAGTCATATCCGCCAGTATTTTTATGTCTATTCCTATGCGAGCGGCCTCCTGATTTCTAAATCCCTTCAGAACTTAGTGAAGCGGCAACCGGCATTTATCGAAAAGCTGAAGGCTTTTCTGTCAGCAGGACTCTCGGCAAGTCCAAGGAGCATCTTTCTAAATCTCGGTATCGATATAGCTGATCGCGGATTTTGGGACAGCGGTATAGACGAGGTTGAGACTCTTCTCCGGGAGACGAGGGAATTGGCAATAAGACTGAGAAAGATCGGGAAGCAAAGAGCGTGACGGCTAGCCGTTCGCAAGCTAAAGCTGTAGGATAGGGCCCGATGCCTCAAAATCAGCGCCGGGAAGAAAGCCGTGGGAGCGCCGAAAGAAATACGGGATGAAGATGAATGTGTTTATTCTCCAGTATCGTGATCTCTTTGTCTTTCTGCCATCGGTCAAGGACGCGGGTTACCGTCTCTCGGGTTATGCCGGCCATATTCGCAATATTCTGATGGGTCAGCTTGAGGTTCAGGGTGATCCCTTCGGCGCTTCTTTCGCCGTATTCACCTAAGAGTATTGCAAAGAGCATCTTAATGCGCTGTGCAGCATTGTTGAAGTTGAGCATCTGAATGGTATTCCAGGAATCACGGAGCCTGGCACAAAGTATAATCAATAAATTCTCCACAACTTTAGGCTGTTCTGACATCAGATCATTAAACGCCTTTTTGGATATGATCGCCGTCTGCGTGTCTTCCAAGGCCAGGACAGTTGCCGGCATAGTTTTCCCGTCGATGAGCGACATTTCGCCAAAAAAATCCCCTGTTTTATGCATTGCAATAATAGTTTCCCTTCCGTCTTCAGTTGTTTGTATGACTTTTACACTGCCTGATAATATAGTGTACATATATTCGTTTGTATCTTCCTCATGCAATATTGTTTCATTTTTACCAAACAGTTTTATTTTCATCTTACTGCTGATTCGCTGGAGTTCTTGATCTGTGAGTGAAGAGAAAAGCGGTATATGCTTCAATAAAATAATATCGTCTTTCATAATCTCTCCCTGTTCTCTTTCGTGTGCCGCAAGCTCTTGAGAGCGCCTGCATCATTCCGGTGAACAGCATTCATCCGATTCTACAACGTGGCTCTTTGTATCACCTTTGCGAGCGCAAATGCGACTGTAGGATCATACAAAGAACCCGCACCCTGTATGATCTCCTCTATTGCTTTTTCCTTCGATACTTTCTTTCGGTAGGGTCTATCCGTCGTCATAGCAAAAAATGAATCGGCAACAGCAATTACCCTTGCGAGTAGTGGTATGTCATCACCTTTTAGGCCATCGGGATATCCGGTACCATCATAGTGCTCGTGATGATGCAGAATCGCCTTCTTGATATCATCTGAAAACTCAAGAGTATCCAGAAGAAAGACGGTATTATAAGGATGGGACTTGAGACTGCGGGATTCAGTTGACGAAAGCTTCTTTTTCATCAGAATGCTGTCATCAATGAGCGTCAGACCAAAATCGTAAACCAGAGAAATATATGGGGCAACGCGCTTTTCTTCTTCAGGTGCATCAATCTCATCGAGAATGCCGACAATCAATTCTGTCAGCACAGACTGCTTTTTATGATATCTTTTCTCCGCGGTGATAAGGCTCTCAAAAGAGTTCATAAATCGTTTCAGATCTGATTCGTCGCATTCGCCGGATGTGAACTTGTTAACGAAATACGAAATGCGCTCACTAATCAATGATGCAATGCGGAAATCCGTGTCGGTAAGCTCTTCTGCATTCCTCTTATTGTTGATGTTGAGCACTCCCACAACTTTGTCCTGATACTTCAGCGGCAGCGCGATGAGCGATTTAGATGTATATTGCTTGATGCTTTTTTTCCCAAATTTGGGATCGTTCTCGACATTTTCAATGAAGAGCGGTTTTCCCTCAATGGCAACCCAGCCTGCTATCTTGTCGCCCGGCCGGACCCGCGTGCGGCCGATGATATCATCACTCAGCCCCCGGGAGCTCTTTATCGTGAGATCGCCTGTGAGCTGATCGGAAAGCATGATGGAACATATATCCACATTCAGCAAGTCCGAAACATATTCGACAAACATATCGAGGGATGCTTTTATCGTGGTTTCTATTTTCTGTTCTGTATTCCTGAAGATCTTTATGCACAAAGAGCAGGTATCTTCACTATTTTCGAATTCGACTTGCCACCGATGAACTTCCGCTACCTTCCGCGCAAGATAGAGTTTCACTGCCTCTTCAGATAAATCTGTATCAAAGAGCTTCTTTGGGTTCAATCGCCAGTTAACAACGGAGTCGGGCATCCTTCTACTGACATCCAAAAATACTTCCAGGAATTCATTCTCCTCGGTACGGATCCGTATAACATCTCCATCCTCAAGATAATGACTGAGGCCCTCCAGCATATTCAGAAAAAACTGGTGGATTTTCAATTTATCTCCGACAATGTCCGAAATATCGTCCTTCACAGAGAGTTCCAACCGCACATTTTTCTTTTTCAATTCATGGTGGAGTATCTTTGAATCAGCTATTTCTCTTAGGAGAACCGCGATGTTTATGATACTTTTGCTAATAACCTTTGTTTCATCCTCGAGACGTATGAAATCAAGAAGGTTTTCGATGACCGATATGAGCGTGCCGGTTTCCTGAGAAATGATAGTATAAAATTCCTTCCGGACATCCTTTTCTAGATTTTCGGCCTGCAGGAGATAATATATGGCCCCTTTTATGGAATTAAGAGGAGTGCGGAGTTCGTGAGAAACACGGATAAGATAGTCCGTCTTTGCAACATCATCTTCCATGAGCTTCCGATTGATATCTTCAAGGTCGGCGGCTTTATGCTTTAACTGGTTCATCAAAAAGGCATTCTCGAGGGCGATAGCTGCCTGATTAGCAATGATCTTCATCAAATCAAATTCATCTTCACTAAACGGTGCACCATCCCGTTTGTCATTGATATTGAATACACCGAGCGTTTTTTTTCTACTCATAATAGGACAGGAAATGAACGATTTCGTTTTGTATCGGTCCCTTTTTTTGCCTTTAAAACGGGGGTCCTGCTCAATATCCTCAACGAGGAACGGTATGCTGTCTTTCGCAACAGTGCCGGCGATACCCTCCCCGATTTTTGCTTTATAATCCCTAATGAACTGGGTATCAATATCCCGTGCAGCAAGGATATACAATTCTCCCTTTTCATTAATGAGCATCAGAGAACCCTTTTCTGCATTGGTATAATTGACGGCAACATCAAGAAGGAGATTGGCGACAGAAGTTATATTGTCCATCGCGACAATGGCGCGGGATATCTCCTGGAATATCTCAAACTTCCTCTTCAGCAAAAAAGTGCTGTCATGATCCATTCTTACGCTCATTATACTAAATAACCTCGCCGAGTCATACTCAATATTTTTGCTTCCCGCCGGGAGGCGATGTCGCCATGTCAGCTTGCTTTGCAGCACCCTGATTTCAGAACAAGGGGCAGGCGCTGTATTTTCACTATGTCTTCCCCTATCACCGCCGTAGTGAACCTATAATATGTTTTCTGAAGGGTTGAACGTCTCCCACAACACTGTTTTATCCTTGCCGCTCAGCTTGGCCCGGTAGAGTGCCTTATCTACATTTCTAATGAGCGTTTTTGCGTCTTTGGCATCTGCCGGGAATGTTGCCAGACCTACGCTTACCGTTATCCTGTCACGAGGAAAAACTTTCCAGTTTGTTGGCAGCAGCTCCCTGATGTTCTTTCTGACCCGTTCAGCGACAAGGAGAGCCTCTTCCCTGTTCGTTTGGGGCATGATGATCGAGAACTCCTCTCCCCCAAACCGTGAAATAATGTCAATAGATCGGAGTGACTCTTTGGAGATTTCCGCGACCGCCTTCAAAATTTCATCACCGGCAAGATGGCCTTCTGTATCATTAAAGAGTTTAAAATCATCAATGTCAAAGATGGCCAGTGAAAAGACATAATCATAACGCAGTCCTCGTTCCAGCTCTTCATAAAGGCGGTCATTAAAATATCTCCTATTGAAGAGACCGGTCAGGGGATCCGTAACGGAGAGGGTCCTCAGCTCTTCGGATTTGCGGTAGTATTGCGATCCCCGTATTGCTATCGAAGCATAGGAGGCAAAATACCGGAGAAACAGCATATCTTCCTCTGAAAATACTTCACCGGTGATCTTGTCTGCCAGGTTGAGAACTCCGATCGACTCATCCCCTACCTTGAGCGGAATACTTGCAAAGGATCCCGTTCTGTAATTGGGTTTCTTCGCCGTAGAGAGGCTGTCCTCAATATCTCTGACGATCAAGGGTTTGCCTTCCTGATATACCCTGCCGGCAACACCTTCGCCGATCTTGACCCGAATGTTTTTTGCAATCCACTTGTTGATCCCCTTAACTGCCGTAATAAGCAGTTCCTCCTGCTCCTCGCCGGGAAGCATGAGTGATACTCTTTCAGCGTCTGTCAGTTGGGAGGAAAGCTCCACAATTGATTCATAAAGAGTATTCGGATCTTGGAATGCCGGACTCATATCTAGGGCACGATTTAAAGATACAAATGTGCTGGTATTCGCATCAATTAACTCTTGTATTATAATCGTCTTTAACAGGAAAGCAGAAAAGTTGCAGAGTTTCATAACAGAGCCGCTATCTTCCTCGCTTAGCGGAGAATTAAAAACGCAAAGAAGTCCGAGGGGGTCGTCTTTTACCGCAAGGGGAAACAAATAGAGTGATTCTATCTTTTCCGGATAGCCAAGACGAAGCAGCTCCAAAGATTCGGTGAAGACAGCTGCCTTCCTGTTGCTGACTGCATCGGCAATGACCGAGACCTCAGAGCGTAAGGGTACCTTTTCGACATATGTTCTCAGATTGCCTGACGCCACCACCGACAGAAACTGATTTCCTGTTCTCAGCATCACCGAGGCAGTATCAGCACCAAATAAGAACAACATGGCGTCGCACAACATACTGTATAGCCTCTCTCTGCTCATATCCCTTTCGATCTCTGAAAAAAGCTCCATAATAGCCGATATTTTTAGGCCGCGTTCTCGGAAAAGGTTCTTTTCGTAATTGTTTTTCATCGTAAGATTAGCAAGACGATGGACATACTCGCAGATTGCTGCTATGCTTCCAAGGTCCCGAGGCATTATCTTTCTTTTCCATAGAGATAGGTCTTTTATGTGGAGCCTATAACTTACTCCCTTCAGACTGATAAAGTCCTCCAGATTTTTTGTCGATGCGTAAAATGCATTACTTACCAGGACGATACGCCTATCAGCGGTATGGACCGGGATAAAGGCATGATACTGGTTCATAGGTCCTTTGGATACCGAAGGTCCTTTTCTGAGCACAGCCTTCTCCAGGGCATTTTTCATGAAAAGCTCCTGCTCTCCTTTCCCCTTCTCCGACGCTAAAAAGGTGGTGATAATTGAGTCTTCGGACAGAGGTGGAATGAGCACATGACCTGTATGATCGTAGGCTGCGTAATCGAGCTTTGTCATTCCTGAAATGCAATCCCTCAGTTCAATGAGGACTCCAAGGTCGACTAATTTTGACCACATGATTTTTGCATGCTCCCTGTCATTACCAATTTTGTCGGTTCAGAAGACGATCCATCATGGCTCACCCTTCATCCCTCCTGTGCCCACGACCATGCAGAACTTTTGGCAGGCACAAAACGAGGATTCCACCTTATCAGTTGTCGATTCACGGTTTATGACTGAGCTGGCGCAGAAGGGCAGTTGAAGTCGTACTGCGTGCTCTTACCCGTTTGTTCAGTCATAGAAGAAGTCCGTTCCTAACATATCCTTATTGATGATATGTGTCGCCATAGGAGCATGATCACTCAACGGTAACACTTTTTGCAAGGTTTCTCGGCTGATCTACATTGCACCCTCTGAGAACTGCAACATGATAGGCAAGCAGTTGCAGTGGTATCACGGATATGAAAGGTGAGAGCAGATAGTGGACCCGAGGGATCTGGATAACATTATCCACGTTCCGGGAAAGAGACCCCGGCTCATCCGTTATGCAAATTACACGGCCCCCTCGTGCGTTTACTTCTTCGATATTGGATGACATCTTCTCAAAAAGCTCGTCTTTGGGCGCCAGCACAACAACAGGCAGACCTTCATCGACCAAGGCAATAGGGCCATGCTTCATTTCCCCGGCAGCATATCCTTCTGCGTGAATATAGGCGATCTCCTTCAATTTCAGTGCTCCCTCGAGGGAGATGGGATAATTGATGCCCCTACCCAGATAAAGATAGTCCTTTGCCTGAGAAAGGCCCTTCGCAAGATCCCTGATTTCAGCATCTTTCTTCAGTGCTTCCTGGATCATGCCGGGTATTTCCATGAGAAGAGACTTGAAGTTAGTCGCTTCTTTCAAGGTAACTTTGCCTCTCCGTATACCCAGTGCCAGCGCAAATAAGGTGAGGGCGGTTATTTGCGCCGTAAATGCCTTAGTTGATGCAACACCAATTTCGGGGCCAGCCCTTGTGTAAAGAACTGAATCAGCTTCTCGTGAAGATGTGCTGCCGACGACATTGCAGATGGTCAGTGTCGCAGCGCCGCGATGCTTTGCCTCTCGCTGGGCAGCAAGAGTATCAGCAGTCTCTCCGGATTGTGTTATCGAGATGATGAGGGTACCTTTTTCTATGATGGGATGCCGATAGCGGTATTCCGATGCTAAATCAACATCGACGAAAACACGGGCAAGACGTTCTATGAGATATCTGCCGATGAGAGCTGCGTGATAAGAACTGCCGCATGCCACAATCTGCAGACGCCGCAGCCCTACCGTGATGTCCATCGTTAGACCGGATTCATCGAGCAAGCGTTGCGGGTCTTTTATCCATTCCACGCACGTGTCAGCAACAGTCCGCGGTTGCTCATAGATCTCCTTGAGCATGAAGTGGTCATAGCCTTCTTTTTCAGCCATGGCAGGAGTCCAATCAACTTTCATAATCCGCTCATAAAATAAGGAGGGCTGCCTCGTTTTAAGGCATTCAAGTTCGACCCCCGTCGCAGTCAGGGTGCACATCTGGTCATCCTCCAGGAAGACAAACTCCTGTGAATAGGGTAGTAGTGCCGGGATATCAGAGGCAAAGAAGAATTCTTCTGTACCGATACCGATCACAAGAGGACTTCCTTTTCTTACAGCAAACAGGGTGGAGGGATGGGTTTCGCTCATGATGCCCACGGCAAACGTACCGCGCAAACCTGAAAGCGTTTCTGTTATAGCGTCCTTGAGAGATTTTCCCTGAGTCAGACCCCTTGAAATCATATGCGGAATCACTTCCGTATCTGTATCCGAAGAAAATTCACAACCCTCCGCAAGCAATTGCATCTTGAGGCTACGGAAATTCTCAATGATTCCGTTATGAACTACAGCTATCCCGCCAGCACAGTGGGGGTGCGAATTTTCTGTCGAAGGTGCTCCATGAGTTGCCCACCGCGTATGTCCGATACCGACGTTGACCGAGGGAAGGGGAGTAGGAAGTATTTGCTGAAGTTCGTCTATCTTCCCTTTTATCTTAAAGATTTCAATTCCCTTACCATTTCGATAGGCTATTCCCGCAGAATCGTATCCCCGGTATTCAAGCCTTTTGAGGCTATCGAGAAGAACAGTAATGGCGTCGTCTTTTCCGATATATCCAACGATGCCACACATTATGACTTCCTCCGTGACTGAGTTTATTATTTCAACCGAAATATTATTAATTAATATGATAGCAAGAAGCATTCCATAATAATTTTTCTTATCTATTTAAATGTTGTCGTGCCTGAATGTATTGTCCAAAGCGTGCCAAGTAAGCGGGGAAAAATATTATGGCTTAGATCAGGAGAGAAAATGTGAGGGTTTTTTTCTTTGTTAACAAGCAGGAGTAAGGTGTGCTGAACCTATCGTGATCATCATGAGCTCACAATACGAGGTATCGTAAAGGTATCGTAAGATGAAAAAATAGGCATGAGGACTTGCTATGCTGACTTTGTAACTAAGATACTTTTTCACAGGTGTGTCCAATGGATTCAAAATAATTGTATCTTTAAAATCATCTGTTACTCATAGAAACAATTATGGAAAACATATTATGCCTTTACCTTTAATGAGTACCACATCAGTTTATTTATAATTGAGTAATTTCAAAGAGTCATCTTCCGGGGACCATATACGATGTTCGTTAGTTAGAGCTATACATGTGGGCATCAAAATTGCAAAAAATCAATATATGCCAGAAACGAAAATTCTTATCTTAGATGAACAAGGTTTTTCTCGTATATGCTCAGCGCTATTGAGCAATGATGGCCACGTGGTTCGGAGCGCAGAGATCACTGACGTAGGGAAGGCATTGGAC
The DNA here is from genome assembly GCA_002451165.1 of Nitrospiraceae bacterium UBA6905. Taxonomy (GTDB): domain Bacteria; phylum Nitrospirota; class Thermodesulfovibrionia; order Thermodesulfovibrionales; family UBA6898; genus UBA6898. The sequence goes on from DKBH01000039.1 coordinate 30,383, forward strand.
TACCATGATATAGGGCTAATTGTTACCAGTTATCCCGACTGTACTTCTATATTCAATAAAATTCGAAAAAGTAACATACCGGTCCTTATTCTTGCTGACAATGTCGACGAAAATCTGATCAAGATGCTGAATAATTTTATTTGTTCATTCTGCATGGTAAAACCGCTTGATTACGCGAAATTCAAATCGCTGGTGAAAGATTTCATGAGTAGTAGATTTATGATGACCGAAGGGTATACCGTTGTGTGAACACTGAAGGTGAGCCGACAATTTTCTCCGAATCGGTTACCTTGAGGACACAGATAGATCATTATGAGGTAGCATGCTAAATCCTGATACACAGGATAACAGGTCATATCAATATGCGCTGCGTGCCATGAAGCTCGCCGAACTCAGAGTCGTTGCCTTGGGAGGGGGATCAGGGCTTCCTGCGGTTTTACGGAGCCTTAAAGATAGACTATTCCCTTTCCCTTCGTGCTCCCTAAATGACAAGAGCCGTGAGAGACTGACGGCAATAGTCACGGTTACTGATGATGGAGGAAGTTCAGGGCGGTTAAGACATGATTTTGATATGCTTCCTCCCGGTGATATTCGAAATTGTCTGTCAGCAATGGCGGATAACAGCCACATGATGTATGATCTCTTCCAATATCGCTTTGACAAAGGAAACGGTCTGAATGGCCATAGTCTGGGCAACCTGGTTCTTACCGCCATAACCCATATGAGAGGAAATTTCTTGGATGCGGTTTCTTACTGCAGTGACATCATGAACGTCAAAGGCAGGGCTCTGCCATCAACCACCGAGAGGGTTGTCCTTGGAGCTAAATTCAGGGACGGTTTGGCCATACGGGGTGAAACGTGTATAGCAGGGCACAGGGGAAGGATACAACATGTTTACTTGATTCCGTCTCATCCTGCTCCGTTGCCCCAGACCATAGAAGCAATCGAGAAAGCAGATGCCATTATCATCGGTCCCGGAAGTCTCTATACCAGCATTATACCAAACCTCCTCGTGAGGGATATTGCTGCTGCTATTAGAAGATCTACTGCGAAAAAGATCTATGTTTGCAACCTTATGACAGAGCCGGGAGAGACCGATGGATATACTGCTACGGATCATGTGAAAGCCATTTTCGACCATACAGAATATGGGTTTTTTCAGTATGTACTGGTAAATAACGGTCAGTTCTCAGACGCTTCTTGTAAGTTCTATGTAGACAAGAAATACTATCCTGTGCAGTACGACATTGATGAACTCAGAGATTTTGGGCTTACGTCCATTGCCGTTGATCTTGTGTCGGAGAGGAAAGATAAGGTCCGGCATGATGAAGAAAAATTAGGAAAGATATTGACCGAGCTGTTATGATCTTTCTTTGAATAATGTCCTGCGCATCTCTGCAATTATGTGCTGACACATGTGATATGCATTGCCGGTATCTGCGCGGGGATGAGCTGGTGATTAATAAAAATAGAATTCTGCCCTTCACGATCATCTGTAAAGAAGGTATGCGATAGGCATATCGTCTGACTAATTCTCCCTGCTTACGAGGATGTTTCTCATCCAGGCACTGCATTCTAAAGGGAAACGTCCAAGCCAAGATGTATGATGAGTTCCACTGCATTTTTTGACACTTTTTCCTTAATTAAATTCTTTATTTGATTGAAAATGAAACGAAGGCGTACTTGACAATACTTATCTCTTTGATAAAATGGGAAAAAAATGAAACTATTGGATACAGTGATATCAAAATTCTTTACGTATTGACGATACTAATAGTATAATATGCGCGGTGCCGGCATGTTGTTTAACCAAAAAGACCGGCTCGCTATTATAGAGGGGGAATCCTGAAAACGCGGTTGCCAGTGTCGGAAAAACCCATTTCAGACTCAGCAAGGGCGGGGGCGATGGTATATGATTTTGCTACTGATGATAGCTTGAGGATTGTTTCGTGGGGAGACAAGACTGCTGAACTCACCGGGAAGTCCTGTTCAGAGGTCCTCGGAAGGAAATACAGTGAGGTTTTCCCCAAGATCTTCATAGATAACGGGGATGCTTTAGATTCCGCTTTGCAGAGTAAATGCGTAGTCAAACTGGACGGCCATAATTTTGATTGCTTGGGCGGGAGGGTAAAAGCTGATATTAGCATCAATCCGGTCGTAAAGAATGGAAAAGTGAAGTTTGTAGAAGTTGCTGTTATTCCAGAACATACCTGCCCTATGACCGAGAGATTGATGGAACTGCAGCGAGTTCTTGATATTGGCAAAACTGCTTCAACGCTTGCCCATGGGGTCAGAAATCCGTTAAATGCCATAAAAGGTGCTGTAGTCTACCTGAGGGATAAGTATGCGAACGAACCCCCGCTTATTGAGTTCACGAAGATCATTGAGGATGAGATTGCCCGACTTGATACCTTCATATCAAAGTTTCTAAGCTCTTCAGTATCAGAAGCAGAGTATTCCCTGACTGATATCAATGCGCTCATGGAGAGGATAAAAATTGTCACGTCATTCCAGACCGATGCGGCTCGCGTTCACGTTATCTATGAGCTCGGAAATATCCCTCCGATTAAGGCAAATGCCTTTCAGATCGGGCAGGCTGTCATGAATGTCATGAACAATGCGCTGAAGGCAATGTCTTCCGGTGGACATCTCCTGGTGAGGACGTATATTGAGAATAGAATGGAGGTCAAATTTGCGATCATCGAAATTGCGGATACCGGCCCTGGAATGACGGCACGACGGCATCGCAGCGTTGCTGCCAAGAAAGCCGATGGCAAGGGATTCGGCCTTTTCATTACTCATGAGATTCTCAAACATCATGGTGGTCACCTTGAGATAGAAAGTAAAAAAGGTGCGGGGACCACGATGAAAATGTATTTGCCGCTCTAAGACGGAGGATGGGATGAATAAAAGCGGTGGAACGGTGTTGGTAGTTGATGACGAACCGAATGCCTTAAAGGTTCTTTCCGCAATTCTTTCGGAGGCTGGATACACGGTAATTGAAGCATCTGACGTCGATAGTGCTGTAAAATTGGTCGGCAAGAATCGCCTGGACGTTGTGATTACCGACGTGCGGATGCCGGGGAAGGACGGTACGCAGCTGTTTGAATATTTGAATGATAATTATCCCGATATCCCTGTCATTTACCTTACCGCCTATGGATCTGTTGAGACTGCTGTCCAGGCAATTACTCAGGGTGCATTCTACTTTTTCACAAAACCACCGGATTATCAGCAACTGAAGCGTATCGTTGCGCGGGCTGTTGAACAGACCTATCTAAGAAGAGAGGTGAAAAGACTTCAGAATCAACTCGAAAGTGGCAACCGGTATCAGATCCATGGAAATTCTCCGGAGATAAGAAAGTTGCTGGAAACGGTCAAATCAATTAGGAATTCTGCAAGCAGTATATTGATCTGCGGGTCTACCGGTACAGGCAAGGAAATGATTGCGCGGACATTACACTACACAAGCGAGCGCAGTAATTTGCCGTTCGTCGCTGTGAATTGTGCTGCTATACCAAAAGAGCTTATGGAGGCGGAGCTCTTCGGTTATCAGAAGGGTGCATTTACTGGAGCGGTCACGACAAGAATCGGAAAATTTGAAGAGGCTGCTGAGGGAACCGTCTTTCTTGATGAGATAGGCGAAATGGACCTGGCCCTCCAGGCTAAGCTTCTCAGGGTCCTTGAAGAAAGGGAGATTGCAAAGCTTGGCAGCAATAAGCAGGTAAAGGTAAATTTTAAGCTCATTTCATCAACGAACCGTGATCTCAAGAAAGATGTTGAGAAAGGCGACTTTCGCGAGGATCTTTATTACAGGATTAATGTGGTACAACTTAATGTGCCTTCTCTCGCAGAGAGGCGGGAGGATATACCCTTGCTGGTATCGGAATTCGTGAAGGAATTTTGTGCCAGAGAGAAAAAAATGTTGCGGATATCTGATGAAGTCATGACATTGTTGGGGAATTATCAGTGGCCGGGGAATGTCCGGCAGTTGCGCAATGTGATCGAGCGAGCGATTATTTTGGCAAAGGGCGACACAATTTTGCCCAAAGACCTGTCCGACGAGTTTCGCACATTTGATAATAAGACAAGGACGCTCCGTACTATAACCTCGCTAAGAGAGACGGAAATGCAGGCGATAAAGAATGCCATGAATTTATGTCAGGGCAACAAGTCAAAGGCTGCAAGGATGCTCGGCATATCAAGAAAGGCACTTTATAAGCGTTTAGAAGAACAATTATGAATTTTGGTTATATTTGTACCAGAGAGTTACATGATTAATATGAATAATTCAATAAGAACAGTGAGTTATCTATATGTATCTTTTGGCTACATATTATAATATTAAAAAAAATTAATCTTCTAAATTGTTTTTGTATCAGATAGTTACACTTTTATCTAATAAAATTTCATAAAAACAATAAGTTATCTATAATGTATCCCTCAGTTACAATTTAATGCATTAAAAATATTTCATCATTGTGCCCCCATACGAACCACATTCTCTTCTATTTGGACCTATCTAATAGCTATCTCCTTATAAAGTAAGATTTATTTATTCTGGCCCCGTAGTTGCTAATTATAAGCTGAAGTCTAAACTAATAAAGACCGGGGGACAATTTCTTGGCGGATAAAAAAATATTGATAATTGATGAAGAGAGGTTTTCTCGAATCTGCTCCGCGATTCTCGAGTCCCAAGGGTTTGCAACAAAGCTCTTCACAGACATCGAAAGCCTGGCGCAGGGTCTGAGCAGTAATGAGTTCAGTCTTGTCCTGATAAGTTATCCTCACGGAGCATTCCTTTTGAAAGAACTTAGAACGTGGGATATCCCTACACTTGTCCTCACAGACATGCTTGACGCAGAGCTTATGAGTTTCCTGAAAGAATTTTCAAATTCGTACTGCATGATAAAACCTATTGATTATGAGAAGTTCAGATGCCTCGTTCATGATCTTATGACCGACACGTGTGTAATGGAAAGAGGATTTAACGTTGTTTGAGAATAACGCATTGAAATTGAATATGTCTGGCGGAGATAAGTCTCAGGTGAACGCACGGCCTAATTGGTACGCTCTAAGCGTGAAATCAAGGCATGAATACATTACCCAGGCCGAACTTATCCGGAAGAACATCAACAATTTCTTGCCGTCTGTAAGCAGAATGCGGCAATGGAAGGACAGGAAAAAATTGGTTACCTTTCCTTTTTTCCCTGGATACCTTTTCGTATATATCAAACCCTATACCGACGAGCGTATTCGGGTCCTAAAGACTCGCGGTGCGGTATCGCTGATTTCTTTAGAGCCTGGTCAGCCGACTCCGGTGCCGGAGGAGGAGATAGATTCTTTAAGGATTTTGGTCGAAAGCGGTCAGGAGATTGATGTCTTCCCTCACATAAAAGAGGGAGCCAGGGTCAGGGTGAAAAAGGGGCCGCTTACCGGGGCCATAGGCACCTTGTTAAGCAAGGAAGATAAACATATATTTGTTGTGAATATTGATATTTTGGGCAGAAGCGTTGGCGTTAAGATTTGCGCCGATGATATCGAAGCAGACTGAGCAGAGTGATAGCGCATAACGCGCCAGCGGGGCGGCTGGAGCGTTGTGGTAGGAAATAAACCTGAAGTTGTTGGCATTAAGAAGTTCGCGCTATCAGGATTAATCCTTCTCAGCAGGTAGCATGTGACTGAGAAGGCGGAGCATTGGGAAATGGCAGCAACATTAACTGCAGGAGCAAGGGGTGAAACCGATTTCTCAAAATCTTTCGTGCTCGTTGTTTTCACATTTGTGGTATCATGAGTGAAATTACCAATGCAGATCATCGGCATCAAGGCATTACCTGCGGAGGAAAGAAAAGAGGGTATATGAAAGGAAAGCATATTATCGTATATGCTGTTTTGTTGATAGGCGCCTTAGTCGGCATGTCGGCAGGTGAAGGTTATATTATCGGTGACGAAGACGTTCTTCAGCTGTCTGTATGGGGGAACCCCGAGTTATCGGTCCAGGTACCGGTAAGGCCAGACGGCATGATCTCATTCCCCCTGGTGGGCGACATTAAGGCATCGGGTATGAGCCCGCAAGAATTAAAAAATGTGCTTGAGAAAGAACTTACCAAATATGTCAAAACACCGACGGTAAGCGTCATGGTAACTGCGGTAAACAGTTTTAAAGTCTATATTGTTGGTGAAGGCATAGCAGCTGCGGCATCAGGCGAATCTTCGGGCACGACGGCTTCAGGTGTCATAACCCTAAAGAGAAATACATCACTCCTGCAGTTGCTCGCCCAGCTCGGTTCTCTGAGGGGAGCTGATCTTAATAGCGCCTATCTCTTAAGAGACGGCAAGAGGCTCAGCAATGATTTCTACAAACTGATCGCTAAAGGCGACATCTCGCAGGATATCCAGCTGAAACCTAACGATACAATCTTTATTCCCGATAACTTTGAAAAGAGGATTATGATTGTTGGCGCGGTGAAAACGCCGATGATCCTGACGTACAGGGAAGGCTTGACAGCCCTTGATGCCATTCTCGGCGCCGGCGGGTTCACGGAGTTTGCAAAGCAAAACGATGTGCTCATTGTGCGGAAGTCAGGCAAAGAGACAAAAAACATAGAGGCGCGGATGAAGGACGTCATAAGGGATGGAGATATCAGCAAGGACGTCCCTCTGATGCCCGGAGATCTCGTGATAGTAAAGACAGGAGTCTTTTGAGAGGTTTTTCCCATGGCAGACACTCAGAATAATGATCTCCAATATTATGTTGAGCTGATTCTGAGAAAGAAATATATCGCTCTTTCCGCAGCTCTCGCAGTGCTTTCTCTTTTTACCTGGGGAAGCTTCTTCATGCCGAAGGTATACGAGGCGAGATCCACAGTGCTCATAGAAAAGAATTCCATAATTGAACCCCTTATCAGCGGAGTGGGCGTTTCAACTGGCGGCGAAGACAGGCTCAGCAACCTCAAAAGCAACATCACGAGCACGAGAATTATCGAAAAGGTAGTACAGAAACTCGGTCTGAATGAAGGGGCGAAAACTCCTTCTCAAAATGAACAATTAATCGAAGGGATGAGAAGAAAAGTGGATGTTACGGTGCAGGGAGCCCGGCAAAATGGCCCGGATCTGTTCATCGTATCGTACCGTGGGAATGATCCCAACAAGGTGCGGGATATCGTGAATATGCTGGTTCGGGTATACATTGATGATATCCTGCAATTCAGAAAGTCGGATGTTTCTGGGGCATATGAGTTCATACAAGGGCAGCTTTTAGAATATAAGGGGAAGCTCGAAGAATCTGATAAGGCCATCAGGGAATTCAGGGAGAGGAATCCGAACATGGTGCCTCAAAGTGAGACGTCGCTGGTGGGAAGAATAGAAAATTATCAGACTGCGCGGCTTGAAGGGGAGATCAAGCTGAAGGAGCTTACCCGGAAGAGGGAGAACCTGCAGAAACAGCTCTCGGGCGAGAAAGAGCTTACTGTTGCCTTGGTGACAAATGAAGCTTCGCCCCAGGGTAGACTGAATTATCTCAACAACCAGCTTCTTCTGTTATCGACGAAATTTACGGATAACTACCCCGAAGTGATTAAGGTTAAAGGCGAGATTGAGGAACTGAAGATGCAGATCGCACAGAGGAAGACTGCTCAGGGGCACGGGGGAGGTGCCGAGACATCTACGATTAATCCGATCTACCAGCAGCTAAGAGAAGAATTGGCGCGTACCGATGCAGAGGTCGAATCTCTCAGGGCAAGGCTTGGTGAGATTTCACGGCAGCAGCACGAGGGAGAACGCATTTTTGGAAGGATGCCGAGAGAACAGGAAGAGTGGACAAAGCTGCAGAGGGACAGGAACGTATACCAGAAGATCTATGATGATCTTCTCCAGAAACTTGAAAGTGCGAGGGTTTCAAGGGAACTGGAGGCTGCGGACAAGGATGGAGCGTTTAAGATTTTGGATACTGCTAAAACTCCTGTGCTTCCAAGCAAGCCGAACAGAGTACAGATGATCTTGTTGGGTATTCTCCTGGGAATGGCGGCAGGCATCGGCGGCGTCATAGGATTGGATTTTTTGAATAACGCATTTAAGAGCGAGACTTCTCTTGAGCAGAAACTGAAGCTGCCGGTTCTTGCAAGTATTCCGAAGATAGTCACAGATGAGGATATACTGCACGCAAAGAAATTCGAAAAACAATTTTTCTCGGCTGCCGGCGTTTATCTTTTTATCATCTGTATGGTGCTGGTCGAGGAGTTCCTGTATCGATATGTAGGTATCCGGATCATTCACTTTTAAGGAGCGTGATCAGTGAGTAGAATAGAGCAGGCATTGGAGAAAGCAGTTAAGATGAGGGAGACAAAAGAGGAAGTCTTTCCTCGGGAGACAGCAGCGAAATCCCGCGAACGCGATGCGGTACATACATTCGTGGTCGACAAGGCTGCAATCGATCCGGCGGTGGTGGATCGTCATGTGGTCAGCATAACAGATCCGTTCTCGCCTGCTGCTGAGCAGTACAAGAGGCTTAAGGCCAGGGTCATCAGTGCAACCTCAAAGGATTGCAAGAATACTATTATGGTCACCAGTGCAGATATGTCGGAGGGCAAGACCTTAACGGCGATCAACCTGGCGGTTACTCTCGCCAAAGAGATCGACTATACCGTACTTCTTGTTGACGCTGATCTGAGACATCCGTCGATACCCAAATATCTCGGTATTGAAGCGAATAAAGGCCTCAGTAATTACCTGAAAGGTGAAGCGCCTATTTCGGATCTGCTGGTCAAAACCGGTATAGGCAAGCTCATGTTTTTGCCCGCCGGTGAAGTGCAACAAGATGCAACAGAGCTACTTTCATCGGAAAAGATGAGGATGCTGGTGCATGAGCTGAAGGCGCGGTATAAGGACAGGTATGTTATATTTGATTCTTCTCCTTTGCTGGTGACGGCAGACCCGATATCACTTGGAAGGTCTATGGACAGCGTACTGCTTGTAGTCCAAGAAGGCCGGACCTCTCAGGAGGATGTAATGCGGGCTCTTTCCCTTACTAAGGGATGGAATATCCTTGGTACGGTATTTAATAACGTGCCTGTCGTTCGTATAAAGAGCAGATATTCCTACTATTACCGGGATGGTAATAAAGTTGAAAAGAAAATATCGCAGTCTGGAAAGGACGGTACCGTTGCCATTGGATAAGATCATCTGTCGACCAAGAATGCTATCGGTTGCAATGCTGCAGGCTGTAACCGTTGTTTCCGCAATGTTGTTCTTGTGCGCTGAATCAGGGGCAGGAGAATTTTCCATCAAGCCGTCGATAATTCTGAGGGAGGAATATGACGACAATATTTATCTTACTAAAGACAACAAGGAAAGCGATTACATAACACGGGTACTGCCCTCCCTCAACATGAAGTATAGCGCACCTCTTTGGGACTGGTCATTGGATTATACCCTGAACTGGTGGTACTATGCGAAGCTCAGGCAGGGCAAGGACTCGCATTACGCAAGGCTTGTTTCGCAGATAAAGGTGATACAGAACTTCCTTTATTTCGATGTGCATGATAACTATGAAAGTGTCGTCCTTAATACGCGCGCTGCTTCAACTGAGAGCAATCTCCTCCAAAACAGGTCCGATACCAATAATCTTTCTGTTTCCCCCTATATCAAGTATCAGGCAGATCCTTTTGTTGTCTCGACGGGCTATAGATATAATAACATCTGGTATAGGGAGGCTAGCGGTATTAAGAGACAGATGCACACGGGGTTCGTGACCGGCGAATACAAGATTAGCCCCGTGCTCACGCTTCAAACCGGTGCGGAATATACCGCTGACAGGCCTGAAGAACCCGAGCCCGATAATAATCGGGTGTCGGTATTTGCCGGAGCAATCTACAAAATAAGCCCGAAGTTGAAGTTTGATGGAACGCTGGGCTGCCGATGGATAAATTTTGACGAACTGGATGATACGACGAGGCCTCTATATAATGTGGGATTCATTTACCTCCTTTCCAAACAGGGGCAAATTGAATTGAGAGCCAAGTCGACTATTGTTCAGTCGCCGGAAGATGGGTTGTATGACAGCCGCATTGAAGAGGTTGTCGTCCGCTATGGCGAAGCCGTTTCTGTCAACGGAAGCATTTTTCACCGGTATGACATATATCTCGAGGAAGACCGCAAGGATGAGGCTTACGGCGTGATTGCCGGCCTCGAATACAGACCCGACCAACGGCTGACGTTCTCTATAAAAGGTGGCTACGAAAGAGACAAGTATCTCCCCGATGACGACAAAAGAAATATTTATACGGCTTTTTTGGGCGTGGATTACAAATTGACAGCCAAGGCAACCCTAGGTCTGACGTATTACTATAACAAATCCGACGGTGATCGGCGCGCTGACAATTATACCGATAACGTTGTTGGTCTTCAGTTGAAAATAGAAATCTGAGACAACCGAGGTATTGATGTATAATTCCTTTTTCGGCTTTACCTGTAAACCCTTTCAGCTTACCCCTGACCCCGAATTTCTCTTCATGAGCAGGGTGCATAAAAGGGCTTTGACGTATCTTAACTACGGCGTGGCGGATAACTCGGGATTTATTCTTATTACCGGCGAGATCGGCACGGGTAAGACAACGATCATACGAAGTCTGATAAAAAAAATACCGCAGGAAATAAAAATCGCAAGAATCAATAATACCAAAGTAAGCTCGACCCAGCTTATTTCCATGATAAACGAGGAATTCGGCATCTATGCAGCGGGCGATGACAAGACCCGCATGTTGAGCAAGCTTACAGATTTCCTGATAGGCCAGTATGCTCAGGGTGGCCGCTCCATGATCATCATAGATGAGGCTCAGAACCTCTCTCCTACCCTTCTGGAAGAGATACGACTTTTGTCGAATCTCGAGACCGACAAGTCGAAACTCCTTCAGATCATTCTGTTGGGCCAGCCGGAACTCAACGCCATTCTCAGTAGGCCGGAGCTTGAACAATTGAGGCAGCGGATAGCGGTCAGCACGCATGTATCACCCCTTGGCCGGGAAGAAACCGAGGCCTATATTCTGCACAGGCTGAGGGTCGCAGGGAACGAACATGCCGTAACGTTTCAGCAGGGGGCCATGGATGAAGTCTACGGGTTCAGCAAGGGCACACCGAGACTGATCAATATTGCCTGCGATTTCCTCCTTCTTTCCGCATTTGCCGATGGTGTAAAGACCATAGACGCCGCGTTGGTGAAGGAGATAACAGGTGACCTTGTCATGAACAGCCCCATAGCTAAGATATCTCCCGTAAAAGAAGAACCCCTATCTTCGGAAGCCTACGAGGCTGTCAAAATGAGATTATCGGCTATTCAGGATAGGCTGCGGAACATTGAAGTTGCAATCAGCGAACTTCAGAGAAGAAGCGATAATGTATATCAGGCAGAGCTTCTTGTTCAGGAGAAGAGCAATGAAATGAAAAAAAAAGAGGAGGATTTGATGCATAAAGAACACGTCCTCCGCAAAAAGCAAGATTATTTAATAAAACGTGAGGATAACATCAAGAATTTCTTTGAACAGCACCTAAAGGGAGTCCTTTCCATTAAGATCTGATCGCATCTTTAATTCAGTCTCTGGCATCACGAGCTTCGCATGCTGGACCCGTTTGACATCAACAAACCCTTTCTCATCTAACAGTATTTCATAAATGATTACCATACCTCCGGTGTACATCCGGCCGGCCCAAATAGGCACGCGAAACCAGAGAATGTCTGGAAGATCAGTTACAAAAGCGCAGGGTTTTATGACTTTGATAGTTAATGGCTTCAAAGATGGTCTGCGAAAAAAGCCTTGAAGAAAACGATTAGTCAGACCGACGTCGATGCGGCGTCGAGATGCTGAGGAGGGATCATATATGAAAGTAATATTGAACAAGAAGAATGGAAACAGCATGACGGCTCCGGGATCGTCTTCAGATAATGTACCTTTCTGTCATAGTCTCTATCATGAAGAAATATTCCATCAGGTGCTGATAACAGAACGCAAAAGGGCTGAGCGTGCGAACAGAACCTTCATTCTTATGCTGATAGACGTCAAGGATGCTTTCACAGACGTTGAGAAGCCGGCTGCTATTGGAAAGGTAATAGATCTTATCTCTTCTCTCACGAGAGACACGGACATCAAGGGTTGGTTTAAACAGGAAGCAATTCCGGGGATCATTTTTACTGAGATAAAGGGCAGCCATAAGAATCTTCTCCGGAAAAAAATAGATCGTAAGTTGCAAGGGGTGTTGGGTAATGAAAAGGCAGATGAGATCAATATCTCCCTGTATGTTTTTCCGGAAGAAGATGAAGGCCAAGATGGTGATCGCCAGGAAGGCTCGACGGACATGACGCTGTACACAGATCTCTCCCAAAAAAGAGTGACCAAAAAAACCTCCCTATTTGTCAAAAGAATGATCGATGTGTTGGGAAGTCTTTTCGGCATTATATTCTTTTCACCCTTCTTCCTCATCATCCCCCTGTGCATCAAATTCACATCTAAGGGACCGGTATTTTTCCGGCAGGAAAGGGTTGGCCAGGATGGGAAACGCTTCACATTTCTTAAATTCAGGTCGATGTACGTCAACTGTGATGCAAGTATACATAGGGAGTATATAAAGAAGCTTATTTGTGAGCAGAGCAGTTACAAAAACGGTAACGGCAACGGCAATGGGGACGGCAACGGAAACGGGAACGGGAAGGACCAGAGCAACAACCATAAGGATGAGAAAAACATCTATAAGATATGCGATGATCCCAGGGTTACCCCTCTGGGCAGGTTCTTAAGGAAGACGAGTATTGATGAGCTTCCCCAGTTTTTCAATGTGCTGAGGGGAGACATGTCAATAGTGGGCCCGAGGCCGCCCATACCCTATGAAGTCGAAAAGTACGACGTCTGGCACCGGAGAAGAATCTACGAGGTTAAACCCGGTATAACCGGACTCTGGCAGGTGAAAGGACGGAGTTCTACAACCTTTGATGAAATGGTGCGACTGGATCTCCAGTACAGCAGGGAATGGTCGATCTGGCTTGATCTTAAAATTATATTCGCAACACCGTCGGCAGTATTAAGCGGTAGGGGCAGCTATTAGAGCATCTCAAGACAGTGATATCGATAGGTTCGGAAGCTGTCGGTATGAGCGATCAATAACCTAATGAATCTACATACAGAGGAGGAGTAATGGTCAACATCGGCGTAATAGGATACGGCTATTGGGGGCCGAATATCGTGAGGAATTTTAACAGCACGGATGGTGCACAGGTTCTTGGCATCTGCGACCCGAGCGAGGAAGCCAGGAAGCGGGCTAAAAAAACAAATCCCCATATGGAGGTCTATTCCGATTATCGCGAGGTCGTTAGGTCAGCCCAGATAGACATGGTGGCTGTCGTCACTCCTGTCTCGACCCACTTTCAGCTCGCCAAGGAAGCTCTCGAGAATGGAAAGCACGTTTTCGTGGAGAAGCCCTTTACCGCTTCAGTAGCCCAGGCAGAAGAAATCGTTAATCTTGCGGAAAAGAAGGGACGCAAGATCATGGTAGATCACACCTTCATCTTTACCGGCGCCGTCCGGAAGATGAAGGAGCTGATCGACGGAGGCTCGCTGGGCGAACTGTACTATTATGATTCGATCAGGGTGAACCTCGGCCTGTTCCAGAAGGACATCAATGTCATATGGGACCTTGCACCCCACGACTTTTCGATCATGGATTTTCTCATAGATGAAAAGCCGGTGGCGGTGGCATCATGCGGCAAGGCCCACGTGAATGGGAAAGAGGATATCGCCTTTGTTACGGCGTACTTCAATAATAACATCGTCGCTCATTTCAATGTGAACTGGCTTTCTCCGGTAAAGATCAGGATGACGCTTGTTGGCGGCGAGAAGCAGATGATGGTCTGGAATGATTCAGTGGCTGATGAAAAGTTGAGGGTTTATGACAAGGGAATCGAGTTGCATAACAGGGAGAGCATGTACGAAACGCTCGTCAGCTACAGGTCGGGAGACATGTGGTCGCCGAAGGTGGATCAGACCGAGGCGCTTAAAAAAGAAGTTGAATATTTTCTCGAATGTATATATAACGATGCTACCCCGGTTAATGATGGCCATGCCGGGCTACGAGTCGTAGAGTTGCTCGAAGGATGTGACAATTCATTGAAGAAAAACGGGAGGATGATCTATCTATGAAATATCTGTCCATTGCGGACGATGTGCGGCTGGGAGAGAACGTGATGCTTGCTACGTTCATCAATCTCTATGGTTGTACGATCGGCGATAACACGAAAATCGGGACATTTGTTGAAGTCCAGAAAAACGCGACCATAGGGAAGAGCTGCAAAATTCAGAGCCATACCTTCATATGCGAAGGGGTCACCATAGAAGATGAGGTTTTCATCGGCCATGCGGTTACCTTTATTAATGATTCCTATCCGAGGGCCACGAACATTTCGGGAGGACTGCAGACCGAGGCCGACTGGAAAGTAGAGCCAACGCTTGTGAAGAAAGGGGCCTCTATCGGTTCGGGATCGACAATACTCAGCAATGTCACCATAGGAGAAAATGCGATAGTTGGCGCAGGAAGCGTCGTGACGAAGGATGTGCCTAAAAATTCCATTGTGGCTGGCAATCCGGCTAAATTCATACGGGAGATAATCTATGAATGAAGTCAAGATTCCTTTCCTCGACCTTGTTACCCCTCATGTAGCTCTTGAAGAGGAGCTGGTCGCTGTCTTCAAAAAGGCCCTTCATTCTGCCGGGTTCATTGGCGGACCGATGGTCGAAGAATTCGAAAAGGATTTTGCAGCGTTTTGTGGCGTAAAACACTGTATAGGGGTCAACAGCGGTACGGACGCGCTGAGATTTGCCTTCATGGCCGCAGGTGTAGGCAGTGGGGACATTGTCATTACTGTGCCGAATACGTTTATCGCGACGACTGAAGCTATTTCGCAGTCAGGTGCCGCTATTGAGTTTGTGGATATTGACGAACGTACCTATAATATGGACACAGAAAAACTTGCCGACTTTCTCGAGAATCAATGCCACGTTGACGACAAGACCGGAAGGCCTGTATGCAAGAAGACCGGCAAATCGGTTGCGGCGGTGGTGCCGGTTCACCTTTACGGACAGACAGCTGACATGGATAGGATTACAGACCTTGCGGCGAAGTATCACTTGGTAATCATCGAAGATGCCTGCCAGGCTCACGGGGCGGAGTATTTATCACGAAAAGAAGACCGGTGGGTAAAGGCCGGATCGATTGGCAGGGCAGCGGCGTTCAGTTTTTATCCAGGGAAAAACCTGGGCGCGTGTGGTGAAGGTGGAGCGGTAACGACGAACGATGCGGAAATTGCGGCTAAAATCAGAACACTGCGCGACCATGGACAATCCAAGAAGTATTACCACGACATTGAAGGGTATAACGGAAGGTTGGATGCCATACAGGCAGGCATATTGCAAGTCAAGCTCAGGCATCTCTCTCTATGGAATGAAAGCCGGCGGGAGGCTGCCGGGCGCTATCACGCACTCTTACGCGGCATTGCCGGAGTGGTAGCTCCATATGAACCCGCATGGGCTAAATGCGTGTACCATCTGTACGTCATCAGGAACCGGAGAAGAGACGAACTCCAAAAGTATCTTGGAGACAAAAGCATCTTTACCGCACTCCATTATCCGGTGCCGCTTCACCTCCAGAAGTCTTACGAACGCCTTGGCATCAAGGAGGGGACCTATCCGGTGGCGGAAAAAGCCGCTAAAGAAATACTTTCCCTCCCTATGTATCCAGGGCTGGAGGAAGTACAACAAGAGCGGGTGGCCCGTGAAATCAGCGCCTTCCTCGGGAAGGTTTAGATGACTGCAGAAAGCGGGAAAGCATGTCCGTTGATTATTGGGAGGCATAAATGGATTGTGACATTGCAATAATAGGAGGCGGTGTAATTGGCCTGGCGATTGCGTCATCATTAGCAGATAGGAAGTCAAATATCTATATTGTCGAAAAGAACGATTCGCACGGCAGGGGGATTAGTTCCAGAAATAGTGAGGTGATACATGCAGGCATATACTATCCAACTGGGTCATTAAAGGCAGAATTATGCATCGAAGGCAGGCAGCTGCTATATGAGATATGTGCAGAAAATAAGATACCCCATCTGAAGATCGGTAAACTGATTATTGCTACTTCTGAAGAAGAGATGGCAACCATCGAGCATCTATGGATGAATGCAAAAAAGAACGGAATCTCGTCAGTTTCATTGGTTGCTCAGGGAAAAATTGCCGAAATGGAGCCACACATCAGGGCGTTCGGCGCTGTCTTTTCACCTGACACAGGAATCATTAATGCCCATGCCCTTATGGACTATTATCTCTGTGATGCCAGGTCCAAGGGAGCAGATATTGTTTACGGCACGGAAGTCGTGGGCATTGACAAAATAAGCGGTGGGTATCGTATTGCGACGGTAAACAGGAATGGCGAATGCTTTGATTTTGATTCGGAAAGGGTTGTAAATGCGGCCGGGCTGCATGCTGATCGCATTGCCGGTATGGTCGGAAAGAACTACGTGCAACATTTCTGCAAGGGAGATTACTTCAGCATTAATAATGTGAAAAAAGGGATAGTGCAAAAGCTCATTTATCCTGTTCCTGAGAAGAATCACGCCGGCTTGGGGGTACATTTGACCCTTGATTTACAGGGGCGCATGAAGTTGGGCCCCGATGCAACCTATATAGATAGAGTAGAAAATTATATGGTTGACGCGTCAAAAAAAGAGCGGTTTTATGAAGCAGCTGTCAAATTTCTCCCGTTTATTCATAAGGAGGATATTGTTCCCGATATGTCCGGTATTCGTCCCAAACTCCAGGCTGCAGGAGAGGATTTTCACGACTTCGTTATTCGTGAAGATCTGCCCGGCTTTGTCAATCTTGTGGGGATTGAGTCTCCTGGACTTACTGCTGCACCTGCCATTGCGAGATGTGTCAGAGACGTACTGGCCGCAAGATCAGTTTTGGCCTGACTTAACCTGCAGCAAACAGACAGGTGATTTGCCGAATCGCAGAGAAGTGCTGCTGCAGATACACCTTGAACGCTCTACGGTTATCAGATGGCCGAGACAGCGGCAAAAGTGCAGTCCCTCGACCCCTTTGAAATAATGATCAGGTAAAAAGGAAGTCTTGGCATAGTCACCGTGCAACATTGCGAAATAATTATGAAAGGAGCTTAAGGAAAAGCTATGAAGATTGAAGGCAACAGATTCTTGATAACAGGCGGCGCCGGACTCATGGGGTCACATATAACTGACCGGCTGCTGGCAAAAGGGGCGTCTGAAATATTACTTCTTGATAACTTTGTACGAGGAAGCATGCACAACATCGAAGATGCATTGAGAGATCCCAGAGTCAGACTCATCAGGGGCGACATTCGCGACCTGGACCTGCTCAGAGATCTCGCAACAGGAATAGACGGCATATTTCATATGGCGGCCCTGAGAATAACCGCCTGTGCTGAAAATCCCCAGGAAGCTATGGAAGTGATGCTGGTGGGTACCCATAATGTGCTGCAGGCGACGGTGGAAAAGAAAGTGGGGAGGTTAGTGTACGCCTCGTCTGCATCAGTTTACGGATTGGCTGACGTGTTTCCTACCTCCGAAGATCATCATGCATTCAATAATCGGACGCTCTACGGGACTGCAAAGATCGCCGGCGAGGGCATGGCACGTTCTTTTGCGGATATGTACGGCCTGCAATATGTTGCCCTTCGCTACTTCAATGTATACGGACCCCGAATGGACATCTATGGCAAATATACGGAGGTCCTTATTCGATGGCTGGACCGCATCGGAGCAGGCCAGCATCCTCTGATTTTTGGCGATGGTATGCAGACTATGGACCTTATCTATATCGATGACGTGACAGATGCTAACATTATAGCAATGGAATCTGATGTTACCGACGAAGTATTTAATGTAGCGAGCGGCGTTGAGACAAGCCTCCTGGAGCTGCTGCAGGCAGTGCTGAGGGTCACCGGCTCAACGCTCACTCCGGAGTTTATGCCGGCGCGTTCGGTGAATCCGGTCCCGCGCCGGCTGGCCGACACAAGTAAGGCGGAAAACTTTCTGGGCTTTAGGGCAAAGGTGAGCGTGGAAGAGGGATTACGTAGGCTTATTAGCTGGCGGAAGGAAGTATTTGCCCGTACAAGTGCTGTTGCATGAAAGACTTGTATGAAGAATCATTCCCGCTTTGATTAAGGAGGCATGACTATGCAGGTAAAAAAGGCAATTTTTCCGGTAGCAGGGCTCGGCACACGGTTTCTTCCTGCCACGAAATCTTCACCTAAGGAGATGCTCCCCCTCATCGACAAGCCTCTTGTCCACTATGTCGTGGAAGAGGCAATTGCCTCAGGGATCGAGCAGGTCCTGTTTGTTACCGGCAGAGGAAAGAGGGCGATTGAGGATTACTTCGACATCGCCTTTGAACTGGAGGCCCTTCTCCATGACAAGGGAAAAGATGCCGAGCTCGTCCAGATGCGGAAGATAGCGGAGATGGTGAAAATCTTTTATGTGCGCCAGAAGCAGGCTATGGGGCTCGGGCATGCCATTCTCTGCGGCAGGGAATTTGTCGGCAACGAGCCGTTTGCAGTGCTTCTGGGAGATGACATTATAGATGCAGACAGGCCCTGCCTTTCTCAACTTCTCGACGTGTACCATAAATACCAGGGGACAGTGCTCGCACTGGAACAAGTGCCCATGGAAAATATTTCCTCATACGGATGCGTCAAGGCCAACCAAATAACAGAGGAGGCCTTTGAGGTGCTCGACATGGTAGAAAAGCCAAAGCGGGAGGATGCCCCCTCGAATCTGGCGATCATCGGCAGATACGTTTTAACTCCCGATATCTTCCCTATTCTGGAAAGACAGCAGCCGGGCAAGGGAGGGGAGATCCAGCTTACCGACGCCATCCGTAAACTGCTGACCGTGGATGCAGTATATGGCTGTCGTTTCGAAGGAACCCGGCATGACTGCGGTGACAAGTTTGGCTTCCTGAAAGCCACAGTGGATATGGCCCTGAAAAGGGGAGAATTCAACGGCAAATTCAAAGCGTTCCTCAGGCAGCGCCTGTGCGAATGCGAAGAAACGTTATCAGTGAGGTAAGAGAAATAATGATTCCTATAGCGAAACCTTTCCTCGGAGAAGAGGAAGCGGCTGCAGCACGGGAAGTAATTTTGTCGGGGTGGCTGACGCAAGGACCGAAAGTAAAACAGTTTGAGGATGCCTTCGCATCGTATGTCGGCTCGCCCCATGCCTGTGCGGTTTCAAGTTGTACAACGGCCCTGCATCTCGCGCTGCTCGCCGTTGGCGTGGGACCGGGAGATGTGGTCATTACCGTTAGTCACTCGTTTATCGCAACGGCTAACTCTGTACGCTATTGCCTGGCTGAACCGGTCTTCGTCGATATCGATCCTCAGACCTATAATATCTCAGCCGAAAGTCTCCGGAGGTGCCTGCATGAGGCATGCGAAGTGCGGGATGGGAGACTATATTTTAGGGATATTGCGCGAATAGCTGTCGGTGAATCTCCCTTAAAGAACTTCATTTATCCCGGCGCGCCGGCAAGAAAAGATCCTATAGGACGGGTAGCCGCGATCATGCCAGTCCATCAGATGGGATTGCCCTGCGACCTAGAAGCCATCCTTGACCTTGCTGAAAAGTTTGATCTGCCGGTGGTCGAAGACGCAGCATGCGCCATTGGCAGTGAGATAAACATCTCTGGCATGTGGGAAAAGATAGGTAAGCCCCACGGTGATGTCGCATGTTTTTCATTTCATCCGCGCAAGATTGTTGCAACCGGCGACGGCGGTATGATTACAACAAAGAACCCCGGCTATGACAGTAGGTTTCGGCTTCTTCGCCAGCATGCGATGAGCGTTCCTGATACGGTCAGGCACAGTTCATCCAAGGTCATCTTTGAGGAATATGCAACTACAGGATTTAATTACCGCATGACCGATGTCCAGGCTGCTATCGGCATCGAACAGCTGAAGAGACTCCCCCGTTTTCTGGAAGAGCGGAGAAAGCTTGCTGTCCTATATCAGCAGAAACTGAGTGACCTATCCTGGCTGGAACTGCCCTACGAGCCTGATAACTGCAGGGGCAACTTTCAGAGTTACCCTGTACGCGTAGTCGATCGTTCGCCCGTAAGCCGCGACGAACTGATGCAGCACTTGCTCGATGGAGGGATATCCAGCCGGCGCGGCATCATGAATGCACACCAGGAATCTGCATATACTGCAGAGGTGTCGCTTGCGCATTCTGAAAAAGCACGGGACTCCGTAATTCTTCTTCCGTTGTACACGGGTATGACCGAAGGAGAAGTCGAATCAGTTGTCACGAAAATAAGAAATGTCTAAAAAGCTACTTATCTTTCCCTTCGGCGGCAATGGAAAGGAATCTCTCATATCTATTTTGGCGACAAATGAAACTGCGCAGGAATGGGACGTCACGGGGTTCCTCGATGATGACCACTCCCTTCACGGCAAAGAGTATTGCGGGATAAAAGTTCTAGGAGGACGCGAACTGCTGAAAGATCACGCCGATGCGTTTGTCCTGGCAGTACCCGGCAGCCCAAAAGGCTATCTGAAACGGAGATTATTGATCGAAAGTCTACCAATCGAGAGATCGCGGTTTGCAACAATTATTCATCCGTCGGTAGTGCAGGCGCCTGATGCCGCTATCGGTTACAATACGCTTCTCATGCCGCATGTTGTCGTAAGTTGTAGTGTTCAGGTCGGCAGTCATTGCATCGTGCTGCCAAATACGGTCATTGCCCATGACAGCGTCGTCAGTGACTACTGCTGCATCGGTTCAAATGTATCGATTTCCGGAGGTGTAAGTATCGGTTCTGAGTGCTACATTGGTTCAGGGGTGAAGGTACGGGAAAACGTACGCATTGGCAACCGCAGCCTTATAGGCTTGGGTTCCAATGTGCTTTCAGACATCGAAGAGGGTGTGGTAGCCGTCGGAAATCCTGCAAAAGCCATAAGACGCAATTAGTTGCAGACCTCACCTTTTCAATAGTTACTGCCAATCATAAAGCGCAAAAGGCAATCTAAAAAGAATGGAGATAATGCCGTGAATTCGATCATGCACTTTAACAAATCAGTGAAGGAAGTTTTTTCAGTGTTCGCAATTGCACTCATGACGATCACGGGACTCACGCTGATGTCCGGCGCCAGCGTCCTCAATGCCCAGGAGACAGCGCCCCCAACAGTGCCAATAGGCTTAACGGCAGCGGCAGTCAGTGAGAGCCAGATCAATCTGTCCTGGACAGCCTCGACGGACAACGTGGGGGTGACAGGGTACCAGATAGAGCGCTGCAAGGGAGGCGGCTGCAGCAATTTTGTATACATGACGTCGGTTACCGGCATTGCATACAACGATACTGGCTTGAAGGCATCAAAGAAATATCGATACCGTATCCGAGCATTCGATGCTGCTGGTAATCTCAGCCCCTATTCCAATATCGGCCGAGCCAAAACGCCGGATACTTCAGCTCCTTCAGCTCCTTCGAATTTAATAGCTAAAGCCGTGAGTGGCGGACGCATAGTTCTGAAATGGACAGGTTCTACCGACAATGTTAAGGTTGTCGCCTATCACGTGGAGCGCTGTGAAGGAGCAGGTTGCGCGGTCCTAAGCCAAGTTGCCACGGTTTATAGTACGGAAGAGATAGTCGAGACGACTGTCCTAAAGTATAAAGACAAGGGGTTGCAGCAGGCAACCAGTTACAGCTACCGTGTTCGTGCAAGCGATGCTGCCAACAATTTCAGTTCCTATTCCGATATTGCCAGCGCCACAACGCTCGATAGAACTGCGCCCACAGTACCGACGAGCGTAACGGCAACAGCGGCGAGCGAGAGCCAGATCAACCTGTCCTGGACAGCATCGACGGACAACGTGGGAGTGACAGGGTACCAGATAGAGCGCTGCAAGGGAGGCGGCTGCAGTAATTTTGTATATGTGACGTCGGTTATCAACACTACGTATAGCGATACTGGCTTGAAGGCATCAAAGAAGTATCGATACCGCATACGTGCATTTGATGCTGCCGGGAATCTCAGCCCCTATTCCAATATTGGGCGCGCTACTCCTCAGACAGTTTCTGACACCACCGCACCCACAGCACCCACGAGCGTAACGGCAACATCAGCGAGCGAAAGCCAGATCAATCTGTCCTGGACA
>DKBH01000057.1 GCA_002451165.1 Nitrospiraceae bacterium UBA6905
GACAAATTCCTGCTCGAAGTGGCAGTTGTAGCACAGGTCAGGGAGCTTCTTGACAAGAAGCCGCTTCACATCCGACTGGTGGGGGGCGTGGCAGTCATTACACATGCCACCGGCTACCGGGGCATGCATGAACTTCCGCCCTTCAAATCTGGTTTTACTGTGGCATCGGAAACATACGTCGGGCTTCACGGCAAGGAGCAGCTTGGGTGCAGATGACGCGTGCGGTGTGTGGCATGCGGTGCAGAGGCCTTTTTCGACAGGACCGTGCACGGTCTTCATCCCGGCAAAATTGCTCCTGTCGTGACAAGTAAAGCAGAGTTCCGGAGGCTGTGAAATCAGCAGCTTCTGCAGCTTGGCACTGTGCATCTCATGGCAGGAACCGCACATGCCGCCTGCTATCGGCGCATGAATCGAGGTATTTTCAAAGGCTGTTTTATCATGACAGGTGTAACAAAGGCCGGGCATGTCTGCGAGCAGGAGTTTCCCGCTGTCCGAGCTGTGCGGGTTGTGGCAGCTGGTGCACATNNGACGTACAGCCCATTGCCAGGGCAGCATGCACGTTCTTCTTTGAAAACATCCCCTTGTCGTGGCACCCGTAGCAGAGGTCAGGCTGGGCAGCTGAGAGGCCCTTCGGGACCTTGCCGGTCACCTTGTGGGGCACGTCACCCACATTCAGGCTGGTATGGCATCCGGTGCAGCCCATGCTGACCGCTGCGTGGACGGTCTTCTTCTTTGCAAGGTCAGGGTGGCACATGCTGCAGTCAATGTCCTCTGCATATGCCCCGGTTATGCTGAAGCTCGTCAGCACGATAACGGCAAGGACTCCGAGAACTTTCTTCATCACGGTCTTGATCGGGGAAAAATTCATGATTACCTTGTTATCCTATAGGAATCCACAGCTATTTTTCAACGGCAACCCACATGCTATGACTCAACAACATTTACCCAGAGCCCTGCAGAAGCTTTGCCAAGAACCGCCAGCAGAGCAATGAGCCCCGCTACTTTTCATGGCAGTTTTTACAGAGCTCGAAGATAGAATTCGCACGTGACCGGAAGAGCTTGTTCCATGTGGAGCCATGCGGGTCGTGGCAGCCNNCTGCTCGAAGTGGCAGTTGTAGCAGAGTTCAGGGAGTTCTTTCACCAGAAGCATCTTCGCATTCGACTGATGGGGGGCATGGCATGCGGTGCACATGCCGGCCTGGACCGGGGCATGCATGAACTCCTGTCCCCCGAAATGCCCTTTGCTGTGGCATTGGAAGCAGACATCGGGCATCTTATCACGGAGCAGCTTCGGCGCCGGTGAGGCGTGTGGCACGTGGCATGAGGTGCAAAGTCCCTTTTCCACAGGACCGTGCACGGTTTTCATCCCCGTAAAGTTATTCTTGTCATGACAGCTCAGGCAGAGTTCGGGCGGCTGCAATACAAGGAGCTTCGGCAGTTTGGCGCTGTGCATCTCATGGCAGGAGCCGCACATGCCGCCCGCTACCGGCGCATGGGTCGAGGCATTTTCGAAGGCTGTCTTGTCATGGCAGGTATAGCAGAGGCCGGGCATGTCTGCGTGCAGGAGCTTTTTACTGTCCGAGCTGTGCGGATTGTGACAACTGGTGCACATCCCGCTCTCAACCGGTGCATGGACATTCTTGTTTTTCATAACGGCTGCCTTATTATGGCAATTGAAACAGAGCCCGGACATGTCCGCGACAAGCAGCTTCGGCGTATCTGTGGCATGCGGGTTATGGCAGCTCGTGCAGCCCATGGCCAGGGCTGCATGTACGTTCTTCTTCGAAAACATGCCCTTGTCATGGCATCCGTAGCAGAGGTCAGGCTGGGTAGCGGACAGGCCCTTCGGCACCTTGCCGGTCACCTTGTGGGGTACCTCAGCAACATTCAGACTCGTATGGCATCCGGTGCAGCCCATGCTTACCGCCGCATGGACGGTCTTTTTCTTTGCAAGGTCAGCGTGGCACATGCTGCAGTCAATGTCCTCCGCGTATGCCCCGGTGACGCCCAGTCCGAGAAACGTGATGAGTGCTATCAGACGTAACGCGAAGATAGATAACCATGACGTAGCTCCCTTCAACTTCATGCGGCCTATCATAATACAACTATAGTGATTCTTCAATAATAAAAGGCTCGCCACCGGGATAGGTGAGCACCAATTCCGGCAATACTATGGTATCAGCTCCAGGGACGGAAGTGATGTTTTTTAGCCACAAAGGAGTTGCATGGCCTTGAAAAACGGTAAGCAGCTTATGACTGTACTGCGGCGGGGTGAAGCATGCTATGCGCAGTTGTTGAGGCTAAACTTCAAGTGCGCCATCATCGTGAAGAGGAAGAAAGATAATAGGGTTCATCGAAAGAATACTTTATTATTAACGGCCCTTCTCACGCTCCAGCATCTCTTTCAACAAAGCCACTTCCTGGGCAAGTGTCTTGTTGCGATCTGAAAGCCGGGAGATCACCGTCGAGAAATGAATATTAATAATGATGAGGAAAAGGAATCCGAGAAGGAAGATAACCGAAGGGGGGTAATAGATGCCTATGTAGCCGGCCACGAGATGGAGGGATTTCCGCGATACGGAAAACCAGAGGAGCACGAAAGAGGAAAACAGCCATAGGAGTGAATACTTCTCCTTGAGCCGATTTCTCCTTATCAGTTCGAGAACGGCGAGAACGATCACCAGACTTACCAGCGTCGCCAATACGGGTATCATGTCCATACCTCACCTCCGCGGTATTACTTTGATCATATCGACGAGCACAGCCAGGACAACCTTTACCACATAATAGACCCCTCTGAACAGGGTGATGGATGAGTTCCCCAGCAGCCGTTTTTCCATAATCACCGGGGCCTCGGCAATCTTAAACCTGGCTTTGTGAAGAAGCACCAGCGACTCAGGCTCGGGATAATCATCGGGATAGAAATCACAAAAGAACTGCACGACTTTCCGGTTGACAGCCCGTAAGCCAGAGGTAGGGTCAGTTATTTTCTGTTTGACCAATAACGATATGATGCCGGATAGCAACCTGATGGCGAAACGACGAACCACCTCGGCCTCGTAGAGTCCTTTGGTCAAAAACCGTGATCCTATGACAATATCCGCCTCTCCGCGTTCCAGCGGCTCCAAGAGCCGTTTCAGCTGATCTGCCCTGTGCTGCCCGTCTCCGTCGAATTGGACCGCAATATCATATCCCTGCATGTCTGCATAGCGATAGCCGGTCTGCATCGCCGCCCCGATGCCGAGATTGTAGGGAAGGGTGATGACCGTAACACCAAGGTTTTTTGCCACAGAACCTGTTGCATCCGCTGAGCCGTCATTGATGACCAGTATGTCCGCTGCCGGTACATGTCCCTGGATATCCTCAATGACCGTCCCGATGTTCAGTTCTTCATTGTATGCGGGTATGATGAAGAGCGTCTTCACATCAATCCTTCAGCGCAAGTTCCTTCAGGCCTATGCCAAATCTCCTGAGCCATGATGCAATATCCCCTCTGCTGACCTTTCTCGTCATCCTGATCTGCTTCCGCTTCTCCCGCATCTTACCAAACTTTCTGAAGGCAGATACATACGCTTTGAGAAGAATCATTCCGCTTCCCGCACCTGAACCCGAGCGGACCAATCGGCTGCCGGCGCCTTTTCCTGTCACTATACCATAGCCCTGCATGAGATATCGAAGCAGTGTATGGAATATGCTGGTAATCGCCAGCCTTGCCGGAAAACACTTCATGACGACCCATATCCTATTTCGCTCAACCAGATACGCCTTCAGGGGAGAATAGGGCTCCGTGGTGGCAGAGTACTTGTGATAGACAACCGCATCAGGGACATAGGTGCACTTCCATCCGGCCAGTCTCGCCCGGAACCCGATATCCACATCATCGACATAGAGGAAGAAATCTTCGTCAAAGAGGCCTATTTCTTCCAGCATGTCCCTGCGGTACAGACCGGCGCAGCCGCTGGGTACAAAAACCTCCTCTTCAAGGGCATACTGCCCCCTGTCCTCTTCAAGCCGCCCGCGTCCCCGGGCAATGCCGTCCCGGTATATCAGCAAGCCGGTGTTGTCAATGATTTCCGGATGGTAATAGTCCATAATCTTTGACGCGCACATGCCTACACCCTGATCTTTCTCCACAGGCCCTATGAGTTTCTCAAGCCATTTCGGTTCCGCTTTAGTATCATTGTTGAGAAGCACGACGTACTTGCCATGTGACTGCCGGATCCCGGCATTGTTGCCGCCGCCATACCCGAGGTTCTCCCGGTTCTCTATGATCGCAACTTCAGGATACGTCTTCGTCACGAAAATTACCGAGCCATCCGTTGAAGCATTATCAACAAGAATTATCTCGAAGTCCCTGAAGGTCTGCACTCGAAGCGCATCAAGACACTCCGCAAGGTGATCACGGCCATTGTAATTAACGATGATTACAGAGACATTTTTTCTCACGTGAGCACCTTTTTATAGAGCCCGAGGTAGAATGGGACAATGGCATCGAGGCTGAACTTATCCCGTATTGTTCCTACAGCGTTGATTGCAATGGTCTCTCTGCGACTTCTGTCGGCGAGGAGCCTCCCAAGTCCTTCGGCGAGTGCATCGCGGTCTCCGGCATTGACAAGCACTCCGTTTACTCCGTCACGGATGACGTCCACAGCGCCGCCGATCCTTGCCGCAACCGGAGGAAGCCCGCATGCCATGGCTTCGAGCAGTGAGTTCGGCATTCCCTCCTGGAGCGAAGGCAGGACAAAGATGTCCGATGCCTGAAGAATCCCGGCTATCTCACCTACATGACCCATAAACTGAACCACGTGGGCGATCCCAAGCCGCAGCGCCTTTCTTTTCATCTTCTCCAATAGCGGACCATTTCCAAGAAGTATGAGCCGGGCATCGGGAAACATTCCGGTAATATCATGCCATGCATCAAGGAGAAAGGTTATTCCCTTGCGTTCGATGAACCTGCCACTGAAAACCACTGTGGGATGATCTCCCAGCCCGATCCTCTCCCGCAGTTTTCTCTTCTCCTCGACCGGAACGGCGCAAAACATTTGCCGGTCTATGAAGTTCGTAATCCGGAGAATCTTTACCTCCGGAAACCCGTCTCTCAGGAGCCCTTCTCGGATCTCAGCCGTTGTCGCAACAAAGAAATCTACCATCTGAAGCTCTCTGATAATGATGCTGCCGATGCCGAAATACCGCCCCCGGAGTGAGCCGGCCTCTGTCCCCACACCGGCGGCCGCGACCTTGGCAACCACCCTCTTGCCCATGATCTTCAATAGTGGCAGATTCACAAAGAGCGGAAGACTTGCGCCGTGAAAATGGACGATATGATATTTTTTCCGATGCCTGATCAGGAGAATCGCGCAACTGATCGCAAACGTCAGCGATATAAGGATGTTGAGGATACTCACCTGCTCAAAATTATGGATAACCGGTCTGATGGACCACGCTCTGAACACCCGCACGTCAGGGGCAAATTCCGCACTCGGCAGACCCTTCATCCTCCTCGCTATGACAAATACTGACAACCCTTCGCGTGCAAGCCGCTCGGTCAGGAGCTGTGCCTGCCTGCCCAGACCACCCAAAGATGGATGGTACAGGGGGGAAACAACACAAAGCCCCCTTATTAGTGCGTCTTGCCGAGTTTGAATTCCCAGCCGCTCACCTCATTGCCGAAGAGAATCGTCACTGTTTTCCTGATCCATCCGAATCGCTCCAGCTGCGGATAGTTAATGAAGATGCCACGCGCTGTCTTCTGCGCTTTGATTTCAAACCCGGCGTTCCGAAGCAGTCTACTGACTTTATCAAACGTGAACGTCTGGATATGGCTGGTCTTCCCGTAGAAGACGATGCCGCCCCAGCGGAATATCCTGTCCCCCATTGACCGGCCGTTCGGAACGTCCATGTACAGTATGCCTTCTTTCTTGAGTACCCGATGAACTTCTTCCAGTACCTTCGCGGGATTGCTGCAATGTTCAATAACATTGTAGAGGAGGCATATATCGATAGATTCATTCCTGAGAGGGATGCGCGAGGCATTCGCAACAAACACATTCTTTACCGCATATTCCTTTCGTGCGGTATGGACCAGTTCCGGCATGATATCGAACCCCAGCATGTTTGTGATGCCGTTGTTTCTCAGTACGAGCAGATGCCTGCCGATACCGCATCCGATATCGAGGAAGGATGCATCCGTGCTTTTCACGTCCTGATCGAACAGACGTCCTGATAACTTACTTTCAGGATCGATCTCTCTTCTGAAGAGCGTGACGGCATTGTGCAGATCAACGGCAACGCCTTCTTGCGCATGCTCGCGGACCACGTGGGAGAGAAAATCCGGGATTCCCTCCTCTACAGGAAACCGGCTGGCGCAGCCACTGCAGGACAGATGTCCCATGTCCGCACGGCTTCGTTCTTGTATACCCTCCTCACCCACGAGATTGTGATGACAGTGGGGGCAGACAAAATAGTCGTACATGATTTCTCTCATCCGCGTACCGTCATCGAGCGTCGATGAATTCCCGGTGCCACAGTTCGAGCATCAGCAGGTCGAATATGTGGTATTGCCAGTTCCATCTGCCCGAGACATGTTCATCGAGTATTTTCCGCACATAGTCCCTCCTAAAATATCCTCGCCCCGTCGCCCGGTCTCCGAGCAGTGTATCATAGGCCATCTCCTTCAGCTCGTTCCGGAACCAGTAATCAAGCGGAACGCCGAAGCCCATCTTCTCCCGGAACAAAACCTCGTCGGGAAGAATGCCGCGGAGCGCCTCCTTCAAAATATGCTTGGTCGTGGTCCCCTTGAGTTTTAATGATGCCGGTATCCGGGCGGCAAATTCCATGAACTCATGATCCAGGAACGGCGACCTCGCTTCAAGGGCATGCGCCATGGATGCCACATCGACTTTCACAAGAAGTGCATCCGGAAGGTACATCATCACATCGGAATAGAGCGTCCTTTCAAGAAGGTTATCTGCTCCCGCTTCCCTGAATTTTTTGAGGAGCAGGTCAAAGGAGTCCGTCCCTGAAACCTCCTCCCGAAACGCCTCGGTATAGAGTTCGTTCTTCATCTCCGCCATGAAATGCAAGAGCATGTCAGCGTTCCGGCGCTCCGGTGATCTGACATAGGTCTGGGAAAACCTCTTGAGCCGCCAGATAATGCTATTCGGGTTTCCACCGTGGGGCAGCAGCATGAAGAGGGGCCGCAATGCCTTCACCAGGGAGGCTGGAAAAACTTTTCGCACCTTCTCTGAAAATGCGTTCAGTGCATACCTGCCGTATCCGGCGAAGTTCTCATCCCCGCCGTCGCCGTTGAGAATGACGGTCACATGCTCCCGCGCCAGCTTCGCCACATAATATGTCGGTATTGAAGACGGATCGGCAAAGGGCTCGTTGTAGTGCCATACAAGCTTCGGTAAGATATCCACGGCATCCGGCTCGACCATGAATTCCGTATGGTCGGTCTTATATCTGTCTGCTACCATGCGGGCGAATTTCAATTCATTGTATGCCTCTTCCCTGAATCCTATAGAAAAGGTCTTGACCGGCACGCGCATGACTCCCGACATCAGCGCGACCACAGCGCTCGAATCAATGCCGCCGCTCAGAAACGCTCCGAGCGGTACATCGCTCACAAGCCTGAGCCTGACCGCCTCTTTCAACCGCTCAAGTATTTCATGTCTCAGATCTTTTTCTGGCGTGGTAATCTTCGGAAGATAAGAGATGTTCCAGTACCGGGTGATCGACATCTTTCCGTTTCTGAGTACGAGATAATGCGCAGGGCGAAGCTTTCTGATACCTTTGAAAGCGGACCATGGAGACGGAACACACTGATACGTCAAATAGTGATGAATGGCTTCGTGGTCGGGAAGCCGCTGCACGGTCTGATCCTCCAAAATCGCCTTGATCTCCGAGCCGAAGATGAAGGTCTTTCCGTCGAAATAATAATAAAGCGGCTTCTTCCCGATCCGGTCCCGCGCAAGGAAAAGCGACCTATCCCTTTGGTCCCATAGGGCGAATGCGAACATACCGCGCAGGTATTGCAGACAATCTGTGCCGTATTCTTCGTACAGATGAATGATAGTTTCCGTGTCGCTTTTCGATCGGAAGATATGGCCGTTGGTCATGAGGTCTCGCCGGAGATCGAGGAAGTTGTAGATCTCGCCGTTAAAGACGATCCAGACCGTGCCGTCTTCATTGCACATGGGTTGGTGCGCGCTCGGGGAGAGATCGATGATCGAAAGCCGGCGATGGCCCAAACCCACGTTTTCAGAGACGCGTATGCCGGAGTCGTCCGGTCCGCGGTGGATGAGGCTGGAAGTCATCCTTTGCAGGAGGTATTCGTCAACCGGCTCTCCGTTAAGACTTAACTTTCCGCAGATCCCACACATGGTTTTCTTGCCGCAAATAGCCGAATTGCCATACCTTCACCCGCAGGCGTTGAAATCGCCATGAGAACTGAGGGGGACTGAATAGTCCACCTGCGAGGAAAAAAACGAATGGAAAATTGAGACTTCAGGAAACACTGCACCACTCTTTTTAGACCATGGTACCATCAGATAATGTTGTTCTCATTTCTGGCAGGCGTGCATGCTTTTGATTGAGAACTACTGCATCGAACGTCTTCGGAGAAAACACCATAGTCAATCGCTTCCTGGATGCCGGTCATCTTGTTTGTGCTTGCAACATGTTCAGCCGCCTTGATATAGGGCTCACTGTCAACTGCTTCAAATCCACTTCTCGCGGTATCTCCGAGAGCATTCCTAATTCATAGCCAATATCCAACAACTTCAGGCCAGTCATGTGCCCACAATGGGAGAAAATCTCACAAGCACTATCCTAAAGAACTTCAACATACCGACGTTCTTCTTCCTTAAAATAGAAGCCGAAATTATCACCATGCACGCACCCACCACGCAGATGCAGGGTGTTGATTTGGACTCCCCCATATAATACGCCGCACTATTGCCGCTTCACAAATATAACGCTCTCTCCGGCAACGAAAGATTTTACCACCGCCGTCAAGTACACACCGTTTCAATAGCCTTCTCATACTGCCTTACGATGTCCTCTACTGCAAAGTCCTGTGCCCGCTTCCTGCCGGCCAGGGCGAACTTCTTTCTGAGGCATTCGTCCTGCAAGAGTCTTTTTATTGCCTCTGCAAGAGCATGGTAATCACCGGGAGGCACGAGAAGTCCGTTCTCTCCGCTGGTTATAATCTCATCGGGGCCGGTAGGGCATTGCGTCGCCACGGAAGGAATGCCCAATGCAATCGCCTCGAGGAGTACGTTGGGAAAGCCCTCGTAAAAGGACGATAGTACAAAGATCGTCGCCCTTGCAAGATACTTATAGGGATTCTGCTGAAAGCCTAAAAAAAGAACCTTGTCACTCATGCCCAGATCAAAGTACAGCTTCTTCAGATTTCCTTCCTCAGGCCCTTTCCCGAGAATGACAAGACGGCATGCTGCGCCATCGTCATGCAGCGTCTTGACAGCCTTTATAAGTTGATCAAACCCTTTCTGGCGAGTAACCCTCCCGATGCTCATAATAATAGGAAGAGGCTGATCAAACCATGGATGGTCGACCTCTTCCTCAGACAAGGAGCGTATCGTAGAAATGTCCACCGGATTATAGATTGTCGCTATTTTGTCCACCTTAACATGAAACGTATCTTTCAGTTGCTGACCCATTGCCGTTGAGTTCACGATGATAGTGTCGGCCCTCGGATAGAAGAATCGAATGATCAATCTTCTGAGAAGTTCCGCCATCCTCCCTTCGAAAGAAACAGCGAATCCATACCGTTCGCTCACAATGACTTTCGATGAAATCCGGTTTATCATCTCCGCGATGAGCGTGATGAAGTTTGTATACCACATGAAGCTGACAATAACGTCCGGCCTTTCCTTCTTGATAAACCGTGAAAATCTCAGGGCGAGTTTTATAAAGACTGTCCCATACATTCGACATGTTTCGTCATGTTCTTTCAATATTGTCAGTTTGATTTCGACTGGAAGCTCGTGCAACAACTCACCCTTCTTTTCAAAGAGCACGACACAGGGGGTGAACTTCGATCTGTCGAGATTTTTCAATATATGAAGGAAAACCCTTTCCGCCCCTCCGCCTCCCAAGGTCGGAATAATGAAGATAACTTTCTTCACATCTTTCTGCCCCGCATGCATACCTGCGACAGACTGCTCTCTTTCTCAAGCTGGTAAAGCTCTATATCCCCAAAGCCCTCATCCTTATACCACTGAAACACCTCAGGCCAGGTATGTTTCCACTGGTATTTCGGCGCATACCAGTCGAACGTATCCAGCCATCTCCAACGCCTGTCGGGCCAATTCGCCGTGGGCAGCAAGAATTGCGCGGCGCGCCCAATAAAGGGAATCTTGTGAACGTAATAGAGGGGCACCGCTATTGACGACAGATAATAAAGAAATGTGATCGGTAATTTTGTTGTTATCCTTCTCCATCGGTCACTGAAGGCATGATAATGTCCGTGGCCATAGAGAAAGACAGCAAACTCTCCCCCTTTCTTTAATAAAGGAACGACAGCATGAAATGCCTTCCTCGTATCGGGTGTGTGATGAAGAACACCTATGGAATACATATGATCAAATGTTTCCGGCCTGAACGGCAAATTGAAAATATCGGCTTGTACAATATGTACATTGTCACGTCTACCGATATTCTTGTATGCTGCATGAACCGCATAGCTCAAGTCGATACCGACAACTTCACCGCCCCACCTCGATACGACGTCGGCAAACCTACCTGCTCCGACACCGACATCCAGCACGAGTTTCCCTTGCATATCCTCAGGCTTCCAGCCGGTTTTCCAGAGAAAGGTCCTTTCCGACTCATCGTTGTCGTTCAGAATATCCATCTGCACATCATAGAATTTGTTCCACTCAAAACTGAATGAATCCACATACGTATCCGTATCAACGAACCGGGGGATGAACTCCAACACTTTGTACGATTTGTTGCAGCTCGTGCAAACAAGCAAGCCCTCTTTTATATCACCGTGCTCATATCGTACTTGTTCTACGATGAATGCACCTGAACATGATGGACATACAAGCATTTCAATCAGTTTCTCCTTCACGTCATCACCTCCAGATGTGCCATAGCACGAGTGAGAATGTTAATCGATACTCATGTTGCATCATGAACGGTGCAGAACCAGTTGCCGGCATATCTGCGTGCCTCATCCGATCATCCTTTCGATGTGCCTACGCATCCTATACTCATGGTGTAGGAACAATAGTTCTGTAACACCCTATATGCACCGAAGGGGACAACATATTTCATGCACGAGTGGAAGGTGGACGGGATATCTCCATATCCGAACAAGGAGACGTTGCGGAGCCCCGCATCTCTGAAGATTCTTTTCAGTCCTCTTGCCGTATATATCCGTTCATCGGTAATCTCGGCAACATAGGCGGTATATTTGGATGGCACAACGGCAATAACACAGCGTGCGCAGTTTTTCTGTTCTTCCAGCAGCTTCACGGTCACGTCCCGCTCAAAATGTTCTATAACTCCCACGGAGAAACATGCGTCGTAGCCGTTATAATATTTTTCCATGTCCAGGGCATCCGCCGGTTCAATCGTCAGATGAGACGAAAGCATCTCCGCACTTCGTATCGCCATCTGTATGACCGATTCACTCTTGTCCACCGCGGTCACCTCATATCCGCATTCCTGCAGATAGATTGAGGACAGGCCGAGCCCGCACCCTATTTCAAGAATTCTGCCAGGCAGCGGAACATGCTTCCTGATCTGATAGTAAAGCTGCATATTGTATGTCCAGTGGTCAACCGCATAGTCGAGCAATTTCTTACCTCTCAGTGATGCCTCAAAATAGTCAACCCAGCGTTCGCTCATACCTCT
This sequence comes from Nitrospiraceae bacterium UBA6905, assembly GCA_002451165.1. Lineage (GTDB taxonomy): Bacteria > Nitrospirota > Thermodesulfovibrionia > Thermodesulfovibrionales > UBA6898 > UBA6898. The sequence goes on from DKBH01000057.1 coordinate 11,890, forward strand.
ATCGCCCTTCTTCAGTCACCATCTCTCAGCGCGAACCTCTCCCGTCATGAATTGGTCCAAAAAGATACATCGCGGCCGAGCAACAAGCTCAACCGTTCGACATCATCCCGAAATTCTCTTTTCAGCGCCTGCCTCAGCTCCATATCCATGGAACGCCGCGTCTCATAGCGCGTATTGAACGTACGAATTTTCTCCATGGCGATCGACTGTATCTTCAAGGGAATCTTCAAGTATCGGCCAAGTCTCAACAACGTTCTTGGAGGATTCATCATGCTTTCCTGCAGGTGTCGACTTCGTAGTACTTTATTGGGATTCACAACCTTCATATCGATCTCGAAGTTGTCGTCAACATTCAGAAATCGCAATGCCTTCTTATATTCACCTGCAGCATTTTCGCTGAAATCGTCATAGACGATGACCAGGATATTTTCTTTTCCAAAAGCCTCAATATATCGTTGTACCTGATGGGAATACTTCGCAACATCCCTATAGAAGAGACTTTTGACCAGATAGGTATGGGCAGGAACCAGCGCGCCCCGTTTTCGCTTTTCTTCCGCATCAAGAGCTGCACCGAAATCCGCTATATCTTCATTGCCTTCATATACATATTGGCTGTGCAGTGAATAGATCATGTCTACCGGGTTGCGGAGCATGATGATGATCCGTGCGGCCGGACTAAAAAGCTTTATTTCTCTCGCAGCCGTTTCCGAGTACAAGTACCAAACTGACGTCTCTCCGATCGCCCTATGATGCTGCGCTTTTTCAAATAACCGTATGTAGTCTTCTCTCCCTTTTTTCTCCCAGCCAGTAATGTTGAAATTCAAATCACTTCCAAAATAATGCAGTTCTTTAACATCAGGAATGAATATCTCCGGATGCTGCTTCAAATATGCATTTAGAGCCGTCGTCCCGCATTTTGGTGCGCCAACGATAAAGAAATTCGGTTTCCTTCCATCATGGCTCATAAGCTGGCCTTTCCTAATGCAGTTGCATGATAATCAACTAAGGTATCGGAGCAAGGCATATTCATTTTTTTAAAGCCAAGACTCGAAAATAAAATTCACTCAACAGGCGATGCAGCGGCGGGAATAGGGTCCCAATCGAAGCAACGAATTGGGCCTTTAATGATGTGCCCGTCTTAACGAATATATCTTCTCGAAATGACGCCTCAAAGTATTTCCGGGCGAAATGTAATATCTGTTCTCTGCTTAAGTAATTGGTATGCGCTACAAGATAATCATAATTCAAGGCTGCCACTTCCTTTGCATTCTTGCCTCTCTGATACGCATTTCTTATGCCCATATACGCCCAAAGAAGAAGCCACGTTTTATTTCGTAAGACCGTTGCCAAGGGAACACACACATGGGGCTCAATAAGAACACACTTGCTCGGAAAGATATGAAGACTCAGACCTCCCGGTTTCAGTATTCGACGTATTTCCCGCAGCGTCGCATCGTAGTCATTTACATGTTCAAGAACCTGCATACTGAAAATATAATCAAATGTGGCATCTTCAAAGGGCAAGCGATAGTGTGGCACCTCAATGGCACGAAGAACTCCTACATCAAGGCGATGTTGCACATCATGCGTAAAATCTGACGAACCCTTATGATCAATATAATCGCAGCCGTAGGCGTCATAGCCGTCGTGCCGAAATGCGCCGACAAGACTCCCCGCACCGCAGCCTAAATCAAGGATTGTCGGGGTATGTCGCACGGGGGATAGTATCGCCGCCATCTGCAGCAACCGCCGACTGATATGACAGTGTTCTTCCCTTTCCCTCTCCACGTGGCAGAGGTTTTCTAATTCTTTACCAGCCAATCGATCTTTCCTAAGGCTGTCGTATGATATCCCAGCTTCTTATACACCCATACGACATAGAGCGCGTTCCACGTTATCATACTTACCCCTGTTGCGACTGCGGCTCCCTCGATCCCCCAGAGAGGGATCAGGACGACGTTTAATGCGATATTGAGCACGGCGCTGACAGCAACACCGATTGCTGCCTGCTTTTGGTGACCCGTCATGATGAGCAGCAGGCCAACAGACCCCATGGCGCAGTTGAAGAGCTGGGCCATGCTCAGAATCGACAGTGCCCAGTCTCCCGGAATAAAGTCCCCACCAAAGATCGTGAGAAAGTCTTTGCCGAAGATGACAAGCCCTAGCGCAACGGGCAGAGAAAAGAGCAGGACGGCACGGGCGGAAAGGGTCAGGATATTCTGAAGACGCTCTTTGTCGCCCTGGGCGTGGAGAGCAGCTATGGTTGGTGCGAGGACCATATTCACCGACACCAACACAAAGGTAATAAATTCGGCGCCACGATTGGCTACGTTATAAATGCCTGCCGGAACCGCACCCTTCATCGCGCCCAGCATGATAATGTCTGTGCGTGAATTAATGATATACATGCTATCGATGCAGAGGAGCGGAAGCGCCGTCTTCAGCCAGGCGCCTGTCTCAAAGACCGGTTCAGCAGCAGTCGCTTCACCCGGAAGCGATCTGCGCACCATGCATGTCAGCACAACAAGAGTGCACGCCGCAGTCATCACGAAAAGCAATACTGCGTGCTCTGCGGAGATACTCCTTCCTGGCAGGAAATACGCCCCCATTAGAAGCATGAGGAACAGGATGGGCTGAAAGATCATCTCCGGTACCTGCCCTTTTACGACTTCATGCATCCCCTGGAGTGCCGACTGCTTTAACCGGATGAAGGAGTAGAGAGGCAGCACAAGAAAGGCAATGACCAGGGCATTTCGCATTGCTGTGGTTTCGATGGTCATCAGACTCCAGGTAATGACTACGGCAGCGACTGCAAGGACCGTTGATAATAACAGCACCGCCTGGTCTGTACGTTTGATCATGCCGTGCATGTGACCCCATTGCTGCTCTGCCTGATAGACTGCCAGATAACGGACAATAAGTTTATCAAACCCCATTACGGCAAATACGCTAAGCAATAATGCCCAGGAAAGGGCGTAGCTGTAAATGCCATAGCCCTCTGCTCTTAGCAGACGGGCAAGAAAAATGCTGGTAATGAACCCGAGACCCGTCGAAGCAATGCGCAGGGAAAATGACGCGACCGATCCCTGGACCAGGAAGGTCTTCAACCCGTCATCCTGCACTGTTTCCCTTGTGCTCCCCGGAATAAGTGCTGCCAGTTCTGCCCAGATTTCCTTCAAGGGTACACCTCTCTCCTGCTTATGGATCTTACCTTCATATGTTTCAACGATCTTGCACCACGATGACCACTTCAGCTCTTGACGGTTCCACTAACAAGACTTGCACTGCATCATTAAGATTTCAAACACCACTTCTCGTCCTCATACCTTTCGGTCAATATTATTGCCGTCAGCTTTAATCTGAATGCTCATGTCGGTTCCCTTTTTCACAAAAGCTACCGCCGACCAGGCACCTTCATGCCCACCCTGAGCAATCCTGTTGACAATAACCGTCACACATCCTTGTCATACTGCCGATCCCGCGCGTTGCTGCAAAACGTCTACTTACTGTTGAACATCATAGATCGCCAGGATCTTCTCTTCTGCCACATGATTTTCGAGAAGTCTCTGGTAGACCTCTTTTCTTCTCAAAAACGTGCTCAAGACAACGCCATCGTATTCCTGCTGTTGGATAGCATGGAAAGGCATAACAACGGTCTTGAAAAACGTTGTCCCCTGCTTCGTATCATCAAAAGCTCCGCCCAGCTCTATGTCGACTTCCTGGAGTGAAAGGTACGCAATTTCAGCCACCTCATCAACGCCGGCGAAGACGATTTTTTTTGCACCAGCTGCGGACAAATCATGAAAGAGCTTTCGAAAATCCCTGCGGGCTTCCTTGAAAATAGTCGTATAATCCTGAAGGAGCTGATAGGTGAGACGCGTCTTCTCTGAAAACCCCTTCGGCGTGAGGTAATAGGCGTACCGCTTGGCGGGAATAGTCGCTATCGTGATATACCCTTTTGATACAAGATTTTTTATGTAAGAATTGACAAGGCCGAGGGCTATGTTAAGTTTTTTGCTGATGTCTCTTTGTGAAAGTGGTTCCCCTTTTGCTATCTCGTCAAGAAGGAGGAGGGATTTATAACTATCCTGATTTTCAGTCTTTTCTCCGTTCATTTTATGAACGTTCATGTTTTGAACATACCACCGCAATTGCAAGAAGTCAAGATAAAATATTGCGCATCCTTGACTTGACAATTCGCAACAAACAATAGTACGTAATGACCCAGGCAAAGAAAGTTGCACTTATAACCGGCGCAGCACGGGGTTTAGGCAGGCATTTAGCCGAACGATTTGTTGCTGACGGATATGCCGTTGTCATCAATTACCTTCATGACAGTCAAACTGCAAAATATATGATAGAAAATAGGGCATCTGATGCCCTGACAGTAAAAGCTGATGTCGGAGATGCAGATCAGGTAAGGGACATGGTTCGACAAACAATCGATTATTTCGGCAGGCTCGACGTCGTCATCAACAACGCCGGCATTACAAAGGACAATCTCCTGATCAAACAGACGGAAGAGGAGTGGGATACGATAATTCGAACGAACCTCACCGGCTGCTTCCATATTATGAGAGCGGCAGTTCCCCTTATGACCGAAACAGGAGGAGGTCATATCATCAACATATCTTCCTATGCGGGAATGAAAGGCAAGTCCGGCCAGGCTGCATACAGCGCCTCCAAGGCAGCGCTGATCGGCCTGACACGGACCGCGGCCAGCGAACTTGCAGGACAGAACATTCGTGTGAATGCCATCATACCGGGATACATGGCGACTCACATGGGTTCACAGTCATCCAAGGCCATGGTTCAGGCAGCGGAAGACAGCCTTTTCAAGAGGCTATCAGACCCTGCGCGCATCGCTCAGAGCATCGTGGAGTTCGCTGCATTGGACTACATCACCGGCCAGGTCATCAGCCTTGACAGCAGATTGCTTTAGTGTAATACTGCAACTGATATTTTCATTATTTTCCTGGGAGAATACATGCACAAAGGGTTTTTTATAACCGGTACCGATACCGGGGTCGGCAAGACCATTATTGCCTGTGCTCTGATCAAGGTCATACAGTCATTTGAAAAGAAGGTCTGCGCCATGAAACCTATCGAAAGCGGCTGCAGCAGAGAAGGCGATGTCCTGATCCCCTATGACGGAACATTTCTCCGACAGGCAGCACATATGGAGGATTCACTGCGTCTTGTCACCCCCTGCTGTTTCGAAAACCCTCTTGCTCCTTTTGCTGCTGCTGCGCTTGAAGGCAGATCGGTCGATATTGATGAGGTCAAGAAGGCATTCTCTGCACTCTGCCGCTCATATGAGGCGGTCATTGTGGAAGGAATCGGCGGCGTCATGGTACCTCTCATGAAGGATTACTATGTCGTCGATCTCGCAAAAGAGTTGTCCCTGCCGCTCCTGATCGTCGCCAAACCAGGGCTGGGGACCATCAACCATACCCTGCTGACCATAACCTATGCGCTTGAAGCCGGCCTGGACGTCGCCGGCATCGTCATCAATTACAGCAGGCCTCCGGAGAACAGCCTCGCCGAGAAGACAAACCCCAAAGTACTGGAAGAGATTTGTCCTGTGCCGCTGATCGGAACGTTTCCCTATCTGAAAGGAATAGGAGAGGACGTCATCGAAAAGACTGCGCTGAAGAATTTTGATCTTGAACTTCTTAAGACCTATTTAGCATAAAGGGTAATGAGCACTCCAGCTTGAGACGTCCCTTGATAGAAAAACCGGAGGGTAGCTCTCACGGCATCGCCCTCCGGTCAGTCTCTTTCCCCTGTCAGTCCGCTGTTTCCGATGAATGCTTTACTTTACGAGCTTCATCCCTTTCAGCACCGCCTTCAGCTTTTCCTTATTCGCAGCTGACATCTCACAGAGGGGCAGCCGGAATTCTTCCTTGATCTTGCCCATCATGGCCAGGGCCGTTTTCACCGGGATCGGATTGGTCTCGATGAACATGGCTGAGTTCAGCGGCTCCAGCCGGTAGTGTATCGCCCGCGCCTCATCATATTTTCCCTGATCCCAGAGAGCGCACATCTGCGCCATAAGCCGGGGGGCAACATTGGCGGATACGGAGATAACGCCCCGGCCGCCGAGCGCCATCAGGGGCAGGGTCGTAAAATCATCGCCGGAGATCACATCGATCCGGTCGCCGCAGAGTCTGATGATCTCACTCACCTGCTTCATGTCCCCTGTCGCTTCCTTTATGCCGACAATGTTCTTTATTTCCGCCAGCCGTGCGACCGTAGCGGGCAGCATATTCACCGCGGTCCTGCCGGGTACGTTATAGAGCACGATCGGTATCTTTACTGCTTCAGCCACCGCCTTGTAATGCCGATACAAACCTTCCTGCGTCGGCTTGTTGTAGTAGGGGCTCACCAACAGTGCTGCATCGGCCCCGGACTTCTTCGCCGCCTTCGTGATCATGATCGTCTCATCCGTTGCATTGGCTCCGGTACCGGCAATGACCGGCACCCTGCCGTTGACCGCCTTGACCGTGAACTCGATCACCCTGAAGTGCTCCTTATAATCGAGTGTTGCCGACTCACCGGTGGTGCCGCAGGGCACTATCGCATTCGTGCCTTCCTTGATATGCCATTCAATGAGATTGCCGAGCGCCTTTTCATCGACCTTTCCGTTTCTGAATGGTGTTACAATCGCAACAATGGATCCTCTGAACATACCTACCTCCTTCGTATTTACCGTTGTATCCAGCCCTCAAACACCTCCTCGGCAGGACCGGTCATAAACACGCGGCCGTTCTCATCGAGCTCTATGAGAAGATCCCCGCCAAGGAGCTTTATGGTCACCTTCTTCTGCACCAGACCCTTCAGGTTTGCAGCAACGGCAACAGCCGCTGCACCCGTGCCGCAGGCCATGGTCTCGCCTGCGCCCCTTTCCCAGACCCGCATGCGCACGGTCTGCCGGTCCAAGACCTGCGCAAACTCCACATTGATCTTCTTCGGAAAAAGCTTATGCGTCTCGATTCTCGCCCCGTATCGCGGCACCTCAAAGCTGCCGACATCATCCACAAAGATGACTGCATGAGGATTGCCCATGGAGACACAGGTAATGGTAAATTTTTTGTCTTCTATGGATAACGGATAATCTTGTATCGAACCGTCGAGATCAACAGGGATCTGTCGGCCCTCAAGCACCGGAACGCCCATATCCACCCGCACCAAATTTCCCGCCTTACGGGGCTTGATGATGCCGGCTGCTGTCTCGATCTCGAGCACATCTCTTCCGGACAGATTCCTGTCCCAGATATATTTCGCACAACAGCGGATGCCGTTGCCGCACATCTCGACTTCGCTTCCATCTGCATTGAAGATGCGCATCCGGAAGTCCGCCCTGGTGGAATCATCCAGGAGCAGGACCTGATCCGCGCCGATGCCGAACCGGCGGTCGCAGATTCGCCTGCTTAAGGCAGCCAGCTCACGCTCCCCTTTTCCCGGATCTGTTGTTCTGCAGTCAATGACAATGAAATCATTGCCGATACCCTGCATTTTGGTGAACGAGAGCTTCATCGCACATAGCGGGGCATTACCTCGTTCTGAACGAGATCCGCATAGCTGCCCCGTTTTGAGATCAACGCATGGGTTTTACCTTTCACCAGTACCTCTGCGGCCTTCGGTCTGCTGTTGTATGTTGAGCTCATGGACATGCCGTATCCACCCGCGCTCATGACGGCAAGATACTCGCCTCTGTTCACGCGGTCGATAATCCTGCCCTTGGCAAGAAAGTCACCGGTTTCGCATATCGGTCCGACAACGTCGGCCCTGATCTTCGTTCGGTTCTTCTTCACGACCGGTGTGATCTGGTGGAAGGCATCATACAGTGACGGACGCATCAAGTCGTTCATACCGGCATCGACGATGACGAATGTCTTGCCTTCCCCCTGTTTCAGGTAGAGGGTTCTGGTCACCAGAATACCCGCATTGCCGACAATCGACCGCCCCGGCTCCATGACCAGGGTTATGTCCCTGTTCCGTAAGAGCGGAAGAAGCCTCTTGGCGATATCAGACGGCAGCGGCGGCGTCTCACTCTGATAGGTGATGCCGAGTCCGCCGCCTATGTCGAGGTATCTGATGAGAATCCTATGTCGCTTCAGCGCATCAACGAGGACCAGGATCCTTTTCACCGCATCCACAAACGGAGCAGTCCTCGTTATCTGTGAACCGATATGCTTCTGCACACCTACGATCTCGATATTGCGGAGACGCGCGGCAAGCCGGTAATGCTCGAGAGCGTCACTGATGGCTATCCCGAACTTATGCTCCCGCATCCCCGTCGAGATATAGGGGTGAGTCCGGGGGTCGATGTCGGGGTTGATCCTGAGGGCGATCGGGGCCTTCACCTTCATGGTATGGGCGACCCGGTCGATCTCCCGCAGCTCATCGGAAGACTCGACATTGAACATCAGCACGCCGGACCTCAGTGCATAGCGGATCTCGTCCTCGGTCTTTCCGACCCCGGCATAGACAATCTTTTCCGGCGGTATTCCGGCTTTCAGCGCACGAAACAGCTCGCCGCCCGACACAATATCTGCGCCGGCGCCCTCTCGTGCCAGCAGGTTCAGGATAGCGCCGTTGGTATTCGCCTTCAGCGCATAACAGATAATATGGGGGAATGTCGCATAGGCGTCGTCATAGGCCTTGAAATGTCGCACCAGGGTCTCATGGCTGTATACATACAAGGGGGTGCCGTACTTCTCGGCAAGCTGCCGGACAGGGACATCCTCAGCGTAGAGCTCCCTGCCACGGTACTGAAAAAAGTGCATGATCTATCTCCGGAACGTTATTTCTGCTTGATTTTTCCTTATTTTTTAACATAATAGAAAGAACTAAGTCAAAATGCGTCTTCGCCGCTTCGATTACCAATCCCGGCAACATAAAGAGGTATTCATGGGTAAGAACATGGTCGAAAAAATATTCGCGTCGCATCTCGCTTACGGAGAAATCAAAGCCGGCTCGCCGGTCGGGCTGAAGATAGATCAGGTCTATACGCAGGATGCCACAGGAACCATGGCATGGCTCCAGTTTGAGGCCATGGGTATCGAGAAAGTGAAGGTACCGCTTGCCGTTTCCTATGTGGATCACAACATGCTGCAGCAGGATTACATGAACCCCGATGATCATCTTTTCCTGCAGACTGCTGCGGCGAAATACGGCGCATACTTCTCGCGTCCGGGCAACGGCATCTGCCACCAGGTGCACCTCGAACAGTTTGCTGCCCCAGGAAAGATCGCCCTCGGTACGGACAGCCACACGCCTACCGGCGGCGGCATGGCCATGATTGCCATAGGCGTCGGCGGCCTCGACGCTGCCACGGTCATGGGCGGCGCGCCCTTTGAACTGAACATGCCCAAGGTCCTCAAGATTCATCTCCTCGGCAGGCTCAAGCGGCCCTATGTAACTGCCATGGACGTAATTCTCGAGATCCTGAGAAGGCTCACGGTAAAGGGCGGCGTGGGGAAGATCCTCGAATATGGAGGTCCGGGTGTCAAGGACCTTAATGTTACGGAACGCGCGACCATCACCAACATGGGAGCTGAACTGGGCGCCACCACATCTATCTTCCCGAGCGATGAACGGACGAAGTTCTATCTCGAGGCTGTAGGGAGGGGGGCTGCGTGGACAGAGCTTTCCGCTGACGACGATGCATCCTACGCCGAGGTGATCAAGCTCAACCTCGGCAAGATCGAACCCCTGATCGCCCAGCCGCATAGTCCGGACAATGTCGTCACGGTCAAAAGCCTTGCCGGCACGAAAGTCAACCAGGTCTGCATCGGCAGCTGCACCAATTCCTCATACCAGGCCATGAAGTCCGTTGCTTCGATCCTGAAAGGCAACACCGTCAGCGAGGGCGTAAACCTTCTGATCAATCCGGGAGCAAAGCAGGTCTACGAGATGATCGCCAAGGAGGGGCTCACTGCCGACATGGTCGCTGCAGGCGCCCGGATGCTCGAATCGTCCTGCGGACCCTGCATCGGCATGGGAGGCGCGCCGGCAAGCGGACAGATATCGGTGCGGTCCTATAACCGGAACTTCAAGGGGAGGAGCGGCACCAAGGATGCCTTTGTCTATCTTGCGAGTCCTGTCTCCTGTGCGGTCTTTGCCCTCAAAGGTGAAATGGTCGACCCGCGCGACGCCGGCATCACCATAAAGAAGTTCCGGGAGCCTTCCCGCTACCTCGTCAACCGGAACTTCCTCATTCCGCCGCAGCAGGACACCTCTGATGTGAAGGTCATGAAAGGACCGAACATCAAGGATGTCTCGGTCAAAGACGCCCTGAAGGACCGGATTGAAGCAGCGGTGCTCCTCAAGCTGGGGGACAATATTACGACCGACGACATCATGCCTGCAGGATCCAAAGTGCTGCCGTTCCGGTCGAACATCCCTGCCATTGCGAACTTCGTCTTCAGCAACCTCGACAGCACCTTCAGCTCGAGGGCCATGGAGGCAAAACAGAAGGGGGGCGGCATCATCATCGGCGGGGAGAACTACGGCCAGGGATCTTCCCGTGAGCATGCAGCCATCGCCCCTATGCACCTCGGCATACAGGCGGTCATTGCGAAATCGTTTGCGCGCATACACCGCTCGAACCTGATCAACTTCGGGATCCTGCCGCTCCAGTTCGAGCAGGCGGCCGACTACGACAAGATCGAGCAGGGAGATCGCCTCGTCATCGAGAACATCCTCAGCGTAATCGACGGTACACAGGTCTTTGGCGTTGAGAATGCCACGAAGGGATATTCCTTCTCGGCCCGCAGCGGACTGAACGAACGCGAGCGGGAGATCGTCAAGAAGGGCGGACTTCTCCCCTATACCCGGGAGCGGTCAGCGCGGTCCTGATCGTTTGACAACATACGCGTTTACGGTGTATTTTATTACTTCTCTAATTTCAGGGCCGCTAGCTCAGTCGGTAGAGCAACGCCCTTTTAAGGCGTGGGTCGAAGGTTCGAATCCTTCGCGGCTCACCAAAATGTCCCCATCGTCTAGCCCGGCCTAGGACATCGCCCTTTCAAGGCGGTAACGCGGGTTCGAATCCCGCTGGGGACGCCAGAAAAATCAAGGGGTTGCAGTCATGCAACCCTTTTCATTTTCCCCAACGTTATAAAAACGTAACAGAAGAATGGATGCCGTACCCTCGTTGTCGATGACTTCATAGGCAACCTTCAGGTCATCAGGAAGCAGATGCGCATA
>DKBH01000091.1 GCA_002451165.1 Nitrospiraceae bacterium UBA6905
CCAGCATGACGAACTCGGCCCCGGTCTGCTTCGCAAGCTTGTCCGCCAGGCAGAAATTTCCATAGAAGAATTCAACAAACTTTAAGCCTTTCATCTCTGTTCTTTTACTGTCTCCTTATAGTTTCTTTGCTATCTTCCCCATCCTAAACTGATTTTTTTAAATAAGTAGGATGTGTCCCTATTTATCCTTAATTTTCCCCTCTCAATATATCAACCCTGATCATACTATCTCCTCTTCCATTCTCAACATTTAACGACATGGTTTACATTTTATCCTCTTAACTTTCTCTATATCCCTGGTACAGCTTATATATTAAATACATAGAAAAGAGGTTGTCTCTTTCTCAGTTCTCTTAACTATTGGGCATCAACACCTGTCGACTCTCTTTCTGGTCCTTTCGGCAATAATAATCGAATAACTATAAATGCAGCAAAGGTCAATAGATAACCAAGCTTTATGTATCCAGGTGAAAGCTGATAACTTGGTCTAATAAAAATAAAAGTGGTAATAAACAAAAAAGCTACTACCAAATTGGATATAAGCCCTCTCTTTTGAGGTGGAATAGCACTAACAATAATACATGCACTGTTGATCGCAAGAACTCCACCGCCAAACCAATTAGGCACATTCTTAAAAAACCACTTCGAATATTGTAATTCGTATACGAAGTTTGTAAGAGATATGAGACCACCTATTATCAAATAAAAACTAATTGCTATCATAAGCAGGCCCGATCTATGATTGTTAATCATTTTGTTCTGCCCCTTATTTGTCACAGTTAATTCTTTCTGAACATTTATGCATACATTCGCCAGTTTCGACTGCAAAAACCCCCCATCCCGCCACACCTAATAGTTCCCCTCCCACTTTAATCGAATGCTTTAAGAGGGGCACTTTAACCATGTTATAGTACATGCGTTGCGCTAATGATGGAGGCACATAAATCTGTCTGGCTACAGAACCAGCCATTTCATCGACAATGTATTCAGTTGTTTCCATAATCATATGGCCACCCAGTGGCGCCGCATACACTGGCTTATCATATGAGCCAGTACCGCTTAAGCATTCCAACATACACGATGTAGCAGCACCAGAAACGCCTATAAAGGCAGCAACGTTATTACCTGCTGCATTCTGAGCCTGAGCTCGTTCCATGAGGGCTTCAGGTGTATAAGTGTCCGGATCCCACCAATCATCTTTCTCCAATCCAATTGGGTCTACCCAATTCGCCGCATTATTTCCCATCGCCCCATACAAATTCACCCCCCCAGCTTCTCCCAATGGATCCCTCGTCGTCCATTTGCCTGAGCAAGAATCATAGAACCTGTAGCCGTAGTAATATTGGCCGGTGCCGGGCTGAACCTCTTTGGTCGAGAAGGTATAGGGTTGGTCGAGGGTTCCGGATTTTTTCATCAGCATTCCGAAAGGATCATAAGCATATGAGGCGACGACGGACTGTGTTGAATCAATGAGGGCGCTCACATTGCCCTTGCCGTCATAGAGATAGCTGTAATCCTGCCCGCCCTGTTTGAGGTTCAGCAGACCGCCAATCCCTCCTTCGAGGTTCTTGCCCCAGGTGTATTCCCTTGTTATGGAATTGCTGCCGTCTCTCTCCTGTATCGGCAGGAAGCCCGAGCGGAGGTATTTCGTCGTGCTTCCATCCTTTATCACCTCAGCCAACAAACTGTTACCAGCATAGGAATACTGGAAGAGATGAGAAGTGCCGTCATTATATGCTGCCGTCTTCATCCTGTTTGCCGCATCATAGATCATAGCCAATTGATAGCCCTCAGGCGTATACCCCGTCGTCATATTGCTGGCAATGTCCAGACACTTAGTCAATGGCTACCTTAACTCCATTCGTCACCTGCCCGGCATTGTCGTAGTCGTAGGTGATGACTTCGGCAGAGGCGATGGATGATGTGAAGGCAAGCAGTGCCAGAAATAATAGTGCAAAGAATAAACTTTGTAATCTTCTTGTAGTGTTCACTTCACCCCTCCTATGTATCCTGCCAAATGTCAATAGTCAACAGGCTGTTGAAAAACTCTCTTTATGAAATTTTCTCATTAGCTCGGCGTTATTCGCCAGTCTGAACTGATGAGGGAAGCGGTCAGAGCCGGCTGCTCCTTTATTGCTGGAAGTCGCAGTTTGGCTGAAGCCGCTGCCCTTTCGGGAGCTTTTCTTAAGAGCATTTTAACCATCCTCTTGATATTCTGAGCCGCCGCTGTCATCAAGACCTGTTCTCGAACAAAGCATCGCCTCCGAAACTTTGCCTGCCTCATCCCCATAAACTCCTTTGCTTCTCCGAAAAGCTCTTCGATCTTCTTTCGCATTCGTTGTGATATGCGGTATTCCTTTGTCCTGTTCAATTGCCTCGCTTTTTCTATTGATGTTTCACGGATGTGGTACCCCACTGACCGCGCCTTGTCCTTAGTACACTGCTCTTTTTTCCCACAAACACTGCAATCTCCCGTGCTGGCCCTGTATACATGCTGCCTGCACCTCTTCTGTATCCCCCAATACCTCAGTTCTTTCCCCTCCGGACATATCATGATATCTCTGGTTTTGTCATATGCAAACATCTGTCGTGGATATATCCCCTTGTGGTTGTGCCTTTGATAATCGAAGATTGGAATGTGGGGTTGTATCTGTTCATTGATGACATTGTGGATGAATTCACCGGTCGCATATCCCTTGTCCGCCCCCAGACTCTCCGGCCGTATCCTGTACTGCCACTTTATACGGCGTATCTGCTGAATCGCGGTCTGCGCATCTGTTCGTAAGTCCGGGCCACCTACATCTGCCCCCAAGATTATTCTGCTCCTGTTGTCCATCACGTATGTCGCAGCATGGTGAAGGTTAGTGGCTGCCTGAAATGATTTTCGCGCAAGCCTGGCATCAGGGTCTGTCCCTGAACGATGGGTTTTATTGCTGATCTTTTTGCCTTTATGAGGATAGCCCTCTCCAGGTTCCCATGGCTTGTCTTGTGTCTTTTCGTCAACGGGGTTGTCCTTCTCTATTGTCTCGATATATTCCCTGCTGTTCATGTCTATAACGATGGGGTGAAGGCTTTTGAATGAGGCATTGGCTTTTATGTAGGTGCTATCAACGGTCAGATGCTTGCCGGTCAGAAGCCCCTTGTCGATACACTGCTTGACGATTTCGTCAAAGATCTCCTGAAATAGGGAGCTCTCAGAGAACCGTTCGTGCCGGTTTTTTGAGAAAGTGGAATGATCAGGCACTTTGTCTTCAAGGTTCAGACCCACGAACCAGCGGTAGCCAATGTGCATCTTCACTTCTTCACATAACCGGCGTTCGGATGTAATTCCGTAAAGATATCCAATGAGCAGCATCCTCAGCAACGTTTCTGGATCAATGGATGGCCGCCCTGTATGGCTATAAAGGTGTTTTACCTTCTCCCGTACAAAATCCAATCTGACGTGCCCCTCTACGAGCCGAAGAAGATGGTCCTCCGGGACCATATCCTCTATTTTCACATAGTAGAACATCGGTTCGCCGCGCTTCCTCTCTCCTAACAATGTGTCCTCCTTGTATTCAGGATGACATTTGTTATGCAATTCTTAAGCCCATTTGCATGGATAGTTTTTCAACAGCCTGTCAAGTCTGACCCTATCTCGCCCTTCTGCTAATCTGCCTTTTCCCACCCCTCCTGCAACCTAATCGGGTCTTTACTGCCGCTCCGTATATTTCCAACTATAGAATGTTAATAAGAACAGCGCTATAAAACATAAAAAAAGTAGAGAATCTCGAAGCAATCTAAACATATAAATATATCCGATTACTGCGGGGTCATAGTCTCCAATTATCTTCAACCGTGGATTCGCTTTTGCTAATAATTCATCTGGCGTCGTTACATTAACTTCGATAATCAGATCTTCTTTGGGAAACCGCTGCACACTGCCTAATAAATATTCCATACCCCTGTCATCCCAGCCGGCCCAAAGCTTTGTCGTCTTTGCCATTGGCTCATCGTTGGGCATAAAGTAATTTAGACTTAATCGCGGATATGTTAATTTATTTTCAGTAATAGCATAGGCATTGATCTTTATTTTTAATTTGAAATCCTTCTTCCAGTATTCCTCCGTCTGTGAAACTTCAGGACGGTTAAATATCAAAAATAAGTTGGCAATTCCATTTTCATAACTCCATTGCCCCTCCTTTATTACAAACTTCACTATGCCGGTCTTACTTAAGTCTATAGGCGGGCTTATTATGGCATCGCGCGCTATTCTTTGATGTCGTTCGAAATCAGACAAATAATAGGAGCGGCTGATAACTAACGCCAAACCAAGAAGCGTCATCGAAAGTAAAATAAGGATTCTTTTTGTTGTTATTTTGCGCATTTTTTCATGCAGAAAGCCAAGGTGTCATCAGAATACTCCTGACAATCTGTTCCTCCTGTAAACAATAAATTCGGGCCAACATCCCATACGGGGCGTGGCTGCTGCCAAACACCTATTAAACAATCTCTAATACAATCATTCTTATCATCAGATACTTTTTCACATGCCTTCGGATGGTGATAATCTTTATTTGGATCTGATGGCCTTCCACGAGTAAGAATTGGCCAATATGGTCCAGGATTATTGCTATCGCATTGTTCACTGCCATCCGGCAATGTAACACAATTATATTGATGGTAAAGAACTGGTGGATAATTTTCGCCTGGTTTTCCGCCTAAGGGTCTCTTGCAACTGTATACAGGTGCTAATCCCAGCGGATCAACCCAGTTCACCGCCGAATTGTTCATCGCTCGATAGACATTCAAATCGGCACTCTCACCCAACGGATCCCTCGTCGTCCATTTGCCGGAGCACGAATCGTAGAAGCGGTAGCCATAGTAATACTGGCCGGTGCCTGACTGAACCTCTTTTGTCGAAAAGGTATAGGGCTGGTCGAGGGTGCCGGACTGTTTCATCAACTTCCCGAAGGGGTCATAGGCGTATGAGGCGACAACTGCCTGTGCATTGTCGATTAGTGCACTCACATTTCCCTTGCCGTCATAAAGATAGCTGTAGTCCTGCCCGCCCTGTTTGAGGTTCAGCAAGCCGCCAATCCCGCCACCGAGGTTCTTGCCCCAGGTGTATTCCCTCGTTATTGAATTGCTCCCGTCTCTCTCCTGTATCGGCAGGAAGCCACTACGGAGATATTTCGTCGTGCTTCCATCCTTTATCACCTCAGCCAACAAACTGGTACCAGCATAGGAATACTGGAAGAGATGATCAGTGCCGTCATTATATGCTACCGTCTTCATCCTGTTCTGCGCATCATAGGTCATGGTGAGGGCATAGCCCTCAGGGGTATACCCTGTGGTCATATTGCCGTCGTTCTTTCTCATTGTGTAATTTGTAGGCACAGTCGCTAATTGCTCAACACTATTTTCTCAAGAAAAACAAAGGGTCACCATCGTGATGGATAACTAACACAACTTCTTCCTCGCTAACTATAGTCCAATCATCTGTTTCGATTGGCGCGGGAAATACTGCGGATTTTTGATTATCGCTAATTGCCCCTTCAGAAACTTTCGAATAGTTCTTAAGCAAGCGTTCAAAAGGGGCTGACCGCTGCGTTTTTATGACGAAGATCGCATCCTTTTTCATGAACTCGTTTAGAGAATTCAATAACGCATATATATTTTCACTGTCAAATTTCTTGGTATTGATATACGTAGCATCCTTCGAATTCCATTCATAGAGCCAACCGTTAATAAATAACCGCATTTCAGCCATTGCATCGAAAAAGGCTGAAACCAGTTCCCAGCCTGGGGCGGCATTCATATTTGTTGTCCATTCTACATAACGCAGATTTATCTGTGAGATATTAAGCATCGTAAATTAATTTATCCTTTCTCTAATGATAGCTTTAAGATGCCCCCACCAAGTCTGAATTTGATCAGGCAAATGATGTTTCATTAATCTATTACTTCCAGGTATGGGGTCTACGTGAATATGGGCGCCTTCCTGCCAAACACCACCTGTCTTCCACCTTCCGGCTGGATCATACCTAAACCAATTATTCGCAATGTTCTGTCGCGCTTTGGATATACACTGCTGTGCTGCTTTGCCTTCTCCAAGAGTTAATACAGTTAATACTTGCTCGCCCACCATTACTGATGCATTCACTCCTGCCCCAACGTAATCCTGATTCTCAAATGCCGTCACCGCGGTATCCCATGCAACTTGACCTGGGACGAGAGAGCGCAGCAACCAGTGGCTTTCGTATAAGCCAAATGGATCAATCAAATTCATAGCAGAATTTCCGACCATCCGATATACGTTTAGATCAGCTGCCTCCCCCAACGGATCCCTTGTAGACCATTTGCCCGAGCAGGAGTCATAGAAACGGTAGCCGTAGTAATACTGGCCCGTACCGGACTGTGCTTCTTTTGTCGAGAAGGTATAGGGCTGGTCGAAGATTCCAGACTTTTTCATAAGCTTGCCGAAGGGGTCATAGGCATATGAGGCGACAACTGCCTGAGCAGAATCGATCAAGGCACTCACATTGCCCTTGCCGTCATAGTTTGTGCACATAGCCACTGGCACGCGTATCACCCTAAATGACCTTCGTCACTTGCCCGGCGTTGTCGTAGTCGTAGGTGATTACCTCGGCAGAGGCAAGGGATGAAGTGGAGGCAAGCCCCACCAGGGAACATAGTGCAAAGAATATACTTTGTGATCTTCTAGTAGTGTTCACTTCACCCCTCCTATCAATCAAACCTAATCGTGCTATTTCTCTTTCATTTCCACAATTCATGACGTGGT
>DKBH01000090.1 GCA_002451165.1 Nitrospiraceae bacterium UBA6905
TAATGGGTGAGTTTCCGACCATCCGGTAGACGTTCAAATCAGCATTCTCTTCCAAAGGGTCCCTTGTCGTCCACTTGCCGGAGCAGGAATCGTAGAAGCGATAGCCGTAGTAATACTGGCCGGTGCCTGACTGAACCTCTTTGGTCGAGAAGGTATGGGGCTGGTCGAGGGTACCGGACTTTTTCATGAGCTGGCCGAAGGGGTCATAGGCGTATGAGGCAACGACAGCCTGTGTGCCATCGATCAAAGCACTGACGTTGCCTTTGCCGTCATAAAGATACGAATAATCGCTCCCGCCCTGCTTCAGGTTCAGCAAGCCGCCGATTCCGCCACCAAGGTTCTTGCCCCAGGTGTATTCTCTGTAAATGCTCTCAGCCATCAGCGTTCAGCTCTCAGCTTCCGAATAAAAGTTGCAAGCATCCGCTTTACCTCAATTAAGCCGTCTTCAAGTTTCTTATGTTCGTCCGTTTTTAAATATTTGAGATCACGGGCAAGCAGCAGATGATACTCAAGTTCACTTGCCGAGCCCATGGCTATCCGACAAAAACGGGACAGTTCTGCATCGCCATCTCTTCCACAACCCTCCGCTATATTGGCAGGTATAGATCCGGCAGCCCTTCGAATCTGGCTTGTCAGGCCATATTGTTCATCTTTGGGAAACCCTGCCGTCGTTTCATAGACTGCAACTGCAAGCTGATGCGCCTTGCTCCATGCCTTTATGTCTCTGAAGTCTTTCATGCCTTAGCTGACCGCTGAGCGCTGACTGCTTTCCTTTTCATACGTCTTTGTCTGCCCCGCGTTATCGTAGTCGTAGGTGATCACCTCGGCAGAGGCGATGGATGATGTGAAGGCAAGCAGTGCCAGAAATAATAGTGCAAAGAATAAACTTTGTAATCTTCTTGTAGTGTTCACTTCACCCCTCCTGATAACGTTCGCGCCTTGTTGTGATGAAAGCCTGCACGAACTCTAATTCCCACTTGTATAGTATTTAGAACTCACCCCTAATTTTCTTTTTTCCAGTTATTTCCTTATCTTATGCTTTTTTCCTTTTTAATATTAACGTATATATAGCAGCTATTAGTGCGACTATTAATAAACTCACACCTATCTTGTCAAAAAAATTAAGCGTTTTTGAAGTGAAATATAAGAGCAAGGCAACGCTAACACAAAGAATTGTAATAATAAAAATAAAAGTATCCGCTTTTTCTTTTCTCATTTTCACCCTTCCTTGAGCTTATCTCCCATTGACAGAAGTCGTTACTTTCTTTTCTTTGGTTGCATTATTTATGAGTTCTATTTCGGTCTTTAACATATCGGCAATATGCGACCAGTAATCCTCCCTTGAAAGTTTATCTAACTCCGTTATGCCCTTAAATCCACTCACTATTGATATAGCTGTATCCACATTACATGCAGTTGTTTTACTCTTCGTTAGTGCCAGAGTCGCCAACGCAGCCGCGCTTACAGGAGGTATTTCTTCATCATATTCAGAAAACCCACTTATAAAAGTTGTTACGCCATGGGAAATCAAGCCTCCACCAGAAATTGTAAAACCAATAGTGGCAGGTATAGCCAAGCCTCCTGTTCCAGCTGATGCAACTATGGCAGCTTTAATCGTGCCTATTCCGCCAACAACTTCCAATAGGCCTGTAAATAGCTTGTCTTTTTGAAGTAATCCAAACGGGTCAATATAATTCACCGGCTTATTTCCGACAAAGCCGTAAAGATTCATCCCCCCAGCCTCCCCCAGCGGGTCCTTCGTCGTCCACTTTCCTGAGCAGGAGTCGTAGAAACGATTCTCGAATCCGGGGACACCATACTTATTTCCGATCATCTTTCTTTTTTCTTCCGGATTTCTGTTTGCACAAGATCCTGTTTAGGGTTCCTTCAAGTTTTTTGATAAAGCCCTCATCTCCCAAGGGTCTCCCTGTTCGTTCGTGTTTGCGCAAATCAGCCATCTCTTTTTCAGGAATTCCAGTAGAAAGGAACCCTTTCCAATCTGTAATCCTTTCACATAACGGTGCGACATAGACAAGTTTATCATCTTTGCCTGTTATATGCGCTTTAGCGCTGCTCCACGGATATGTCCATGGTTCCTTCACGAGTTGTGCGCGAACTGGATTAAGCTCCACATATCTTGTTGCTGCATAGAGGTAGGTCTCATCCATTGGAAAAGATGAAAACCTTCCCTGCCATAAATGTCCTCGCCAAGCTTCTCGAAAATTTACATGTCTTGTATATCTGCGATGAGCTTCTCCTATTGCAATTCGCAAGCCTTCTTCTGTTGCAGGAACAGCTATTAAATGAACATGATTCGGCATAAGACAGTAGGCCCATATCGCCACTTTGTGCTTTTTGCACCATTCCGACATCAGGTCTATATATGTTTCATAGTCGTTATCACTGAAAAAAGTCTGTTGCCTGCGGTTCCCTCGCTGCGTTATATGGTGTGGATAGCCTGGTGCTATCACCCTCGCAATTCTGGCCATGAACTGATGCTATATTCTTCAAATCCCGAAGTCAAGAAATTAGTATGGTGTCCCCGGAATAGTGGGGAGTTGTGTCAGCGGTGACGTAGACTTGATACGTCAGCCGGTTGCCTGAGTTGTCATAGCTATATTCTATTGTCGCGCCGTTGCCGTAGATGACCTTCGTCACCTGCCCGGCGTTATCGTAGTCGTAGGTGATCACCTCGGCGGGGGCTAACGCAGGGGCGATGAGGGGCAGGCATAATATTAATGCCATGAGCAGCCTGATTGCTGTTTTG
>DKBH01000080.1 GCA_002451165.1 Nitrospiraceae bacterium UBA6905
TTTTGGTGAAATTCTTATGGAACAGGGTGTTACTGAGGGGGAGATCTACCAGGCACTCTCTGTTCAGTTTCATCTGCCGCTTCTTGACGCTGCAGAGCTCCCGGAGCAGATCCCCCTAGAGAAAGTGTCGTTCGCATTTCTAGAAAAGAATATTCTTCTTCCGGTAGCGCTTGACGGAAGTGTCCTCACCGTTGCAACAAGTGACCCAATAAATTCTGAGAGCATCGAATCATTGAGATCATCCTTTGAATATGATCTGAGAGTCGTCCTTGCCAGAAAGAGCGAGATCCTGCAACAGCTTGAGATGCTACAGGGATCTCGGAGTGCAGTCATGCAGAGGCTCATTGAAGGGGCTGCGGAAGAGGACATTGCCAGTGCTGATATGACCGGCGAGATAAGCCATCTGAGAGACCTGGCACAGGAAAAGGGCATAATTCAGGTGGTGAATCTCATTATTGAGAATGCCGTGAAGGACAGAGCAAGCGACATCCATGTAGAGCCGGGAGAATATAATGTCCGGGTCCGCTACCGCATTGATGGGGTATTGTATGAAAAGGAAACGCTTCCCGCAAGAATGTATTCCGCTGTTTCCTCCCGGATCAAGTTGCTGTCCCAGATGAATATCGCGGAGCGACGGTTACCCCAGGACGGCAGGATAAAGGTTTCAGCCGCCGGCAGGAATATTGACATCAGGGTATCGACGATACCGACTGTTTACGGCGAGAGTGTCGTGATGAGACTGCTGGACAAGGAGGCATCCTTCATTACGCTTGAGGACATCGGGTTTGACAGGACCATCCTTGATATTTACGAGGACGTCATCAAGAAACCCTATGGCATGATCCTTATTACCGGACCGACGGGGAGCGGAAAATCAACGACTCTGTACGCATCTCTTGCTGTGATAAACTCGATGGAAAAGAAGATCATCACTGTTGAAGAACCCGTTGAATATCTCATGCCCGGCATTAACCAGATACAGGTGAGACCAAAGATAGGTCTTACCTTTGCGAGCGGCCTCCGGCATATAGTGCGGCAAGACCCCGACATTATCATGGTCGGCGAAATTCGTGACATGGAAACCGCCAGCATTGCCATTCACGCTGCCCTGACCGGCCATCTTCTTTTCAGCACGCTCCACACGAACGATGCCCCCGGGGCAATCACCCGGCTTATGGATATGGGCATAGAGAATTATCTCGTTGCGTCGACACTAATATGTGTCATGGCACAAAGACTGGTCAGGAGGATATGTCCCCTCTGCAAAATGCGTGAGGAGTTGCCCGAAGATGTCCTGCAAAAGATCAGCGCGAATATTCGCGAGGTCTGGACAGGCAAAGGATGCGATGCCTGTTCCGGCACGGGATATAAGGGCAGAATCGGCATCTTTGAAGTATTGCCCGTTTCCGGGCCTATACGGGAGCTCATTATGAAACGGGCTACGATTAAGGAAATGAAAGATAAGGCGATAGCGCTGGGGATGCGGACGCTCAGAGAAGACGGACTGGAGAAGGTACGTAAAGGTATCACCACGATTGACGAAGTCTTGCGGGTAACCCAGGTGGAGATGTAAGGTGCGGAAAGATGCATAAGATCAGTGTCGGCACCCGGAGCGGTTTCAATATGCAGGGAGTTGCGCTGATGATGGTTCTCTGGGTGCTGGTGCTGCTC
This sequence comes from Nitrospiraceae bacterium UBA6905, assembly GCA_002451165.1. GTDB lineage: Bacteria > Nitrospirota > Thermodesulfovibrionia > Thermodesulfovibrionales > UBA6898 > UBA6898. The sequence continues at coordinate 1,672 of DKBH01000080.1, forward strand.
AGTATTGTATCGATGAGTTTTCTGGCCTCGACAAGGTGGGGTTCCGCCGGTGTCAGGAATTTTAAAGAGGATACGCAGAGCTATTATCTTGCTCTTTCTGGCTTCCAGGAAGCTTTGAACTATCTTGCTTCTGACAAGGATCTCACCATAGACTTCCTTGACAGTGAGGGGAACTTCTGGATTGATAACGAGACCCAACCCGTCACCGGGAGGCATGATAGGGCGGAGGGACTTGTCGATATATTTATAACCGATGAGAATGCCAAGATAAATATCAACTTTGCTAATCAGGACCGTTTAACAAAGCTCTTTTCCTACTGCGGTGTGAAACAGGATGATTTGAACACGGTCGTGGATTCTATCCTGGATTGGAAGGACCTGGATAACGAGCATCATCTTTCCGGAGCGGAAGATGATTATTATGAGGGACTTCCGGAACCGTATAAGGCCAAGAACGGTCTCTTTGACGTGCCGGAAGAACTTGCCCTTGTAAAAGGCATGACGCCTGCGTATCTTTACGGGACCGGGGAGGGCGTTACGGGGGTACTTCCGCTGGTCACCACGTTTGGCAGAAATCTGCTGAATATCAATACAGTTTCGAAGGAAGTTATGGACTTTCTCGGACTGAATATCGTGGAGATTGAGACTATCCTGAAACAGCGCAACAAGGACTTTGGAGGATTCAGGTTCATACCGCAGCAGTTTGCTGTGCGGGGACTGAATACCGTTGCAACACAGAATTTCAGAATCGAGGTCTTTGCAAAATTGCATGAGAGCCCCATAGCGACAAGGATCATCGGGGTAGTGAATAGACAGCCTTCCGCAGAAGGCCTTAAATTCAAAACAATCTATTGGAGAGAGCGTGCCGAGACTGTTAGGGGTTGACATAGACAGCAGAAGACTCCGCCTGGCTGCTGCAGAAGTGCGGTTCAGAAAAGTGCGACATCTGAAATCCGGAGAGGTTCTTCTGGGAGGAGAGAAGAAAGAGCATCTCGGCGAGCTTGCCGAAGCCCTTCTCCATTGGAAGACGGAGTTTTCTCCTGATGGGGTTGTTATCGGACTGCCGCTCCACTATTTCTCGTACAGACTTATTACGATGCCGCTTATGACGAAGGAGGATCTGCGGCGAGCACTTCACTTTGAGTTGGAAAAACATCTTCCTCTTCCGGTTGACGAGTATGAATTTGACTTCCTCATGGCAAAAGGGCAGGACGGCGTGCGTACCCTCGTGTTTTCGATTAAGAAGGACGTTATCAAAGCCCTGCACAAGGCCGTAACGGATGCAGGGATGGAACTTGTTTCAATCCGTTTGCGAACTATGGACCTGCTTGACAGCATTGCGGAGCTTGCTCATGAAAAAAGGATCAAGGGAATTTTCATCAATGCTGCTGACGATGATTTCGAGCTGGTTGCCATGGAGGAAGACGGTGTGGTATTGGTGAAGCGATTAGCGAAAGATCGTAACCTGACAGAAGAACTTGACTCTGACCTGCAGCAGTATCCGGGCAAGGTCTATGCTTCCGGCGAGTTTGAGCCGCATGTGGTGGAGCGCTTTGCAGCCCGGAAGGCGCAGGTCTATCCTCCCTATGCCCTGCTTTCATCATTTGCAAAAAAAGCACGGTTCGGACTTGAATTTATCCCGCCCGAGCTCATGCGGCAAAAGAAAGACTATTATCCCTATATGGTGGCGGGATGTGCAACAGCCGCAGTAGTTTTCTTTCTTCTCACCGGGTTTGTTACCTATCTGAAAGATCTCTATACGCTGAATTCCATAGAGGCTCAGATCAAGGCGATTAAGGCCAGGGCATCAGGAGTTATAGAGACGAGAAAGAAGCTGGATGCGGTGCAAGGGGAGCGGAGGGTGCTCGTTGATTTTCTCGACCGGTCAAATATCGCGATAAAAGCTATGAACATCCTGTCACGGACAGTGCCTGCAGATACGTGGGTCATAAATCTGTCGCTTGATGATAAAGGGGGTATTGAGTTGGAAGGTTTTTCCCGCAAAACCTCTGACACGGTTCTCTCAATGGAAAAATCCGGACTTTTTAAGTCTATTGCCTTCTCTGCTCCGATCATATCCCGCGAGGGTGAAGAACGGTTTTCCCTGAAGCTTGAGGTTAAGGATAAATGAAACAGCGCAAAATAGTGTTACTGGGCATATTGTTGATTGTAACCGTCCTTCTGTTTCAAAACTATTATCTTGCTCCCAGATCAGAGGCAATGCGTGAAGAAATCCAGTCGGAATATGGCGTGTTGCAGAAATATGAAGCGTATCTGAAGGGCTCCGGGATAACTGACAAGGAGATTCAGGCTGCAATCGCTGATATGAAGAAGCTGGAGGAGAGGCTGATACCTGAAAAATCAGAGTTTCTCTCTTCTGCCAGCATGCAGCGCATGGTATCGGAACTCGCTGAGAAAACAGGACTGGCTGTCCTTACTATCCGCCCCATTAATGTCGTGAAAGAGGGGGAATTCTTGGTGGTTCCGGTTTATTTTGAGGGAAATGCCAATATTAAGCAGATAAGTGAATTTCTCGCGGCATGCGAAAAGAGCGCAGTCATGCTCAAGATCGACAAGATGAGCTACAATGTAACCAACATGCAGAATCCGAAGGAACTGCGATTTAAAATTCAGATTTCCGGGCTGGCAAGGACAGGATGATACGGAGACAGGCAGTATTGCTCATCATGGCATGTCTGGCTGTTGTGGCAGCGTGGAAGTTTTACATAAATGCGGTTGCCTATGATCCGCTCGACCGGGATGCAGTAAAGCATGCGGCCATAAAGGAGACCACGGTTGCAAAGTCAGCCTATGCTCCTGCCTGGGACAAGGACATAATCGAAAAGAATCTTTTCAGTCCTTCGCGGACCTATCTGGAGCCAAAGCCCGTTCCGGTCACGGTGGCGGTTCCCCCTCCGCAGCGCCCCGCCCTTGCTCTCAAGGGGATCGTACTTGATAACTTCGGAGATTTTATCGCATATCTTGAGATCAATCAGGCGAAAGCCGTCCCCTTGAGAAAAGGTGATAAGGTTGAAGATATCGAAGTATCTGATATATCTGAAAAGAAGGTTGTGTTACAATGGAACAACGAAACCATAACGATGAGCATCGAAAAAGTGAAGACCATATCCAATATGCCGAGGACAGGAAGATGAATAATACCTTTCTTATTGCAGCACTTCTTGTGCTTTTTGTCGGTTCCTGCGCTCCTAAGCAGACAATAAAACCGGAAGAGCCGCCCGTTGCTGTTCAGCAGCCGAGTGAGATTACGCCGCCTCCGGAAACACCCCCTGTTCCCCAGGATGTGACGGTTGAAAAAAAACCTGAACAGCCGGCAGAACAGAAGCAGGAAGAGAAATACGTCATGCTCAACTTCGAAAATGCAGACATTGAGACCGTTATTTCGACCATATCTGACATGCTGCAGATCAATTATATCCTGGCCCCCGGCGTTACCGGCAAAATTACCATTCAGTCCCGTAATAAAATACCGATGAGTGAGCTCTTTTCAACGTTTCAGACGGTTCTGGAATTCAATGGCTTTACCGCGGTTAAGGAGGGAAGTTTTTACCGCATCATTCCCATTGACACCGCAAAGCAGCAGCCCGTGCCGGTGCAACTCGGGAAGGGGGGCGAACTGCCGCTGGATGCGGGCTTTATAACGCAGGAAATCCCGCTGGAGTATGTAAAGGCCAACGACGTTGCAAATATTGTGAAAAACCTTATGCCGCGAGGGACCGATATCATCGTCTATGAACCGTCAAACATGCTCATTGTGACAGCCCCTCCTGCAGGCATCCTGAAATTCATGAAACTTCTCGACGCCATTGATATACCCTCCACAGAGCGGGATTCGATCAAGACCTTTGTTTACAGCGTCGAAAACGGTGAGGCCAAGAAGCTTGCCGAAATACTGAAAAGCATTTATGTAAAAAAGGGAGCAGCGCCTGGGGGAGCAGCACCAGCAGTGCAGCAGGTCGCTCCTACCCCTGCGGTTACACCTCCTGTCCGACCGGGGCAGCGAACACTGCCGCGGACTCCTGCACCGGCTGCAGGGAGCACTGCTGCAGTCCTTGAAGGTGTAGCAGGGGAAATCGAGGGAGACGTGGTGATCGAGGCCTATGACGACATTAATGCCCTGATCATAAAGTCAACGCCGCGTGCTTATCTTGCCCTTATGGAAACTATCAAGAGACTGGATATCCAGCCAAAACAGGTCTTGATTGAGGTGCTGGTAGCTGAAATAACGCTGAACGATACAACGAGACTTGGTCTCGAGTGGCTGCTGAAGACATCGATTCATATCGAGGGTCAGGATTTGGACGTAGTCGGGGGCTTTACGAGCCGCGATTTTCTGTCGGCAGCGGCAAAGCGGAGAGGATTTGAATTTCCCGTAGACGACAATGGAATTCTGTCAAAGTTACCGACGGGAGGGTTTGCTGCAATAATAGATCCCAAGCGCTTTGCTGCATTGATAACTGCTGAAGCACTCCTGAATAATGTCAATGTTCTTGCAAGCCCGCATATTCTGGCACTCGACAATAAAGAAGCGAAGATCGAGATAGGTGACGAGGTCCCGGTTGCAACCTCGGTTACGCAGGCAGGCGTAGATGCGACTCTTGTCAATAATACTACTTCCCAGGTCCAGTTCAAGTCTGTCGGCACCATCTTGACGGTCACGCCGCAGATCAACGAAAAAAAGCAGGTTACCATGAAGGTATCGCAGGAGGTCAGCGAGCTCGGTCAATTGGTAAAGATTGGGGGGCAGGACTATCAGGGCTTTACGACCCGAAAGGCCAATACAACGGCCATTGTCCAGGACGGTCATACCTTGGTCATCGGCGGGATCATCCAGGAGAAGAATATCCAGAGTCGCTCCGGTCTTCCCTTTCTGAGCAGCATCCCTATCCTTGGATATCTCTTTGGCGTGACGACCGATTCGGTAGATAAGAAAGAGCTCATTCTCCTGATTACGCCTCATGTGGTGGGTAACAAGGAAGAGGCTGATGTATTGACGGAAGAATATAAGAACAGGATTAAGGATATTCGCAGAAAAATCGAGGAGCGGAAGAAAAAACTCGGCCAGGCTGATATCCATATGCATAAACATGACGAGGGCGGCCAGCCAGAATAACAGTAGCGGCTGCTTAGTCTGTAGATAGCAGTTCGTTGACGGTAATGAGTACTGATGTACTAAGAGATGAGAGGTTATAACCTCCCTCAAGGCAGAAGATATAGGGAATTCCCTTCTTCGAGGTTATAATGGAACGCACAATATTCCTGATACCCTCGTCAGTCACCCGGATGCCGGCAAGCGGGTCACCGGCATGAAGGTCATAACCAGCTGATACTAAAACTATATCAGGATCGAAACGGGTAATTAGGCCCGGCAGGACATCCTGATATGCGTGAAAGTAGTCTTTATCTCCTGCTCCATGGTGCATGGGTACATTATAGGTGAAGCCTTGCCCGATACCTATGCCGCGCTCGCTCTCCTTTCCTGTTCCGGGATAATGCGGATACTGATGGGTGCTGAAATAAAAGACCGTATCGTCCTTCTCGAAAATATGCTGAGTGCCGTTTCCATGATGGACGTCGAAATCAATGATGAATACCCTGCCATATCCGACTTTTTGGGCATACCTCGCTCCTATAGCGACATTATTGAATATGCAGAAGCCCATGGCACGGTTTGCCTCGGCGTGATGGCCAGGCGGCCTTACAGCGCAGAAGGCCCGTTCAATAGTGCCTTCTTTGCAAGCATCCACTGCAGTGATCACCGCTCCCGCCGCAAACAGCGCAGCTTCCACTGAACGTGGTGAGATATAGGTATCAGGATCAAAATAGCCGGTGAAATGGCGAATCTCTGAAAAATAGGAAGCCGTATGCACAGCAAGTATGTCCTCCTCGCCAGCTTTTCGCGGATTAAGATGATGCATCGACTCCCACTGAGGTGACCGCTGCAGCGCATCTGTGATGGCGATCAGGCGGTCTCTTGATTCGGGGTGGCCGGGGGGCATGTCATGCAGAAGAAAAACATCATCATACACAAATCCGACTTTTTTCATGAAATAATTTTACCATGCTGACAGGAAAAGAAAAACATGAGGAAAATGGCGAAATAATCGTCTTGAATTACCTGCCCGTTTATTGAGAAAGTCAGTTGAGTGTAGACAATATCCTCTTTTTAAAGTCGATACGCCGCGTGAGAACGGTTCCTCGATATCGAGCCGGAGAGTTGTTATAGCATAAAAGGCTGCCCTATCCCACGAGAATTATCCTTCCTCAAGCCCGCATGATTCATAAAGTTATAGTCCGTTGGTGCAGGGGTGTGCAGATCAGGGAATGCGAACGGTCCCAGCTGTCCTTGTGAAAGACTGAATGTCTGAACAAGGCAGGTGCCTCGGCGCGAGCCCGCCTGGCGAGCGAGAAGGAGAGAGGGTGCCCTGGCCAGGTTGCTATCAGAATTGCATGAGTTATATAAATTAAAAAGCCCCCCTGCATTCTGCAGAGGGGCTCCCTTAATACCATCAAAGCAGAGGTGTTTAGAACAGTCCGCTCACCTTTCCGGTTTTGACATCCACATCCACCCTTCTGAATGCAGGATTTGAACTCGTCCCGGGCATGAGGCTGATCGTCCCGGCCATGGGGCAGAGGAACTTTGCCCCGGAATAGATGAGCACATCCCTGATGGGAAGGGTCCAGCCCTTCGGAACACCCTTGAGCACAGGGTCGTGGCTAAGGCTCAGATGTGTCTTGACCATCATGGTTGCATAATCAGCATATTTCGGATCTTCTTCAAGCATCTTGGCCTTTTCTGCGGCTTCTGGATTCCAGGATACGCCGTCAGCGCCGTAGACCTCTCTGGCAATTGTGGAGACACGGTCGCGCAGCTTCATATCAAGCGGATACAGGAACTTGAAGTCGTTATTGTCCTTGCACGCATCAATGACCGCATCAGCAAGTTCCAACGCACCCTCACCGCCCTTAAGCCAGTGCTGGGACTCTGCGCAGCGTGCGCCAGCTGCCTCGGCAGCCTTCTTGACCACGGCGACTTCTGCGTCGGTATCGGTGTAGAAGCGGTTGATGCAGACCACCGGGTTGATGCCCGACTTGCGGATGACGTTGATCATGTGAACCATATTAGCGCAGCCTTTTTCGACCAACGCAATATTCTCTTTGGTATATTCATCCGGCAGAGCTTTGCCGGCCACTACCTTAGGTCCTCCGCCGTGCATCTTCAGTGCCCGCACCGTAGTGGTAAGCACTGAAACATGCGGCTTCAGGCCGCTAAAGCGGGACTTGACGTTCCAAAACTTCTCGAACCCGATATCTGCGGCAAATCCGGACTCAGTCAAGTGATAATCGAAGAGTTTCAGACCGACCTTGTCTGCGATGATGGAGGACTGCCCGACGGCGATATTGGCGAAGGGACCTGCATGGACAAAGCAAGGGTTGTATTCCGCTGTGCACATGAGCGTGGGGTTGATGGTATTGCGCATGAAGGCTGCCATGGCATTGCCTACTTCAAGGTCTCCGGTAGTGACGGGCTTGCCGCTCTTGTCGAAAGCGACCGTGATTTCGTTAAGGCGCTTCTTCAGGTCAGCAAGATCGTTGGCGATGGACAGGATGGCCATGCATTCCGAGCCCACGGCGATGCCGAACTTTGACTGCATCATATACCCGTCCTGCCTGCCGCCGATGCCGATGATGATGTTACGAAGGCTCTGGGCGCAGAAGTCCATAATCCAGCCCATCTCCACGCGCGTTGGGTCGATGTCCAGCCTTCTCATCTTGGTCAGTCTCGCCAGTTGCTCGTCGTTATAGTTTCTCTCGTGCTGCATCCGGGAGGTCATGGCAACCATGGCCAGGTTGTGGGCGTTCATGATGTCATTAATATCGCCGGTGAGGCCGAGGGAGAACTCGGTCATAGGGATCAGCAGGGAATTGCCGCCGCCGGCAGCCGTACCCTTAACGTTCATCGTAGGGCCGCCTGAGGGCTGGCGCAGGGCGCCCCCTACGTTGACACCTCGCTTTCCGAGGCCTTCCATAAGACCACAGGATGTGGTGCTCTTCCCTTCGCCCAGCGGAGTAGGGGTAATGGCCGTAACCTCAATATATTTTCCGTCGGGCTTTCCCTTGAGGCGCTCGATGACCTTCAAAAAGTCGATCTTCGAGAGGCGGCCCATGGGAAGCATCTCGTCCTTCTGCAGGCCGAGTTTTTCGCGCCATTCGTCAGGCGTGGGCATATTTTTTTCTGCTTCTTCGGAAATCTGCCAGTCGGCTAATTTTGTCGCGTCATACGGCATACAAACCTCCTAAATGAAAATTTTATTTCGGACGTAGCATCCGCTTCGGGCTGCACTCTGATCTGCTTATGACCTCATATTCTGATACATTCGCATCCGGCACGTGATTATAGCAATACTGCGAATTAATCTTCAATATAAATAAAGCTTATAGATTTATAACAAAAAATACAAATGGATTTTATAAAAAAACATGATTTATAGTATACGTTCGGAGGTTGTTATGCTTACAAAGAAGTTCATTGTTGCTTGCATCTTCTTCGCATGTTGCCTGTCATCGGCTCAGGCTGCCCATTTGCTGGACCGAGTTGTAGCGATCGTAAACCAGGAAGTCATAACATGGAGTGAACTGTACCGTTCTATGGAGTATGATGCCGTACCCGGGATGAAAAAGCTCAGTGAAGAGGAAAGAATGAAGGTCTTTAAAGAGAATGAGGCGGGTTTTCTCGAAAACCTTATTAATTTCAGACTGCAGCTTCAAGCGGCAAAGGAGCTCGGCATAAGGGTCTCGGACGCCGAGGTGCAGGATGCCATTGAGGGTATTAAGAAAAAATATAAAATGTCAGAAATACAGTTTCAGGAATCTCTCAAAACAGAAGGATATTCGTTTGATGAATATAAGAAGCGTTTACGCGAACAGATTATTATCAGCAAGGTTGTAAATCAACAGGTGCGCAACAAAGTGCTGGCGACCGATCAGGACGTAGATGCTTTTCTCCGTGACAATAGGAGTTTCGAAGGTTCTACGGAAAGATTCCACATACGTCAGATATTTTTCAAAAAACCCGTCGATGCAGCCGACCGAACGAAGACTGAAGAACTGTCCCAGGCAGTCTACGAAAAAATCATGCAGGGTCAAGATTTCGATGCCTTGGTGAAAGAATACTCCGAAGGTCCCAACAGGAATGCAGGAGGCGATCTGGGATTTATCGATAAGGAGAGTCTGGCTAAGGAGTTCAGTGTTGCGTTGTCGGGAATGCAGGTGGGTGATGTGAGTAAACCTTTTTGGACGGACGCAGGTGTTCACATTATCAAACTTGACGAAAAGACAGAAAAGAAATCACCTGCGGAAATCCGGGAGAACGCGAGAAATGCGATAAGTAACAAGCTTTTCACGGAGCGCTACAATGCGTGGATCAAGTCGCTTCGCGAAAAAGCTTTCATTGATGTCAGATTGTAACCGGCCATATCATATACCATATATAGAATGAGCGAAACATATTCTGAGGAGGAGGAAATGGAAACGCTTTCCATCGGCGTCCTTGCTTCGGGGCGAGGATCCAATTTCCAGGCAATTATTGATGCTATTGATTCAGGCTATCTTAAGGCACATATCGTACTTCTTATCACGGACAACCCAAATGCCTACGCCATAGAAAGAGCTCAGAAACATGCCATTGAAACTCTTATCCTCACTCCGAAGCTCTTTGCATCTCGAAACGACTATTTCAAGAAGATTGCTGAAGAACTGAAGGTCCGTGAGGTCGGTCTGGTCATTCTCGCGGGGTTTATGAGGGTGGTCGGAAAACCCCTGGTGGACGCCTATCGTTACAGGATCATGAATATACACCCCGCCCTTCTCCCATCTTTTCCCGGATTGCACGGCCAAAGCCAGGCGCTGGAGTACGGCGTCAAGATTTCAGGATGCACGGTACACTTTGTCGATGAAGGAGTTGATACCGGTCCTATCATCATACAGGCAGCAGTTCCGGCTTTTTTTGACGATACCGAAGATGCCCTTTCCGAACGAATTCTGAGATTGGAGCACAGGATATTTCCTGAGGCCATTAGGTTATTTGCCGAGAATAGACTTGAAGTGGTCGGAAGAAAAGTTAATATTTACGGCGAAATACGGGAAATAAGCGCTCTCCTTAACCCTCGAATCACCACATAAACGTGGAAGAGACAGACATCGCCTTGATGGCCCGCATCAAGAAGGGCGATGAGAAGGCCTTCGAACTCCTCTTAGCGCGTCATCAGAGATCAGTCTATAATCTTGCACTTCGCTTTCTCAATAATCCTGATGATGCCGCAGATGTAACACAAGACGCGTTTATCAGAATTCATAAAGCGTCTCAGACCTACACTCCCGATGCGAAGTTTACCACCTGGCTGTATACGATCGTTAAGAACCTCTGTTTTAATGTGTTACGATCTAGACGGTCAAGTGACCGATCTAGACGGTCAAGTGACATTGTCTCTCTTGATAGTGAATTCATGCCGGAATTGCCGACAAAAGAAGAGCAACCCATGGAACGAATAGAGAGAAAACAGACACAGGAAATTGTGATGAGGGCAGTAAACAGGTTGCCGTTAAATATGAAGATGGCGGTCATTCTGAGCAAATATCATGGACTTTCATACGATGAGATAGCTGCCATTATGGGGTGTACCGTCACCGCGGTCAAGCTGAGAGTCTATCGTGCTAAGGCCATTCTCGCGAAGGAATTAAGCGGTATAACATAAGAAACCTGACTGGTGTTCAGGTGTTAAATTAAGAGGAGGAGACGGTGGAATGTAGAGTGATCCAGGAAATGTTGCCTGCCTGCCAAGAAGGCAAACTGGAGGAAAAGGAGTCAAGAAGTGTTGCGGAGCATTTAACGGTCTGTCATGACTGTAGAAAAATGGTTCTGGAACTTAAAGATGCATGGGATATTCTTGAAAGGTGGGAAGATTGTGATCCTCCTCAAAAGATACGGATGGGGGTTCTATCTTATCTGGCCGACCAGCGGAAAAAGCTATGGTTAAAGTTAATGATTCCGGTCGCTGCGGCACTCCTCATTGTTGTCGGCATGACAATCAGGTTTTCGGGTTTGCAGCGAGAGCAGCAGGCGCTGTTGCCATTTTCTGGAGCTCCAATGCAGTTTTCTGCTGATCATTTACCGTTCGACGAGGACGAAATAATAGCAAATCTTCACGTTCTGCAAGATGAAGATTTCTACGATGCAATGGATGAACTGGTCAAGATTGATTATCTTCCGCTTATCGATGAAACTGATCAGAAGGGGGAGTATAGACGTAAGAGTTCTCTCGAAGTGGCGCAGGCATGAAGTATAGCTATCTGATTTTGTTGGTTTATTCTATTGTTATGACTCAGGGGAATCTTGCCTCTGCTGAAGATGCGAGATTGCGGATGAATCAGCATATTTGGAACTCCATGACCGCCGAGGAAAAAAACAGGGTCATTCAGAATTATCGTGAGTGGAAATCCAGTACTCCTGAAAGACAGGAGAGAATACGACGTAACTACAGAGAATTTAATGGACTTTCCATGGAGGAGCAGCAGAGGCTTAAAGAGCGTTATCTCCACTATAAAGGACTTGGGCCGGACGAGCGGGATAAAGTTAAAAAGCGGCTGTCGAAAATACGCCCATTCTCTGCAGACGACCGTGTTGATGCCCGCAGGAGATATAATAGGGGGCGGGAAATGACTGCTCATGAAAGGATGCAACATCTGAAGCAGTCGAGATTTTGGGAAAATCTGCCCGAAAAGGAAAAAGAAAGTTTCAATAAGTTATTAAATAATGGTGATTAGAGGCAATACTTAAAGAATAACATTATGTTAGTTTGGTGGCTTGTTTGAATTAGTTGTGGCATGTGAAAGCATGAGCCATATGTACGGTTAGTAGGTGCCCTGTCTATACGAGTGGCGCAAGGGGAGGCATTCTCGTTGTGTTGGTAATAAAATTTGCAGCCGTTAGCAGGATATTTCCTGCGGACATATCACTGCCTCGCTGTCATTGAATTCCGATGCGTAAGTTCTCTTGAGACTGTATGGTTTTTATCAGACAATGTCGAGGTGATTTATTAAGACGTTATTCTCCAGTAAAGCTGCCACAGCAAGAAAGACATAAGTGATACCTTTGCCATTCAGGGGCGTTCACTTTCTGGTGTGTTTCTGTTGAACTGGCGAATGCCACCCTAATTTACGATCTGAGCATGATAGCTGGAGCTTATTCCTCGATTTCGACATGAATCCGAGGTAATTTATGCAAGAGACCATTATTTATCATAGATTTGATGGCAGGTCTCTATGCGAGATCTCTTTGAAGTTCATTACATGCCGACCAAACCGAACATCTCAAGAATGCATCTTAATACGTCTATCCTGATACTGTTTAGGGAAGGCAAGCTCCTGCTCCCTTGATGCGGTCTCGGCGTGCATAATATAATTGTGTCAAAAATGCATCACTATGAAAACATATGCCTGGGTATATCTCTCTGTTACCGTTGTTATGTGCGGGGAGCGAGCCTAGACTGCATGAGGATTGTGCGGCCATGAGAATTTCTTCTGGAAAGTTCAAGGGGAGAGAAATAGGGGAAAAAAGGCTTTTCGGGATAAAAAAGGGAAAAGATGAACTGCGACCCACACCATCAAAAGTGCGAGAAGCTCTATTTGATATTCTGCGGAGCGAACTGGAAGGCTCCTGCTTCCTCGACCTGTATGCAGGAACTGGCGCCATCGGCATTGAGGCTGCATCAAGGGGAGCCGGCCGGATCGTATTTGTCGAAGCGGTGAGGTTTCGCTCAGATGCCATTGAAAGAGAAATTAAGAAGGTAAAGTTCGAAGCGAGGGTAGAAATACACTGCGATGAAGCCGACACATTTCTGGCAAAGGTTTCCAGGGCAAGTGAACATTTTGATATTATCTTTGCAGATCCTCCTTATGCATCTGAAGAAATCGAGAAAATCCTGCCACTGATTGAGGAATATGGTATCTTAGATGTCAAAGGCGTCATCGTCTTTGAACATTCAAAAAAGAAAAAAATGCCGGAAAGATTTGGTACCTTAGCATGCAAGAGGCAATATCGCTATGGCGACACAATGCTTACATTATATAGGAAAGAAGGATGAAGAGACGGACTGCTATATATCCCGGTACATTCGATCCGTTTACCAACGGGCATCTTGATCTCGTCCGCAGGGGACTCAGGATTTTCGACCATCTGATCGTTGCTGTTGCTCCAAGTCCTAAGAAGAATCCGCTCTTTAGCGTTGATGAACGGTTAACCTTAATCCGTAAGACGATTAAGAGCTATAAAAGGGTCAGTGTGGAGATGTTCGACGGCCTCCTTGTGGATTATGTTAGAGAAAAGAAAGGCATTGCGATCGTAAGAGGATTGCGGGCTGTTTCCGATTTCGAATATGAACTGCAGCTCGCTCTCATGAATAGACGGCTCTCATCAGACATTGAGACGGTTTTCATGATGCCGAGCGAGGAATATTCGTATCTCACTGCTACGATTGTAAAGGAAATATCTTCTCTTGGGGGAACGGTCAGCGGCCTCGTGTCTCCTCATGTTGAACGTGCATTGCGAAGGAAGTTTCGGGAGCAGTAGTTCGCACTCATGGCTCATTTTTACATTCTGTTTGCGATCTTTCTCTGGAGCTCTCTCGGCGTTATTATCAGGTTATCACCTGTTCCCGTTCATATTCTCATATTTTATGCGCTGATAGCTTCCAGCGTGCTTCAGGGGACGTATATTTTCGTAAAGGGACTTCATCGCGGGATTGCTGGAGTGATGAAAATACGATATCCCCTCTTACTTGGCATTGTTTCAGCGATAAATATGTTGACGTATTACTTTGCATTTAAAGAAACGACCATAGCCAATGCTGTGCTGACTCATTATATTGCCCCGGTGATAGTAGCCGCCCTTGCGGTTGTATTCTTGAAAGAAAAAGTCTCTTGGCTACTCATCCTTGCCATGCTTGTTGCTTCAGTTGGACTCTGGATCATGCTGAATGGATTTTCGCTAAATGAGGAACATTCTGCAGGTATCGTTGCCGGCATTGTTTCCGGAGTTGCCTATGCACTTATCGTCATATTAGGCCGCCTTTATGCTCGGCAATACCATCCTGTCGTGCTGACATTTCTCGTCAACACGACCATCGTCATGCTGCTTGCCCCTTTTGTCCGGGAATTCTCCCAACGTGCTATCTGGACCTACCTTTTAATAGGCGTTGTCCATTCAACGATAGCACCGGTGTTATATTACCAAGGACTGCGTTTTGTGAATGCAACGAGGACAGCAGTTCTCGGTTATCTTGAGCCTCTCTGTGCAATTTTGTTCGCTATGTTCTTTCTCGATGAGATTCCTGACATTCGCTCCCTGGGGGGAGGAATCATGATCCTTTTTTCGGGGTATCTGACTGTAAGATCAAATCATGAGACAACGTCATGAAAGTCTGCGAAATATTTACCAGTATCCAGGGAGAATCGACGTTTGCCGGCAGGCCCTGCACATTTGTCCGGACGAGCGGTTGTAATCTCCGGTGTAGCTACTGCGATACACAATACTCCTTTGATGAAGGGGAGGATCTTTCCGTAGAAGACATATTTGCATGCGTGCATAAGGCAGCAATCCGCCTTGTGGAGATCACCGGCGGGGAACCGCTCCTGCAGCAGGAAGAAGTGGCAGCACTTACAGCGATGCTGCTTGACTCAGGATACACGGTACTGCTTGAGACGAATGGAACGCTGCCTATCAAGCAGATTCATGAGAAAGTGATTGTGATCATGGATGTCAAGACACCGTCGAGCGGGATGAGTCTGCATAATGATTTTACCAATCTTCACTATCTTAAAAAAAATGATGAAGTCAAATTTGTTATCTGTGACAAAGATGATTATACTTGGGCAACAAGGATCGTTCTTGACGAAGAACTGGCAAGTCGTTGTGAAGTACTTTTTGCTCCGGCCTTTGGATTTCTTGACCCTCGGAAACTTGCAGAGTGGATTATTTCGGACCGGTTGCACGTCAGGCTCAATCTGCAACTCCATAAATATATTTTTGGGCCTGAAGAAAGGAGGGTCTAGTAAACCTTGCGAAGCTGAAGTCTAAGGCAAAATGCCATGAACGAAGCCACCACCATCGCAAGGCTGTCTGTCTTTAGATCGGCCAGGAAACTGTTGCAACAATCTCACAGACGATGGATGCATCTGCGGTCTTCCGAAACATATCAGGATAAATCACGGTGAATGATATGCGCGTCAATTGCGTCTCCGGATAGGGCTTTAGCAATTTTCTCAACTATTGCCGGAGAACGGTGCTTTCCTCCTGTGCAGCCGAATGCAATCGAGATATATGATTTTCCTTCACGGATATAATGTGGGATCAAAAAAGCAAGAAGATCAGAGATTTTTTTCATAAATTGTCTCGTGGCCGAATGGGAAAAGACATAATCCGAAACCTTCTTGTCTGTTCCGCTTAATTCTTTCAAAGCAGGAATAAAATGGGGGTTGGGAAGAAAGCGTACATCAAAGAGGAGATCAATGTTTTGGGGTATACCATACTTGAAGCCAAAAGATATGAGGCTTACTGCAAGCTCTGCATGTCCTGAACGGGGTGCATAGAATGCCGCAACAAGTCTTCGCAGCTCATGCGGAGAGAGCGCTGAGGTATCAATGACTCTGTCAGCATTATTCCTCAATACAAGAAGAGCTTTTTTTTCACTTCTTATGGCTTCATCGATAGATCCGCCGAGTGGATGCGGCCTCCGCGTCTCCTTGAATCGTCTAATAAGGACTGTCGGTTCTGCTTCAAGAAAGAGTATGTGGAGGGGAAAAACTTTTCTAAGTTCAGCGAGCGTAAGTTTAAGATCGCCGAGAAACTCCTTCTCGCGGATGTCTATGCCGATGGCGATGTGTGCAGAATTCTGCTGGTGCGATATCTTTTCGATTAACGCACGGATTAGAGAAACCGGCAAATTGTCTACGCAATAAAAACCTGCGTCTTCAACTGCTCGCAGGGCAACGGTCTTGCCTGAGCCGGACAGACCACTGACAACAAGGATTCTCGAACGAGCGCTTCTGCCGGTTGCCGCAGACCTCCATGTCGGACCTCTTTTGGTATGTCCCATGAACAGATTATTTCGCGGGTTCGATGAGACCGAAATTGCCGTCCTTTCTGCGATAGATAACATTGATATCGCTGCTCTTGTCGTTGATGAATACAAAAAAATCCTTATCGAGTAGCTCCATCTGCATGGATGCCTCATCAGGACTCATGGGTTTGAGATCAAAGCGCTTATTTTTGATGATTCTGCCCCCTTCCGGTAACAGTACACCCCTCTCTTGGGGACCAACAGGTTTTGCTGCACCTTTTCTGTAGGAAGTACTTTTTTCCTTATATTTCTTGACCTGTCGGTCGAGTTTTTCAGAAACCTCATCGATAGAAGAATAAATCTCTCCAGTAACGCTTTCTGCTTGGATGAGAACTCCATTCGTCTTGAGCAGCACCTCGGCCTTATGGCGATATTTCTCAATGCTGAGGGTTACAATAGCCTCTGACGCTTCTGGCAGATACTTTGCAAACTTTATTATCTTGTCTTCAGAGTAATTCCGTAATGCCGGGGTCACTTCGAGATGTCTTCCATTCACTACAATGTTCATACGTTCTCCTTTCTTCAATGCAATGTCCGTCGTTATCGTTGTCGTTATCGTCTCCTCTGACTCTGCGACGGGATTTTCAACTCTTCCCGATACTTCGCTATGGTTCTTCTCGCTATCGTAATATTCTGGCTCTTGAAAATATCTCCTATTTTCATGTCGCTGAGCGGTGATGCGGGGTCCTCTTCAGATATTATCTTTCGGATCATCTCTTTTACAGACGTGGATGAAAGCTCGCCCGCATCGCTTGGTATTGCATTACTAAAAAAGTACTTGAAGCTGAATATGCCATGAGGACAGGCAAGATATTTATTTGAAGTCACTCTGCTGATGGTACTTTCATGAAGACTCAGTTCAGTCGCGATATCTCTCAGATTAAGCGGCTTCAAGTTGCTTACATCGCCATCAAAAAAGTCACACTGGTATGTAAGAATGCTTTCCGTCACTCGGTAAATCGTTTTATTTCTTTGATCAAGGCTCTTAATGAGCCATACTGCCGAGCGTAGCTTTTCCTCAAGGAACTGTCGTTCTTCTTTTGAAACAAGGTTTTTTTGAGTAAGAAGGCGGTGATAATAGCTGTTAATCCTGAGTTTTGGCAGCCCTTCATCATTCAGGAGAATCTGATATCCAGAATCGGCCTTTATTATGAAGACATCGGGACTGATATAATTCGTGGAGGCAACGGTGAAATTGCGAGCGGGCTTGGGGTCAAGCCCTTCGATGACTTTTACAGCGGCAGTAACATCGTCTGCAGAAACATTGCACAAACGGGCAATATTCTGATACTTCTTCTTGCTGACAAGATCAAGATGATCTGAAATGATGGTCTCCACGAGCGTACCGCGCAGATTAAGTGGCCTGAGCTGCAGAAGAAGACACTCCTTAAGATTTCGTGCTGCAATACCCGGGGGGTCAAAACTCTGGACAAGGATGAGAGCCTCTTCCACAATTTCCGGCGAAGCCTGCGAAATCCTCTGGATTTCCTCGTCTGTCGCTATGAGGTAACCGTTTTCGTCAATATTGCCGATGATAAGTTCAGCAACACGGCGTACTTCGTCTGCTTCGTGACATAGACGCAACTGCCAGATGAGATGGTCGTATAGATCAGGAGAACTGCTGAGAAACTGCTCGAAGGAAGGGTGGGTGACATTGCCCGACGTAAAATATCCAAGATCTCTGCCGTCCGAGCTACGCTCATCAAAATAGTCATCGGCTGTGAACGTGCTCAAGCCCTCGAGTGGAACCTCTGCGTCATCTCGATAGTCTTCGGACTGTTCAATCGACTCCTTTTCCTCGAATGAGAGGTCATCGTCAGCGATAATGTCCGTCGATTCTTCCAGAAACGGGTTTTCCGTAAGCTCCTGATTGAGAGTCTGTGACAGTTCCAGCTGTGGCATTTGAAGCAGCTTGATAGCCATCTGAAGCTGGGGCGTAAGGACCAGTTTTTGCGAAAGCTTTAGTTCAAGTCGACTTTCAAGCGCCATCAGAGTCTGAACTCCTCACCTAGATAGGCTTCCTTGACCTTAGGGGTAGCAATAAGTTTTTCAGGAATACCTTCCTCAAGAATTTCACCGTTGCTGATGATATAGGCTCGATCAGTAATAGAAAGGGTATCTCTGACATTATGATCAGTAATGATTATGCCGAGCCCTTTCGCTTTAAGATAAGTCATCATCTTCTTCAGTTCGATGATTGCAAGGGGATCGATGCCGGCAAAGGGTTCATCGAAGAGCATAAATGTCGGATGTGTCGCAAGTGCACGAGCGATTTCGCAGCGTCTTCTTTCTCCACCCGAAAGTTTGTATCCTTCCCTTGATGAGAATTCTTCAAGATGAAACTCCCTGAGCAGTACGTCAACCTCCTCGTCTATCTCGCTTCGGGAGAGCCCTTTTATTTCTAGGACAGCCCGCAGATTATCTTCGACCGTGAGTTTACGGAAGATCGACGGTTCCTGGGGAAGGTAGCTGATGCCGCTGAGCGCCCGCTGATACATAGGTAGTGCGTTGATCTCCTTGCCGTCAAGCAAAATACTTCCACGTTCCGGACGAATAAGTCCGAGTATGCTGTAAAACGTCGTAGTTTTTCCCGCCCCGTTTGGTCCGAGAAGTCCGACAATCTCGGAAGTAGAAACGGAAAGGTCGATGTGATTTAACACAACTTTCTTGCCGTATTGTTTACGCAGTCCGGTGACAACAAGTGTATGCATTATCATTCCTGCTTATTCTTGAGGATAACCTTGCTGTTTTCGACTATTGAGCGATCATCCTTTGTAAAAAAGATGATTTTAGTTCCCGTGACAACGTTCTCCCCGTCAACGGCACGAGGGCTGCCAGAAAAAACAACCTTCTCCTCGTCAGCAAAATACGTTGCCTCTTTTGCTGTAATAACCTTTGCATCGCGATAGACTTTAACGTCGCCTTTCGCTTCGATCTTGGTTACATCACCGCCTTGCTCACTGTAATAAACCATCATCCAGTCAGCCTGGATCGTCATATCTGAAGTCTTGGCGATTACATTCTTTTCAAAAAGAGCAGTGTGCAGCTTGTTATCGGCAGTGAGTGTTTCGGAGGTGACGGTTATCGGTCCCTTAATCTTTTCCTTCGGTTCGTCTGCCATAGCATATGCTGACAAGATAAGAAAAAAGATGCTAGCGGTTAAAAGTCGCCTTGACATTGTTCAATATCCTCACTTTTTGCTCGTTATTGTCAGCTCGCAAGCCTCTGCCTTCGAGATTGAACCTCTTACCTTGCACCGTTACCTTGTCCTCGGTTTCCAGTATGCCTTCGGCGCTGTCAATGAGAGCCTGACTTGTGGTTATAACGTAATTCTCGTTCTGCGCCGTAATAATCCCATCGATAGTCACATGTTTTGTCTCCATGTTGTAAAGACCTTTTTCTGCCCGGACCTTCATGCCCTGCTTTTCCATATTCATCTGAATGCCGCTCAGCAAAGCTTCCTTGCCATCCTTCGAAAGGTCAGCACGGTCGGCCGTAAGGACCCATTCCGTAACACCGTCTTTCTTGTTAATGATTTTAAGGCCTTCAAAGTAGGAATTCCCCGCCAACTGAACGTTCAGTCGTGCCACTTTCTCTGAGCGTAGGTAGAAAAGCAGAGCGGAAGAAATTATTATTAACAAAAGGAAAATAAGCTTTTTTTTCACTAAAAAAATTGTATCATACGTAGTGCGTTAAGTAAAGGCAAAAAGTATGCCAAGAATTACTTGGCAATGCTTAGAAGAGCTGTTCTCATTACGTCTACCGGTGGACGGGTGCCGGTCCATAGCTCAAAAGCGTAGGCACCCTGCCACAGCAACATGCCGAGGCCATTTGCCGTTCGGCATCCCTTTTGCTGCGCTTTCATGAGAAGCGTGGTTTGTCGGTATATAAGGTCACAGACGATCTGGAAAGGGCTCAAGAGGTCGGTATCAAGGGGAAGGGGGTCATCATCTTTCAGTCCGAGTGAGGTGGCATTAATGATGATATCGTAATCGGACAAAAAGGAGAGATCCTTCACGACAATAGCATTCCCCGTGGTTCGTGAGAGGAATGATGCCAGAGCAACAGCTTTTTCATGGGTTCTATTATATATGTGAAGGCTTTTGGCATTTCTGCTGAGATAATGGCCAACGGCACGGGAAGCTCCTCCTGCTCCGACAATGAGGGCCTTGCATCCCTCAAGGGTAATGCCCTGCTCCTGAAGGGCTGTAGCAAAGCCCCTACCATCAGTATTGTGTCCGGTAAGTCTGCCCTTCGTGTTGATAATTGTGTTCACAGCGCCAATAGCCAAGGCCTCTTCATCTACGCTGTCCAGGAAGGGCAATGAAGCTTCCTTATGCGGTATGGTAAGATTAACGCCGCACATATTCAATGAACGAATCGCCTCAATGGCGTTCGAAAGACGGTCGGGACTCACGAGAAATGGCAGGTAGCGATAGTCAAGGCCACAGTGAGAAAAAGCAGCATTTTGCATATATGGCGAGAGCGTATGTTCAACGGGCCAGCCAAAGATGCCCGTGATCTTTGTTTTTCCCGAAATCTGCATGGCATCAGCCCACGTTTTCCGCCATGAGTACCGTATCTATAAGACCCTGCGGCGTGCCGTCAGTCACAAGAACCTTGATGCCGAGCGCGTCTTCGACATCAGGTACCGTCACGTTATCAAGCAATAGCGAATCACCTTCTCTGAGTACAACGTCAGGAATGAGAAGAAAGTCATGATGGTCAGAATTGTCATGCAGCGTGGAAATAATATCTCTTCCTGTGAGGAGGCCTGTGACCGTTACCTCTTCTCCAAAAAACCTGTTTTCCACAGGGACAACATCGACCGTCAGTCGTTCTCTTTCAGCAAGCCGCCCAAGAAATTTCTTCAAGAATGGATAAAAAGAACTACCAGTGAAGGTGAGGTATTTTCTTTTTTGGTGCGGGGCCCGCGGCACTTTTACCTTTCTGGACTGGCTCATGAAAAGAGGAACCATACCAACTCCGTTTTCGATCTGGGGGAGATCTCCATAATCTGATAACGATGGAAAGGAAGTCTCTGCCTTGATATACATTTCGTCCGAGCAGTACACGATCGATTCTCCGTGTTTTTTTCTGAAGCGTTTTTGAAAGGCATCAACAGTTGCTATGGCTTTACGTGCATCCTCTTTTGTAACTGATGCAAGCTGTATTTTTCGGTGCTTTGTCAAGCCAACGGGCACAATAGCAATAGACGCCGCATAGGGATGATATTTATAGATATCCTGGATGGTGTTGCCTAATTCCTTCCCATCGTTAAAACCAGGACACAAGACAATCTGAATATGCATTCTGATTTTATGGTCAGCAAAAAACTTCAGTTCCTTTTTGATATCGGCAGCTTTTGTATTGCCAAGCATCCTGCCTCGCAGGGCCTTGTTGGTAGTATGCACGGAAAGATAGAGCGGACTTAGCCTTTGTTCGACGATTCTCCTGCGTTCTTCATCTGTTACATTGGAAAGCGTAATATAATTTCCATACAGGAAGGAAAGACGGTAATCTTCATCCTTGATATAGAGAGCTTTTCTCAGACCTTTAGGTAGCTGCTTCACAAAACAGAAAACGCAGTTGTTCTTGCAAGTCTTAACCTTCATCGGACTAAAAGTTATGCCGAGGTCGGTTCTGTCTTCCGGGGACAGGCGAAGCCTTTTTTTCGTCTTATCCCGAACATATTCGATGTCTACTACATCTCCATCACGATAATACATGAAGTCAATGACGTCTCGTAGCGGCATGGTATTAATATTTGTGATGACATCACCCGGCTTAAGCCCGGCGGCGTCGGCAACACTGCTAGGGGCGATACTCTCGATGGTTATGCCTTTATTAAAGAGCATCGGCGATCTGTAACCCCTTATAGACATATTGGAGGCCGGATAAGACGGTTAATGCCGCTGTAATCACAAAAAGGAACTCCCTGGGGATGGTTATGGATGGCATGTTAACGCTGAGCAAGATAACAGCAAGCGTAAGAAGCTGAAAAGCGATGGCAGTCTTACCCAGTAGGACAGGATCTATCCTCACGTCATGTGTAATCATATAGAGGAGAAGCCATCCAATGATCACGATGACGTCCCTACTGATGACAATAATTGTGAGCCAGAGGGGGATCCAGGCTTTGAAAGAGAAGAGAATGAAAGAAGATGTGAGCAACAACTTGTCTGCGAGAGGGTCAAGGAATGTACCGAGAGCTGTCTTCTGGTCCGTCACCCGTGCGATGTAGCCGTCGAGCAGGTCGGTAACAGCAGCTAGGACAAAGAGAAAAAGGGCATGTTGATATTTCTTATAAATGACAGCGGTAATGAAAACGGGGATAAGAATTATCCGAATAACAGTCAAGGCATTGGGCAAATTAACAATTCTCAAAAAGACAGTTCTCTCGGCATTCATTCCATGTGATATAGATTAGGACAAGCTGCTATCAATTAGGGAATATTAAACGGCGCTTGAGCAAAATTCAGTTGCACCCCCAATTTATTATAACAAAGTGGATTCTTTTTTCCAGCGACAAATGAAAGGAGCATTGTCGCATGGCATAGTTCAATCTTAAACCCATATTTTTTTGCCAGTTCTCTCGAGTCACGAAAACATGTTTCGGCCTTTGCCGTATCGCCGTTAAGCAGTGCTATTTCACCGAAAGCTAGCTGACAATAAATGAGACCTCGAGGATCCTTCGTCTTTTTGAACAGTGCTTTAGACTTATTGAAATAGGATCGCGCTGAGGAAAGATCGAGAAGCATTTTGTATGTCGTGCCGACGCTCCAGAGCGTATAGGCATAGCTAACCCTGTCGCCAATCTTTCGGTAAACGCGAGCTGCATCTGAAAAGGATTCAAGGGCTTGACGATATTTGCCTGACATGCGATATGCATTGCCAATTCCACAATAGGAATAGGCTGTACCAAAGGCATCGCTCAGTTTCTGAAAGAGGGCATTGGCAGACCGATAATAGGCGAGCGAATCCCTAAATCTTCCGGCGACTCGAGATGTGCCGCCGAGACCACAGAGACAATACCCAACCCCGGAACGAGCGCGTATGGACTGAAAAGCTTCAAATGCTTCCTGATATGTATCGAAAGCCCGCGGGATGTCCCCTTTAATTCTCAGGGCGCCAGCTATTGACCAAAGGGTAAAGGCGATTCCTTCCCGGTCCTCATTTTTTTGATAAAACCGTAACGCCTTTTTCAGCAGAACTAGACCAAGCCGCCAGTCTCCTCTCCCTCTGCGCGAAAGACCCCAGCCTGCCTGAGCATCAGCAACACCAACAGCATCCGCGATCTTACGGGCTTCAGTTACAGCCCTCACATAGGCCTTCTCTGCGCTGACGAAATCGCCTGTCATACGACAGACATCTCCGATAGAAAGCAGGCCGGCTACTGCTGCATGCATATCCCTAGCCGCGATGCTCTTTTTCAAAGCCATTCTGAACGTTCGCAGCGCGTCATTATATCTGCTTTCTTGCCTGGAACGTTCCGCGCGAGCAAATAATCTGCTAATTTCCGAGGAGTACATTCAATTTTTCCATGGTCTTGTGATAATCCGCCGACTCGAAAAAAGCGGATCCCATCACAAGGATATCCGCACCAGCATCAGCAATCTGCTTTGCATTATCAATCTTTACGCCGCCGTCAACCTCAATACGTGCGGAGAGGCCTGCGTCCATCATCATTTTTTTCATGCGTTTTATTTTGTCGAGGGTTAGGGGAATGAACTTCTGTCCGCCGAAGCCCGGGTTTACAGACATGATAAGCACGAGATCCACGTCTTGAATAACATGCTCAAGAAAAGATATGGGTGTAGCAGGATTTATCGAAACACCGGGCTTGCTGCCCTGTTCCCGTATTGCCTGAATAGTCCTGTGCAGATGGTGAGACGCTTCAGTATGGACGGTAAGAAAATCCGCGCCGGCCTTCGCAAAGCTGGGGATATACTTGTCAGGGTCTTCGATCATAAGATGCACGTCCAGAGGAAGCTTCGTGATTTTTTTGATCTGTGCAACTATGAAATAGCCGATTGTGATGTTCGGCACAAAATGACCATCCATGATATCAATATGCAGCATATGCGCTCCTGCCGCTTCGGCTGCCTGAATCTCATCTCCCAGCCGCATGAAATCAGCAGAGAGGATCGATGGCGCAATCTTGATCATGGTTTCGTCACCTCTTTCATTTGAAGATATATGGTGTTTCCGCTCCGCACAAGGGAGCCGGGTTTCGGTTTTTGTGCCGTTATGATAGTCCCTTCACCCGATCGTTCAACGGTGAGCAACAGTTTCTTGGCTGTCTCCTGCGCATCATCGAAGGACTTCCCGATGAAGTCAGGACAGATATAAGCCTGATCATGAGGACCTGCGCTCACCAATACCGTAATATGATCCTCGAGCCTGTCATCAGGCTCGGGATTTTGTGCTATGATGGTGCCTTTCTCAACGCTGTCATTATGAACGGCGATGATC
Organism: Nitrospiraceae bacterium UBA6905; assembly: GCA_002451165.1. GTDB lineage: Bacteria > Nitrospirota > Thermodesulfovibrionia > Thermodesulfovibrionales > UBA6898 > UBA6898. The sequence goes on from DKBH01000080.1 coordinate 26,343, forward strand.
CTGCTAACTCTGAGTCCCTTTTGCATGAGTGCAGCCTCAGCATCGAGCAGCGTATTATTGACAAGAAGCGGGATAGACGAGACTTTCGGGCCCTTGCTGATGATAACTTTAATCGCTCGCTTTTCTTTAACGGTTTTCCCGGGAGGAACATCCTGCCTTATGATTTTCCCCGACGGGATGATGGAATCAAAATCCTCACCCTCAATTTTAAGACTAAGTCCGGAATTTCCCAGTGTCCTGTCTGCCTCAAGGACCGTCATGTTGAGGACAGAGGGCACCTCTACGGTTCTGCTAAAGCTCAGAATCGTGAAGGTAAGAAAACCGAACGTGAGACCAAGTACTACGAAAAGAGCGAAAAAGAGAGTTGCCTTTAAAAAACTGTTCATGTCTTTTTGCATAATATCACTCCGAAAAAACCGTCCATCGCATGCTTATGTGGATACGTCCTGAAAAAACCGTTTTTCATGTATGGAGCGAGGAACTCCTGATCGGTCTCTATAATACGGAATTCGCACGCTGTCTTCAAGAAGTTCTGTATGACGTGCTCACCTTCAATGGGGTCAGTCGAACAGACGGAGTAAACCAGCCTGCCGTCTTTTTTGAGAAGCTGAGCAGCAATGTTCATGAGCAGCGTTTGGTTGTGGGAGAAGGTGACCATGTCTTTCTCCATATGACGATACCTAACATCAGGGTTTCTTCTGATCACGCCGACTGAGGAGCAGGGAGCATCGAGCAGAATGCGGTCAAATTTTTGGGTAATCTGTATTTCTGCTAAGTCCGACTGCAGAAGCTGCACTGAGCGTAAGCCCAGCGATCGGATATTTTCTGCCAATATGCGTGCGCGAAAGGGATTTTTTTCAACAGCGATAATCTCGCCACGATCCTTCATTAGCTGAGCGATATGTGTCGTTTTTCCTCCAGGAGCAGCGCATGCATCGAGTATCCGTTCTCCCGGGTTGGGCGAGAGGAGATAGCTTATCAACTGAGATGCTTCATCCTGGACAGCAAACAGCCCATGAAACCCAAATATGTCCTGGTATGACACACCTTCACCTAGAACCAAGCCGTCCGGAGCACACGCTGTCGGACGTGCAGGAATATTAGCCTGTCGAAGCTCTTCGAGGAGATCCTGTCGTGATATCCTGAGCGTATTAGTCCTGAGTGTTAACGGTGCCTTGCTGTTATTGATTTCTGCAATAGTCCGTGTCTCGTCGACACCATATAATAGTATCCACCGCCTGATCAACCATTCGGGGTGTGACGTGTTGATTGCAATTTCTAATGCAGGATCCTCATGCTGCATGTGCAATTTGATCGTTTCCCTTTTCCTGATAACGTTTCTCAGGACTGCGTTCACCAAGGAGGGCTTTCCATTTGGTTTTTCTATTTTGACTGCTTCGTGAACCACGGCAAAATCAGGCACGCGCATAAAGAGCATCTGATAGAGAGCGATGCGGAGATTGTTAATGGTACTAACCCCGAGAGGGCGCGTATTCTTGATAAATTGAGATATGATCCCATCAAGAACATAAAGATTACGCAAAACACCATAGACGATCTCCATGACAAAGGCCCGGTCACGGCGATCAAGGGTTTGGGCGAATTGGTCAAGGGATTGTTTTGGTTTTCCTTTTTTCTTCAGGATATCGCCCAGGCAGGTAACGGCAGAAATTCGCGACTCTTTCACGTTGCTGATCAATGAGACCGCGCCAAGATTAATAGCTCGAGCATCATAAAACCGTCAATAATCAAAAGACTATATAGTATAGGATAATGATCTTGTTCCTCCTGGCCACAGAACTGCACAGAGAGAACTCTTACATGATGACATGCCCAACGTGAAAATTCAATAAAACAGAGCGGCTGTATCGACCATGCTGTAGCAAATATTTTATAATAAATTATGGCATTGCTTGAAATACGTAAATTTCCTGCACCCGTTCTCAATAAGAAAGCCACCCCGGTATCAGTTTTTGATGAGAATCTTCACAAGCTCATCGATGACATGGTCGAAACCATGTATGCTGCACCTGGTGTTGGTCTTGCCGCGCCTCAGGTGGGCGAGTCCAAGAGACTTGCTGTGATAGATATTAGCTCAAAAGACGAAAAATTCCCTCTCATTATCCTGATAAATCCCAGCATAGTAAGAGCTGGTGGTGAAGTCGAGTTTGAGGAGGGCTGTCTTAGTATTCCGGAATATACGGCAAGGGTTAAACGTTCTGAAAATCTTATTGTTCGCGCACTTGACCGGCAAGGGAGAGAGTTCGAAATAGACGCATCCGGTCTCCTTGCTATTGCCCTACAGCACGAGATTGACCATCTTGACGGCCTTCTTCTCATTGACAGAATAAGCCCCATTAAGCGCGAGTTCTTCAAAAAGCGCTTCAAAAAATCTCAGAAAACCGAAAAGTAGCTATTAATGCGCATCATTTTCTTCGGTACACCTGATTTTGCCATTCCATCGCTTCGGGAGCTAATAAACGCGGGCGAAGATGTTGTGTTGGTGGTGACCAAACCCGACAAAGTTAAAGGCAGAGGACAATTGCTCTCGCAGCCGCCGGTAAAAGAACTTGCAGCGTCCTATGGAATCCCTGTTCTTCAGCCTTCCAGTCTCCGTTCTGCTGAATTTTTCGACAAAATATCTGCCATAGCGCCGGAGATGATTGTTGTCGTCGCATACGGGAAGATACTCCCGGCAGCGATTTTAGCGCTCCCTCCCAAAGGATGCATTAATCTTCATGCTTCGTTACTCCCAAAATTCCGCGGTGCAGCTCCCATTCAGTGGGCCATTATAAGCGGTGAGATAACGACAGGAGTGACAACTATGCTTATGGATGAAGGACTGGATACGGGAGCTGTGTTTCTGACAGAAAAAACGGAGATTTTGCCTGACGATACGACACCTACGCTGAGCGCCAGACTTTCTGTAATAGGCAGCCGCCTTCTTCTTGAAACCATCGGCCGCATCAATGCAGATTCCATTAGGCCTGTCCCTCAGACCGGTGAATCAACCTATGCACCGATCATAAGGAAAGATGACGGCAGAATCGATTGGAGTAGGCCTGCTCCTGATATTGTTAATTTGGCTAGGGGACTACTGCCCTGGCCCGGCGCGTTCTTTTTGTTTCAGCATGAAAAGGTTATCTTAATCAAAACAAAGACCAAGAGTGGCACAGCAGGAGAGGCGCCGGGAGTAGTCGAAAAGATATCGAAGGACGAATTGCTTGTAGCAACCGGCAAAGGAACAGTATCGATCTTGCAAGTAAAGCCGGCAGGCAGACAATTGATGAGCGGTGCTGCATTTGCGCGCGGACGTCGTATACAGGAAGGGATGGGTCTTGAACATTCATAGGATTTCCCGTGGAGTTGTCCTGAAGATCTTCTATCCCAGTCTTATGATTATCTCGGCATTCTGGAAGAGCAAAAAGGAAGCTTTTCAGTGTGCGGTTATCGACATGAATAATAGGTTGGTGAAGGCAGAAAGGAAAAAAACGAAGAGGATTCTTATCCTACTGCCCCACTGTCTTCAGATCGATGAATGTTCGATACGGCTTACCCATAATATCTATAACTGCAAACGGTGCGGAAGATGCGAGATCAAGGATCTCATAGAGATAACGGAACAATATCGGCTAAGCCTGTTTGTGGCTACGGGAGGAACACTCGCCAGAAAGATTGTTAAGGAAACAGACCCGGAAGCTATTATAGCAGTTGCTTGCGAACGAGATCTGTCAAGTGGGCTTGTTGATACGTATCCTCTCCCTGTGCTGGGCATCCCGAATGAACGGCCTTTCGGTCCCTGTTTGAACACTCGTGTCGACCTCTCCCGTGTGAAGGATGCTATCGCCTTCTTCGGTGCTGATTAGGGATTCATCAATGCAGAGACTTCCGGTTTGGCTCAGGGCAAAAGGGAGCGGTATTCATGGTACGAAACGCCTGCTGCGGAATCATCGCATTTCTACAGTTTGTGAAGAGGCGAGATGTCCGAACATAAGGGAATGCTTCTCCCGACCGACCGCTGCCTTCTTGATTTTGGGGCCCCACTGCACGAGGAACTGCTCCTTCTGCGCAGTGATGCATGGGGATCCCGCTGCTGTGGATGAAGGTGAGGCTGATCAGATTGCGTTAGCGGCCGAGAAGATGGGTCTGAGCCATGTGGTTGTGACCTCGGTTAGCCGTGATGATTTGCCAGACGGCGGTGCAGGCCAGTTTGTGGCGACCATCTTGGCGGTAAGAAAGCGGCTTCCGCTTGCTGGCATAGAGGTCCTCGTCCCCGACTTTAGGGGTAATATCAAGTCTATCGAGAATGTTATCGATGCAAGGCCGGACGTGCTGAATCACAATGTGGAGACGGTGTCCCGACTTTATGATAACGTCAGACCACATGCAGATTATCAGCGGTCACTTAGGCTTCTTGCGAATGCCAAACGCAAATCTCCTGATATTAGTACCAAATCGGGCCTCATGCTAGGTCTTGGAGAGACTGTGGAGGAGGTTATGGAAGTCCTTAAAGACCTGAGGAGCTGTGGATGCGATTTTATCACGCTTGGTCAATACCTGCAGTCGACCAAGAAAAATTATCCTGTGGTAGAATATATTCGCCCTGAAACTTTTGAAGCGCTCGGGAAGGAAGCTCTTGCCATGGGATTCAGGTCTGTTGCATCCGGACCACTCGTCAGAAGCTCTATGCATGCAGGCGAGATGTACCATCAGTCCTATTCAGGGGAAACAGAGGATCAGGCTCGGCGCGGGACACCAGAGGAGGAATGATGTTCGAATTTAATAGGATCAAGAGGTTGCCGCCCTATGTATTTGCCATTGTGAATAATCTGAAGATGGAGGCGCGGAGAAAAGGGGAGGACATCATTGATCTTGGCATGGGAAATCCTGATGGCCCCACGCCTAAACATATTATCGAAAAGCTTGTTGAAGCAGCCCGCAAACCAAAGAACCACCGGTATTCTGCCTCCAAGGGTATTAGCAATCTGAGAATGGCTATCAGCGAATGGTATAAGAGACGATATGCCGTGGATATCGATCCCGAGACAGAAGCCTGCGTTACCATCGGATCAAAAGAGGGACTCTCACATCTCGTTCTTGCAACCGTTACTCCTGGCGATGTCGTAATGACTCCGACACCGGCTTATCCGATACATCCGTATAGCGTCATTATTGCGGGTGGAGAGGTTCGTCACATTCCTATTGGCCCTGGTATCGACTTCTTTGACGAGATGGAAAAGGCGTACAAGACCACGTGGCCGAGGCCTAAAATGTTGATCATGAACTTTCCTCATAATCCGACTACGCAGGTTCTGGACGGTCTCTCCTTTTTCAAGAAAGTGGTTGATTTTGCAGAAGAAAACAACATTATCGTAATTCATGATTTTGCCTATGCAGATCTTACTTTTGACGGATACAAGGCACCCAGTTTCCTCGAGGTACCTGGTGCAAAAAACGTAGGAGTAGAGTTCTTCTCTTTGACCAAGAGTTACAATATGGCGGGGTGGAGAGTTGGCTTCTGTGTCGGCAATAAGGAGATCGTCGGTGCTCTCATTAAAATAAAGAGTTATCTTGATTATGGGATGTTTAACCCCATCCAGATTGCCAGCGTTATTGCTCTCAGGGGCGATCAAAACTGCGTTGAGGAGATCCGTCAGGTCTGTGAACGAAGAAGGAACGTCCTTGTAAAGGGATTACGACAGGCCGGCTGGATCATTGATCCGCCGAAGGCCACCATGTTTGCCTGGACGGAGATCCCTGAGCCGTTCAGGAAGATGGGGTCGCTCGAGTTCTGCAAAAAGCTCATTAAGGAGGCGGGTGTTGCTGTATCTCCCGGAATCGGTTTTGGCGAGGGAGGCGATCATTATGTCCGATTTGCGCTTGTCGAGAATGAGCATCGTATCCGCCAGGCGACCAAAGGTATCAAGAAGGTATTGAACATATGATCAATGTGGGGATATTGGGTTTTGGAACGGTCGGAACCGGCACTGCTGCGATTCTCCTGAAGAACCGCAAACTGTTGAAGGAACGCACTGGTGTGGATATCTGCCTCAAATGGATAGCTGACCTGGACGTCACGCGTGATCGCGGCATCAAGCTCCCCCCCGGCATTCTCACAAAGCGAGCTTCTGACGTGCTTGAAGATGCCGGCGTTCAGATCGTCGTAGAGTTGATCGGCGGCACGACCGTTGCGCGCGAGTTTGTTCTGAGGGCGATACGGAATGGCAAGCATGTGGTGACCGCCAATAAGGCGCTCCTTGCTACCTGCGGCATGGAGATATTCCGCGCCGCTGAGAAAGCCGGTGTGGCCGTGGGCTTTGAAGCCGCTGTAGCTGGCGGCATCCCCATCATCAAAGTGCTTAGGGAAGGACTGGTGGCGAACAGGATCAAGTCGATATACGGCATCATTAATGGTACAACGAACTTTATTTTGACGAAAATGACTTCTGGGAAGGCGGAGTTTTCTACTGTTCTCAAAGAAGCACAGGAATTGGGGTATGCCGAAGCCGACCCGACCTATGATATCGAGGGAGTGGATTCCGCTCATAAGCTGGCTATTCTCGCCTCAATCGCCTTCGGTTCGCAGTATTCCGTTCGCAATGTTTACCGCGAAGGCATATCCTGGATCTCCCCTATGGACATCTCATTTGCGCAGGAACTGGGGTACACAATCAAGTTGCTAGGTATCACAAAGGAAACAGACGGGAAAGCGGAGCTTCGCGTGCACCCAACCATGCTCCCCTCAGATTACCTGATCTCGAAGGTTGACGGCGTGTTTAACGCCGTCTATGTGGAGGGCGATGCGGTCGGCTCGACGCTCTATTATGGGAGGGGAGCGGGTGATCTACCGACGGGGAGCGCCGTAGTGAGCGATATAGCAGACATAGCACGGCATTTGTCCACCTGTCCAAGAGGAGGATATAAGCGCCCCGGTATTTCAGGTGCCGCAATGCCGCTATTGCGCATGGATGATGTCAGGTCGATGTATTATTTCCGGTTCTCGGCAATTGACAAACCGGGCGTGCTTTCGCAAATCTCGGGCATACTTGGTAAGCATGACATAAGCATCGCATCGGTTATCCAGAAGGAACGTCTTGCTGGCAAGGCGGTGCCGCTCGTGGTTCTGACACATCGTGCCCGAGAAAGGGATGTCATGCTCGCTGTAAAGGAGATAAACCGCCTCCGTATGGTGGCTGGAAAGACCGTCTATATCCGCGTCGAAGGCAAAGAGCTTTAGTATTCTAGGACTTGCAGACAAACAAGTATATATTATAGACTTATAAATAATAATTATCATTCTTTGGGGTATTATGCCCGACGTGAAGGCCGAAAAAAAAATCGACATCAGGGGACTTATCTGTCCCTATACCTTTATAAAGGCGAAACTCGCAGTTGAGTCCATGCACGTTGGTGAGACCCTTGAGATTCTGCTTGACAATGCAGAAGCGTCGAATAGTATTCCGAAGTCCATGGAAGACCTTGGACATGCCGTGATGAATGTTGAAAAGGTTAACGAAAGAGAATGGGTGATTTTTGTTCGCAAGGAAAAGGAGTGATGGATTTTACTGACGATCAGCTACAGCGCTACAGCAGGCACATCATTCTGCCGGAGGTAGGCGGTAAAGGGCAGGCGAAAATTGCTTCTGCGAAAGTCATCATAATCGGCGCGGGAGGTCTCGGTTGCCCTGTAGGGTTCTATCTCACTGCTGCGGGGGTCGGCACTATCGCGCTTGTAGATAACGATGACGTAGAGATGAGCAACCTACAGCGTCAAATTGCTCATTCAGTACATTCCATCGGGATGCCAAAGGTAGAGTCTGCTAAGAAAACCTTCTCAGCTCTGAACCCTGATGTCACAATTGTACCGCTCCGGACGCGTCTCACTAAGGACAATATCATAGGCGTCATCAGCGAATATGATATCGTTGTTGACGGCAGCGACAATTTTCCGACCAGGTATCTGGTGAACGATGCCTGTGTAATGGCAGGAAAGCCTCTGGTGAGCGGGGCCATTCTCAGATTTGAGGGCCAGGTCACAACCATCATTCCGGGTCAGGGTCACTGTTACCGATGTCTCTTTGAAGTGCCTCCTCCTCCGGGACTCGTGCCATCGTGCCAGGAAGCCGGTGTCCTCGGCGTACTTCCCGGAGTAATCGGTGGGCTCCAGGCAACTGAAGTTTTGAAGCTCATACTCGGCAAAGGCATGCCGCTTATGGGGGATCTGTTGATATACGACGCACTAAAAACGACGTTCAGAAAAGTGAAGGTACCAAAGAACCCTTCCTGCCCTGTCTGCAGCGACAATCCAGTGATCACGGAACTGGTGGATTATAACGAGGGCTATTGCTCGCTGCAGTGAGTCATGCGGGAGATCGTTATTACCTCTGAGCATCTTGAGCGTATCACTGCGCACTGTGCAGCCTGTTATCCGCATGAGGCCTGCGGTATCCTATCGGGGATAGCAAATCGCGTCTTGAAGGTCTATCCCATGACCAATATCGAGCCATCGTCGGTAAGTTATTATATGGACCCTGGTGAACAGTTTCGCATCATGAAAGAAATGCGCGAAGCGGGGCAGGGCATGGTCGGCATCTTTCATTCCCATCCGCAGTCACCGGCCGTCCCTTCCCCGAAGGATATTCACCTCGCCGCGTACGATGATGCTATATATCTTATTGTGGGGATGAATGCCGGGATGGTTGAGGAGATACGGGCCTTTTCGATCCGAAATACTGTTGTGGCAGACGTCGTCGTTACCATTACGGACTGATATCTGTTGACCGGTGGACGACGATTCTTATATTATATTAACGATGAAGGGGAGTAGCTCCCTGAAGGGTTGATTGGATCGTCAACACGGTGTGAACACCCGGTTCAATCAGTTATGCAGAAATGATGTATAACAGGCAAGACCTTTATCCCGCTCATGATCAATAAGTTTCATAGGGCTGGGGTAAAGGTTTTTTTGATGGTACCATAAGGAGGTAGTAATGAATGCGATCAAGACGGTGATACTGATGCTTTCTTTGACGCTCCTGCTCGTCTTTGGTGGGGCGGCAATCGGTGGCCAGCGCGGTATGACGTATGCACTCTTCATGGCCTTTGCCATGAACTTCATTTCGTATTTCTTCAGCGACAAGATTGTACTGAGAATGTACCGGGCGCAGCAGGTGACCGAAGCGGAGGCGCCCGCACTCTATCGGATCGTACGACAGCTGTCCCAGAAGGCTGGCATGCCGATGCCCAAGGTCTATATCATCCCAGATGAGTCGCCTAACGCCTTTGCGACCGGCAGGAACCCTAACCATGCCGCGGTTGCGGCGACGCAGGGAATCCTGCGGATTCTGAGCGAGGAGGAACTTGCTGGTGTCATGGCGCACGAGCTTGCCCATGTACGCCATCGTGACATCCTGATCGGAACAGTGGCGGCAACCATTGCGGGAGCTATTAGCTATCTGGCCCAGATGGCATTCTTTTTCGGCGGCAGAAGTGACGACGACGAAGGCGGTAATCCCGTCGTTGCCCTGCTCATGATGATCCTTGCGCCAATTGCGGCAATGCTCATCCAGATGGCCATATCTCGCTCGCGTGAATATGCTGCTGACGCAGGAGGCGCTCAACTGCAAGGAAATCCGCGCGCATTAGCCAATGCCTTGCGGAAGCTGCATAGCGGTGCGCAGGCTATCCCGATGCATGCGACACCTGCAACGTCTCATATGATGATCGTCAGTCCGCTCTCCGGTGGGTCCATGATGCGGCTCTTCAGCACTCATCCTCCTGTGGAAGAGCGCATAGCGCGTCTGGAAGCCATGGCATCCGGCATTCGCTGACCAGCGTAGGCACAGGCTGCTTTCCGTTGCAAACCGCCCAGTCGGAGGGAACCGTCGGCGGGACCTTTTCCGCGTGCAGAAACTGCGATAGGCTGTTACGTAAGAACATATTATCCTTCCGGAGGCTTGTATGTGCGTAACGTGGGGAATGGCTTTGCTTAGCCGGGGTTCTGGCTGAGATGCTCTGGGCGGAATTCATCGTCTGTACCCTCTGCATCGTGTATTCAGGGACTAAGCTCTCCAGATACGGGGACATTATTGCTGAGAAGACCGGACTCGGCAGGGCATGGATAGGCGTTGTCCTGATGGCGACGGTCACATCGCTTCCGGAGCTGGTGACCGGCATCAGTTCGGTCACGTACGCTCAAGCGCCAGATATCGCGGTCGGCGATGTGCTTGGCAGTTGCGTCTTCAATATGCTGATCCTTGCCATTCTCGACCTCACCCAGAAGCCGGTACCCATATCCACAAAGGCCCATCACGGACAGGTGTTATCTGCCGGCTTCGGTATCCTGCTGCTCAGCATCGTTTCTTTGAGTCTGTTTTTCGGCAATACGCTGCTCCCGCTGGGCTGGGTAGGGCTGTCTAGCCTTGTCTGCATGATCATCTATCTCATCGGAATGAAGCTTGTGTATGCCTATGAAAAAAAGCAGTTCCTGTCTCTGTTAAAAGAAAAAAAGAAGGGGTCAAAGTATGCTGACATTTCACTCCATGATGCGGTCACTCGATACGGTCTCAATGCTGCAATGGTGGTGGGTGCCGCGACATTTCTTCCGTCTATTGGCGCTGGGATCGCAGAACAGACGGGGCTGGGGCAGACGTTTGTAGGCAATATCCTCATTGCCTTTTCGACATCCCTTCCCGAAGTCGTAGTCTCGATAACTGCGGTGAGGATGGATGCGATCGACCTTGCCATCGGCAATCTGTTCGGAAGCAATATCTTCAATATGTTCATCCTTGCGATAGATGACCTGTTCTTCACTGCCGGCGCCATACTCTCCTTTGTCGACGAAACGCATGTCATATCCGCGATCTGTGCTATCGCCATGTCGACGGTAGCGATTATCGGGCTGACCTACCGCGCAGAAAAGAAAAAGTTGTTCCTGGCCTGGGATTCCATAGGTCTTGTCATCATATATGTTGTGAATCTCATGCTTCTCTATATGAAGAGATGAAAAGAACGAGAACATGAACTGGCATGTAAGAGCGGTTGACGAAGTCCTGGCTGATCTCGGCTCGACGGCCAGCGGGCTTTCTCACGCGCAGGCAGAAGAGCGTCTCGCGCAGTACGGCCAAAATAGAATTACGGAAAGGCAGAAGCGAACGCCTCTCCTTATGTTTTTCGACCAGTTCCGCGACTTCATGATCATTGTCCTGATCGCCGCTGCCATAATTGCGGGTTTCCTTGGCGAACTTTTTGATACCATTGCCATTATTGTAATAGTCGTCCTTAACGCAGTTATTGGATTCATTCAGGAATATCGCGCAGAAAAGGCTCTAGCAGCCCTCAAAAAAATGTCTGCTCCATCTGCCACGGTCATGAGGAACGGCAAGCCTTCGGTCATTGCTGCCTCTGAGCTGGTACCCGGAGATATCATCATTCTTGAGTCCGGAAATATTGTCCCTGCAGACATTAGAATTCTGGAGTCTGTGCAATTAAGAGTAGACGAGGCAGCCCTCACCGGAGAATCCGTGCCCGTTGAAAAAAATACCGCAGCCCTGCATGACGAACATCTGCCGATCGGCGACAGAAAGAATATGGCATACAAAGGAACGTTCGTCACGTATGGACGGGGCAGGGGGCTTGTGATTGCGACCGGTATGGATACAGAACTTGGGAAAATTGCCACGATGCTCCAGGAAGAGGAAGAAGTCAAGACACCTCTCCAGAAAAGACTCGCAAGCTTTGGTCAGAAGCTTGCTGCTGCCGTCCTTGCAATATGTGTCATAGTCTTTATTATCGGTGTCATACGGGGCGAAGCCCCTCTGCTGATGCTGCTGACAGCCATTTCTTTGGCTGTCGCAGCCATACCTGAGGCGCTTCCGGCGGTGATAACCATCTCTCTGGCCCTTGGAGCAAAGAAACTCGTAAAACAAAATGCTCTGATACGGAAACTGCCGGCTGTAGAGACGCTCGGTTCCGTAACATATATTTGCTCTGATAAGACGGGGACGCTCACCGTGAATAGGATGACCGTTGAGGAAATATATGCAGACGGCAGAATCTTAAGCGCAAGAGATTTGGAGGCAAGGACTACCGTTTACGGCCAGTCTGCAGATTTTCATCCTCTCTCCCTGCTCTTCACTGCCTTGGCGATAAGCAATGATTCGGGATTGGACGCTTCCGGCAACGTAATCGGCGATCCCACCGAAGTTGCTCTGTACCACATGTCATGGAAGAAGGGTTTTGACAAGAAGGAACTTGAAGAAAAGTACTCACGCGTGTCAGAGATCCCCTTTGATTCTGACAGAAAGTGCATGACCACCTTTCATACATGGAACACTGGCTTCATTTCTTTCACAAAAGGGGCGATCGATGTCCTGATCGACAAGGCGGTAAATATATTTACCAGTGAAGGGTTCAAACAAATTGATGTTGACGAGCTCCAGCGAACAAATGAAAGAATGGCTGCAGACGGTTTGAGGGTTCTTTGCATAGCCATGAGAAAATGGAAGACGCTTCCGGATGATATGGACGCTGAAAACGCTGAAAGGGGGATCACTATCCTCGGTCTCGTTGGCATGATGGACCCGCCGAGAGAAGAGGCAAGAGAAGCGGTATCGCTCTGCATGACAGCTGGCATAAATCCAGTAATGATAACTGGGGATCATCCGATCACGGCGTATGCCATAGCCAGACGAATTGGCATTAGCCAGGATGACTTAAGGACGGTAATAACCGGTCGGGAGCTTGAGAAACTGAGCCTGAAGGAATTCGAGGAGAAGGTCGGATACATCAGGGTATATGCGCGGGTTGCTCCTGAACAGAAACTGAAAATAGTAAAGGCACTCCAGGACAGGGGACAGTTCGTTGCAATGACAGGCGACGGGGTTAACGATGCCCCAGCCCTGAAGAGGGCAGACATCGGTGTTGCGATGGGCATTACTGGTACGGATGTCTCGAAAGAAGCTGCTCATATGATACTCCTCGACGATAATTTTGCTACTATCGTCAAGGCCGTTAAAGAGGGAAGACGGATTTTTGATAATATTCGCAAGTTCATCAAATACACGATGACGAGCAACTCCGGTGAGATATGGACGATATTTCTTGCCCCGTTCCTTGGACTTCCGATCCCTCTGCTGCCGATCCATATACTCTGGATCAATCTTGTCACGGATGGGCTCCCGGGACTTGCCCTTGCTGCGGAGCCTGCTGAAAAAGGAGTCATGAATCGCCCCCCCAGACATCCGCAGGAGAGCATATTTGCCCAGGACCTTGGAATCGATATAGTCTGGGTAGGCCTCCTTATGGGTGCTGTTTCCCTGTTCACGCAAGCATGGGCGATAAAAACCGACCATGCGCACTGGCAGACAATGGTGTTCACCGTGTTATGCCTGAGCCAAATGGGGAATGTTCTGGCCTTGAGGTCGGAAAAAGAGTCATTTTTTTCATTAGGACTATTTTCGAATAAATATATGCTCGGTGCAGTGTTATTGACCTTCGTCCTGCAGATGGCAACGATTTATGTACCGATTCTGAACCCGATATTTAAGACAGAGCCGCTGACTCTGAATGAACTGTTCTTTACGTTGTTACTTTCATCGATCGTGTTTGTTGCTGTTGAGATAGAAAAACTGTTTAAGCGAAATAAAACCTCTTCAGGTAAAATGAATGTCCAACAACGACAATAGGAGAATCTGATGGAAAACGTCCTTTTGCAGACCCATATGCCTGATATCAAATTTTTGAGAAAGGGTAAGGTGCGCGACATCTATGCGGTGGACGATTATCTTCTCTTGATCGCGACGGACCGCATATCCGCGTTTGACGTAGTCCTGCCGAATGGCATCCCCGGCAAGGGAAGGATATTGACCCAGATATCGATGTACTGGTTCCGGCAGATGGAGGGGCTTATCAAGAACCACATCGTGGCGACCGACGTGAAAGACTATCCCTCGGTTTGTCGTAAGTATGCGAAACAGCTCGACGGAAGGAGCATGCTCGTGAAGAAGGCCCGTCCCATGCCGGTGGAGTGCATTGTGCGCGGATATCTTTCTGGCTCAGGCTGGAAGGAGTACCAGAAGAATGGCACAGTTTGCGGTATGACTCTGCCGGTGGGACTCGTTGAGTCATCAAAACTTCCCGCGCCGATATTCACTCCGAGCACCAAAGCGGATGAGGGCCATGATATCAACATATCATTTGATGCTATGGTGCAGATCGTCGGCATGGAAACCGGGGAGAGTCTCAGAAACGTGAGCTTGGAGGTCTATACCCGCGCGCGCGATCTTGCTGGGAAAAAGGGTATCATCATAGCTGATACGAAGTTCGAGTTTGGCTTGCATAATGACGAACTCATCCTTATCGACGAAGTGCTTACCCCTGATTCATCCCGCTTCTGGTCCGCGAAGAGTTATCGGCCCGGAAGGAGCCAGGATAGCTATGACAAGCAAATCATTCGGGACTATCTTCTCTCGCTCGACTGGGACCAGACTTATCCTGGCCCCAGGCTTCCTGAGGATATCGTAGCGAAAGCCGTCGTGCGGTATCAGGAGATATATGACATTATCACCGGCTAATCAAGGTATTGTCCCCTCTCGGCTCGGAGGTGTTTGGGCTTTTGATTGATGTCCATGCCTATCCCTCAGCGATAACCACTTTCAAGAGTGCCCGGAAATATCATGCAGCATGACATGGATTGGGAAGGAAGCTGAACACCTCTGTACCCTCCATTATCATATTCTTCCACGATAACAGGCATATGGGGTTAGTCCGCAGACTCACGTTCCAGATTCGTACGGCTGAACATACGGGCTATGAAGATTTGTTCAACAGCTTGCCGATGTATTTATTGATGGGATTGCTGCGGGCAAGAAAGGGTATGGGCGGTTTTCTGCGGACGCCGAGTTTTTGCATTTCCCATTTGATATCCTTGTTATCAGGGTCGTGTCTCAGTCCTTCCAGAAAAACCTTAATGGCATCTGCTTTCTTTCGTGCCTTAAGATAGGTCCGGCCGAGATTCAGATAAAAGACGGGGTAGAAGAATTCGCTGCCGAATGGCATGGAGGTATCAAGAGATTTGATGGATTCTTCACAGATCCTGATACCCTCCCGTATGTCGTTCTCGACGATGGCAATAAGACAGCCATAGTAAGAGAGGAGAAAGGGATCTCCCGGAAATTTCGTGAGAGCTTCTCGCAGCGTTTCGAGGGCTTGCTTACTATTACCCCTGCGCAGGAGCTGTTGGATTTCAGAGAAAAAATCTGATTTCGATCTCTGTTTCTTCGACTGCTCGTCGATAAAAGCGTCGATAACCGACTTGTGATGTCTCTCCATCATCGCAGCCAGCCTAGCATCACAGTCATGCAACTTGATAATATGTGCATAATCGGACTTCTTGGATTTTACAATTTGTCCTTTCAGATAAATATTCGATATTATCTTGCAAGTCTTCTTGCCCATGTCTTCAGTCTGGACATGGTAGGTCACGTTGTCTATGGAAATATTACTGCTATGTTCATGATAAACTCTAGAGGTCAGCGATATTTTAGTCTTATCGGTCATGCTTCATTGTATCAGAATAGCGCCGAAGTTTGAAATTTCTTCTAGCCGCGGCGGAAATCACGTTGAGAGATCTCCCAGATATCCTTCGACCACAATATCCTTACCTATGCGACGAACTACAGACCGCGTTAATCGAATTGCATTGTCAATATCTCTGAAGATCGCCCCCCCCACGGCCGGGAAGGAATCTTTTCCTCCGATTATGATCGGGGCGATATAAAATATTACCTTGTCAACAATGCCAGCCTCCAGGCAGGATGAATTGAGCGATGAGCCGCCTTCAATGAGCACGGATGTGATTCCCACCTCATATAATTGCTTCATCAGTCTGCTGAGATCGATGCGTTCCAGTTCGTGCTCAATGAAAAGAACTCCCTTTTCCGACAAAACATCCTTCTTCCGTAGTGAAGCCGGCGTTCTAGTAACAAGTATGGTTCGGGGCGGGCATGATAAAACCCTTGCCTGAGGTGTTATTTCAAAGTTGGGGTCAATGATAACCCGCACAGGATTTCTTCTTTTTCCCATTCTACAGGTGAGTTGAGGATCGTCAGCCTTGACCGTCCCGATGGCGCTCAGGATTGCGTCGACCCTGCCGCGAAGGCGGTGCACATCTTTGCGAGCAGGATCCCCGGTAATCCATTTGGACTCGCCAAGGGGCGTAGCAATTTTTCCATCAAGCGTCATGGCGACCTTAAGGACAACGAAGGGCATCCTTTGTGTGATATGCTTTACATAAAATTCGTTTAAGGTACGTGCCTGCTCCTCAAGAACTCCGCAGGCCACCTTTATGCCGGCTCGTTCAAGTGATAGTATGCCTTTACCTGAGACCTTGGGGTTGGGATCTTTCATCGCTATGATCACATTCCTGATTCCCGAGGCGGTAATCTTATCTGTGCAGGGAGGCGTTCGCTTGTCTTGATGACAGCAGGGTTCAAGGGTCACATAGAGGGTGGAGCCAGATGCCTGGTTGCCCGCGGCATCAATGGCAATCACTTCTGCATGCGGAGTTCCTGCCTTTTTATGGTAACCTTCTGCTATGATCCTGCCCTTTTTGACCAGGACTGCACCGACCATCGGATTGGGGCTTGTCATGCCCTGAGCCCGCCGCGCCAGTGAGAGAGCACGCTTCATAAACAGCATATCATGCATCTTCATAGAGCATACCATAAAGATGTTTGAGAGCAACAGGTTTCACTGGAAAGATTGGATGTCGATCGTGAGAAGCTGTGCTATAATGTCTGTGGAGGACGGATGAACACGATTATACTTGGCGTCATGGCAGTGATAGTGGTTTTATTGGCTGTTGCGCTTGTCCCCCTCATCTTGGAGTTACGCCGGATGGTAGCGGCATTGCGCCAGACGATGGAAAAGCAGCTGAATCCTGCTCTGGAGGAGCTTCAGGCCACCTTGAAAAGTGTAAAAGGCGTAACAGATAATGTGAATGCCATTACCGAGGATGTGCTTCAGTTCTCCAGTGCTCTTCAGAATGCAGGGAAGAAGATCAGTGTGGTAAATGCCGCTATTGATAGCATCGCTTCTTCAGTGACTATCAGAACATTGAGCTTGAAGGCTGGAATAAGAACAGCGCTATCGTATTTTATCGCGAATTTGATGAAGAAAGGAGAGAAATCATGAGAGAGGATGGTTATGGCTCAGGGACGATACTTTTGTCATTTTTGTTGGGCGGCGTTGTGGGTGCAGGACTAGCATTGCTGATCGCGCCCCAGTCAGGAGCTGAAACCCGCAGGAAGATAAAGGATATTGCCGATGATGTGAAGGAAAGGACGAATAAGTATATTGACGAAACAAGGGAAAAGGTGGCCGGAGCGGTAGACGAAGGCAAAGAATATTATGAAGAGAAGAAGTCGCTCATAAAATCAGCCATCGAGGCCGGCAAAGAGGCCTACGAAAAAGAGAAGGAAAAATTCGCAAAGGGATAAGATGCATGAGCTGTCCATTGCACAGCATATTATAGAGATTATCTCCGATGCGTGTCATAAGGGTGGGTATAGCAGGATAGAATCTGTTAATCTTAGAATCGGGAGGGCGTCAGGAATTTTGCCTGACGCCCTCCTTTTTGCTTTTGACGCTATTAAGACGGACTCTATAGCCAGTAATGCAGTCCTGCACATAGAAGAAGTTCCGGTCTCGGGAAGGTGCAGTGAATGCATGAGTGAATTTGTTGTTCACGAAGACTATATCCTGTTCTGTCCACATTGTGGGGGCAGTTCTTTCGGAATGATTGCCGGAAGAGAGATGGATATTATCGATATGGAGGTATCATGAGGGTAAAGGTGGTGACGAAGATCCTTGAGGCGAACGAGCGCATTGCCAGCGAGAACCGTAAAATTTTTGATACCGCGGGACTTTTTGTCATCAATCTCATGAGCGGACCAGGAGCAGGCAAGACATCTCTGCTCGAAAGAACCATTACTCCGGCGTCAGGGCTCAGGATTGGCGTCATTGAGGGAGACATTGCCGGCAGCGACGATGCCGAGAGAGTAGTTCGCTGCGGTGCTCCTGTTGTGCAGATAAACACAGGAGGAGCCTGCCATCTCGATGCCAATATGATCTATGAGGTGCTGAATGATCTGCCTCTTCAGGATCTTGACCTGCTCATTATCGAGAATGTAGGCAATCTGGTGTGCCCCGCTGAGTTTAATTTAGGAGAGCACATGAAAGTCATGGTCCTCAGTATTGCCGAAGGTCATGACAAGCCGCTTAAATACCCCCTTATGTTTCAGGAATCGTCAGCGCTGATACTCAATAAACTTGACCTGGCGCCGTATCTTGATGTTGACGTCGAAAAGATTCGTAGGGACGCGTTGCTGCTCAATCCAAATCTGAGAATCTTTGAGGTGTCATGCAGGACAGGTCAAGGTCTTACCGATTGGCTCGCATGGTTGAAGGAGCAGATACCGGTGCAGCGTTAGCGGACCATTCGGACGTATTGGCATCATACGGCGGGTGGTACGGAGATGTCCTATGAAAAAAAGGCAGCCACAGATGCAAAAAAGAGCGAAGGATCCAGAAGGCTTCTCGCATAGGCCGTTCAAGAATCTCGATAAACTTTACAGGAATACCGTTGCATGTTCCGGATCTGCAATGCTGGAAACATGCAAATCTCAGCAAAAAAGTGAAGACGAAATATTTCGAGACGCTATGAAGGAAGTGAGAGAGATTCGCGAGTTTCGAGCAATAGCTGTACGAAAACGCTCGTCGATAACCCCACGAAAATGTCAAGATATTGCACATGAAGTGCGTGCTGAACTTGAAGGGATTGTCAGCGGTAAGTTCGCAATAAGACTCACGGATACTCAGGAATATGTTGAATGGGCCAACCCTAAATACAATCGGGAACTTATCAGAGACCTCCGTGAAGGGAAGTTCGCTGTTCAGGACTGCATAGATTTGCATGGTCTTGTGCTCGAGGCAGCTGAGGAGGTCTTGCGTGACTTTCTTGCAGAGGCGAGACTCCGCGGCTATCATTGCATTAAGATCATTCATGGCAGAGGGCTCCGGTCGCAGAAGGGACCTGTCCTGAAGAATGCTGTGATCACACTGCTGTCCTCCTGCTACCGGAAGCAGGTAATCGGATTCACGAGTGCCCGAAAAAATGACGGTGGACTTGGTGCCATATATGTCTTGATCGCATAACTGCTATCCTGTGCATCATGACAGAGCACATATTGGTTATAATAACTCATCGTGGGTCAACATAAACATTGCCTTACCATAACGGTAGAAGGGATAGTTCAAGGGGTCGGCTTTAGACCTTTCATTCACAACCTTGCGCGGCAACTTGGCATACATGGCTTTGTCTCTAACACGTCTGAGGGTGTTGTAATACAGGCGGAAGGTGCGGATCTCGATCTTTTCATCGACCGTATCCGGCGGGAAGCACCACCACTTTCCCGCATTGAAAGCATAGAGATTACGCCATCCGATCCGAGCGGTTTAGCTGATTTCTTCATTAGTGCAAGCACAGATACGGGCAGTTTTACGCTCCTCTCTCCAGATATAGCGGTCTGCGATGCCTGCCTTCAGGAACTTTTCACTGCCGGGGACAGAAGATACCGTTATCCTTTCATAAACTGCACGAACTGTGGGCCGCGGTTTTCCATAACCCGGTCCGTCCCCTACGATCGAAAGAACACGACTATGCAGGTATTCAGCCTCTGCGATGCCTGTTCTGCAGAGTATCATGACCCTGGGAACAGGAGGTTCCATGCACAACCAAACGCCTGCTCGGTCTGCGGTCCCAGGGTTACCCTGCTTGATACGCAAGGGAGGGTAGATACTTCTAGTGACGCTCTTGAGCGAACCGTTGGCCTCTTGAAAGAGGGAAAGATTGTAGCGATCAAGGGCCTCGGGGGTTTTCATATTGCTTGTGATGCCTTAAACAATACTGCGGTTATGCTTCTCAGACAACGTAAAAAAAGAAGCAGAAAGCCGTTTGCCGTCATGTCGCCGGACCTTCCATTCATTAGGAAATGCTGTAACGTGAGCCGGGTAGAGGAAGAGCTTCTTACGTCGCCACAGCGTCCGATCGTGCTTCTCAGAAAGAGTGTTAACCCCATGCTGCCTGATGTAGTTGCGCCGGGCATTGCTTACCTGGGGTTTATGTTGCCCTATACTCCGCTTCATTATCTATTGTTCTCCAGTACTGCTAAGATAGCCGCAGATCAAGATTTTCGAGCTCTTGTCATGACGAGCGGTAATCTGAGTGAGGAGCCGATCATTGGAACAACGGAGGAAGCGTTACGGCAGCTTGCTCCTGTTGTTGACGCCTTTCTCGTGCATGATCGCGATATCTTTATGCGGGTAGATGATTCTGTCTTGCGCGTCATGAACCATCCGCTTCGTCGGTTAGGGGGTAATGTTGGTACGGTTTCTTTTATCCGGCGGTCGCGCGGATTTGCACCCAAACCTGTTGCACTGCATGATCACGGACCTATTGTCCTCGGATGCGGTGCTGACATAAAAAATACCTTTACCCTTACGCGGGGACGATACGCGATTATGAGTCAGCATATTGGAGATATGGAGAATTACGAGACCATGCAGTTCTTCGAAGAAACCCTCAGGAATTTGACATCCGTTTATCGTTCGGATCCGGAGCTTGTGGTACATGACCTTCATCCACAGTATCTTTCGGTATCCTGGGCCAGAGACTATGCTCATAGGAAAGGCCTTTCTTCTATTGGCGTACAGCACCATTATGCGCACATCGGCTCTGTCATGGCAGAGCATGGATTAAAGAATAAGGTTATCGGCGTGGCATGTGATGGGACCGGATATGGCACTGACGGGTCACTATGGGGAGGAGAATTTCTCATAGCAGATACCCATGGTTTTACTCGCGCTGGCCATCTTAAACAGATTCCCCTTCCGGGCGGGGAAAAGGCCATACGGGAACCATGGAGAACTGCGGTAAGCTATCTCAAACATGCGTACGGTGCAGATAAAATTATCGACAATTTAGCTCCGACGGGATTTATCGAAAAATACAGCAGG
Source organism: Nitrospiraceae bacterium UBA6905 (assembly GCA_002451165.1). Classification (GTDB taxonomy): domain Bacteria; phylum Nitrospirota; class Thermodesulfovibrionia; order Thermodesulfovibrionales; family UBA6898; genus UBA6898. Next base: position 47,418 of record DKBH01000080.1, read on the forward strand.
AAGGGAATAGAAGATGTGCTTATACTCGCCGACAATGCAGACTATTCTCCTCAGTCCTCCGGCGCAGGACGGCTCTTCGATGCAGTGGCAGCAATATTGGGCATATGTGATCGCAATACATTTGAGGGAGAGGCGTCAATGGCACTTGAAGCGTTTACGGAGGACGGTATAGAAGAAGCGTATCCTGTAGACCTTCACTTCGGAACTACCATTGAAGTAGATTTTTCCTTTACATTATTTTCCCTGATAGATGACCTGCGGAGGAATGTCGGAATACGAAGCATGGCTACGAAGTTTCATAATACGGTGGTTGATGCTATTACACGGGTTGTTTTCAAACTGGCATTCATGAATAATATCAGCGTAGTAGCGCTGAGCGGAGGCGTGTTTCAGAACCGTTATTTGACGGAAAGAGTCATGAATAAGCTGTTTGCCGAGGATCTTGTGGTATACACCAATGAACGGGTGCCTCCGAATGATGGCGGCATATCACTCGGACAAGCATACCTCGCACGTGAGATGATGAAGGATGGCATACTGGCGTGATGGGGATGATTGAATCCATACGCGGTCTTGTGGCATCGGCCGGGAGACCGCTGAGGCTCATGGAGGTTTGCGGCACGCATACGGTTGCCATTTTCAGGCATGGGATTCGAGACCTGCTCCCACATGATATCAAGCTTCTGAGCGGTCCCGGGTGTCCGGTCTGTGTTACATCCGTCAAGGATGTTGATACCGTCATAGCCCTGGCCAAAGAAAAAGATGTCATCATAACGACGTTCGGTGATATGATGAGGGTTCCCGGCAACAGGCAGTCCCTGTTCGATGCAAAGGCCGAAGGATGTGATATACGGATCGTATATTCTCCTCTTGATGCGCTCAAGCTCGCTGAAGCGAACAGTAAAAAAAAGGTCGTTTTCTTTGGCACCGGATTTGAAACGACATCCCCCTTGGTCGCCGGTACACTGGCCGAGGCGGAGTTACAAAGGGTCAATAATTTATTCATCTATTCCGTGCATAAGACTGTCCCTCCGGCATTGAAATGCCTTCTTGAAGACCCTGACGTCCTCATAGATGGCCTTATCCTTCCGGGCCACGTTACGACCATCATCGGCATCGCGCCATATGATTTTCTCGTCCGTGACTATAACAAGCCATCTGTCGTAACAGGGTTTGATGCAACTGATATTCTTCTTGGGATACTGATGCTCGTACGTCAAATTGTTCAGGGCGGGGCATTTGTTGAAAATCAATACGCAAGGGTTGTCAGGGATAACGGAAACCCGAGGGCTGTAGCTCTTCTCAACCAGTTTTTTGAGCCAGAGGATGTATACTGGCGAGGAATAGGCATGATACCCTTGAGCGGTCTTCGGTTGCGGGAAGAGTATCGACATCGAGACATTATGCATACTGTTCACGTGACAGTACCCGATGGTCAGGAGCCGAAGGCGTGTTCGTGCGGAGATGTGCTGAAAGGGATCAAGGTTCCTGCTGATTGTGCTCTTTTCGGAAATGCTTGCACACCGGAGAAGCCTGTTGGGGCCTGCATGGTAAGCGCGGAAGGAAGTTGTGCCGCTTATTTTAAATATTCGGTTGCTCGCCGGATGAACCATATATGCTGATAAGGCATAGCGACTGCTGTTATGGATAGGATCCAGCTAAGTCACGGCGGCGGCGGACGACTTATGCACTGCCTTATCAATGATTTTTTTGTACCAGCATTTGAAATGAGCAGTCTTAATGATGCAGCTGTTGTTGCATGGCAGGCATCTGGAAGAATTGCCCTTACTACAGATTCATACGTTGTTTCGCCGTATTTTTTTCCTGGGGGAGATATTGGCCTGCTTGCAGTGTGCGGAACGGTAAATGATCTTGCTATGGTTGGTGCCAAACCTTTGTATATGACTGCGGGATTCATCCTCGAAGAAGGTCTGCCCTTTGAGGAACTCGAAAGAGTTCTTGCTTCGATGCAGAGAGTTTCCGAAGACATTGGCGTTCGTATTGTCGCTGGAGATACCAAGGTAGTCGAAAAGGGAAAGGGTGATGGCATTTATATTAATACGACAGGCGTCGGCATCATCCCTGGTGGTATTTCGCTTTCCCCTCAGCAGATTCAGCCGGGCGATAAGGTGATCATAAGTGGCTCGATAGGCAACCACGGCATTGCTGTTATGGCAGAGAGGAGTGGAATTTCGTTTGATCCCCCGCTTGTTAGCGATGTCTGCCCCCTGAACGGTCTTGTTGATCATATGCTTGGGACGACAAAAGATATTCGTGTCATGAGAGACCCAACCCGTGGTGGTGTGGCAACTACCCTTAATGAGTTTGCAATCGGCTCAGGTTACTGCATGACGGTGTATGAGGAAACGGTCAAAGTTAGATCGGCAGTGCAGGGTGCATGCGATCTTCTTGGCCTTGATCCACTCTATGTTGCCAATGAGGGAGTGCTGATTGCAGTTGTTGCGCCGGCAGTCGCAGAGGATCTTGTTGCTGAGATGAGGAAAACAACGGCAGGGGCAGATGCGTTCATTGCCGGCGAGGTGACAAATTCACCGCCCCATACGGTATTATATAAGACCCTAATGGGTGGCAATAGAATCATTGATATGCTTTCAGGCGAACAATTGCCGAGAATATGTTAATAAAGGAGAAGAACCAATGAAAGTCGGTAACTTGGCCACGGTTGTATTGGTAGCGGGGATGCTTCTTGTGAGTGCCTGTTCAAAACCTGCCGCTACGGTGAATGGCAAGAAGATCTCCAGGGAAACTCTGGAAATGCATCTGAAGGAGCGGATTGCAGAGCATCGAGGACAAAACGTCACTATCGACGACAAAAAACTGCGCGATTCTGTTCTTCAAGAATTGATCAGTGAGCGCATGTCCCTCGATGAGGCATCTGCGCGAGGGATAACAGCCTCTGATGCTGATGCAGACAAAGAAATTGATGCGATAAAAAAGCGTTTTGGTGATGAAACATTTCAGAAATCTCTTAAGGAAAAGGGGCTGACGCTTGACGCATTCCGAAAGCGCATGAAGGAAAAGATTGTGCTGGGGCGTTTCGTCGATACATTTGCAAAGGATAGTGATGTTACTGAGGCGGAGATTCTGGATCATTACAAGAATAGCCCTAAACCGTTTCTTAAACCTTTTCGGGTCAATATGAAGATTGTCGAGTTTCAGACTGAGGAAGCTGCCCAATCTGCTGCAGAGGAACTGAAAAGAACGACCGCAGACTTTGACCGCTACGCAGACCAGCTGGGGAAGGATAATAAGGCGAACGTAACAGACTACGGATGGGTATCACCGGAATTCTTTTCCCCTTCCATGGCTGCAGCAATCAAGGGACTTAAGGAAGGCAAGTATGGTGGACCTTATAAGGGTCAGAAGAGCTTTTATCTTGTTCGGGTAAAAGAACGTGAACCCGAGGGGATTGCAAAATATGATGAAGTGAAGGAGATGATCAGGAGAATGCTCCTTCAGCAGAAGCGTACTGAAGCCTATTTGAAATGGCTGGAACAGAAACGAGCAGCATCAAAAATTGTAATTAATCTCTCATAAGGAGTTGCGATGAAGGAAGGCGAAAAAGCTGTTCTGCGCTTTCTCGATGGGACGATTCTGAAAGGCTATTTAGATGCATTTTCTGAGGATGCCGCGGAGATAACGGTGCAAGCCCTGGGGGCAACGACGAAAACGACGGTTATGGCTGACCAGCTGAAGGCAATTTTTTTCGTGAAGACTTTTGAGGGAGACCGTCACTATAGTGAAAAGAAATCCTATGGTATACGAAAGCCAAGAGGCCGCAGAACATTTGTCAAGTTCATTGACGGAGAGGATATGGTTGGTTTTATTGAGGGCAAGGTACCATGGGAAAAAGGGTTCTTTCTTTCCGTTCAGACGAAGAAACTGAAGGGATTCTACCTGCTACCTGCCGATGAAGGATCGAATAATAACAAGGTTTTCGTGTTGGCTAGCGCTGTCAGAGATGTGACAGTAGTTCCCTGATCGAGGAGCACTCCTTATTGTATGCTGCTTTGTGTAAATGTGGACCATGTTGCAACGGTGAGACAGGCGCGCCTCGGAAGTGACCCTGATCCGGTCATGGCTGCAACGCTGGCAATACTCGGCGGCGCCGATGGTATTACTATCCACCTCCGGGAGGATAGAAGACATATCAACGACCGGGACCTCGACGTGCTCAGAAACGTTGTCCCGGTTGAGCTTAACCTGGAAATGGGGGCGACCGAGGAAATGATCAGAATAGCATCGCGTTCGTTGCCAGACCTGGTGACGCTTGTCCCGGAGAAACGGCTGGAATTAACTACAGAAGGCGGCCTCAACCTGAATTCTTCTCGAAATAGACTCCAGAAGGCAATACGGGTGCTGAAGGCAAAGGGAATCAAGACCAGTCTATTCATTAATCCCTCTTTGGATGACGTTGATATTTCAAAAGAAATCGGCGCAGACATGATAGAAGTCCACACCGGTTGTTACGCAAATGCCAAAGGAGATATGCAAGAACGGGAGTTGGTTAAGGTCATGAAAACAGTCAACCGAGCAGTCGCCCTTGGGCTCGGTGCAAATGTGGGACACGGTCTAAATTATCACAATGTTTCTCGTTTTGCAGAGACGGACAGTATACGGGGGTTGTATATAGGGCATAGCATCGTCTCCCGCGCCGTGCTGATCGGCATGGAACGGGCGGTTCGTGAGATGAAAGCGCTTGTGCGAAGATCTTAGGCAACGGCATGATTCGTGGCATCGGCATAGACATTATTCGGGTCGCAAGGATACGCTCCGCAGTCGGGCGTTGGGGTGAACGTTTCCTGGAACGGGTTTATACTGCAGATGAAATATCCTATGCTTATGCAAAAGCTGATCCATTTTTATCGTTGGCAGTCCGTTTTGCTGCAAAAGAGGCCTTTATCAAGGCATTCCCCATGGGGCAGACTATACCCTTAACTGATATCGAGATCGTGCATCGCGCCGATGGCAGCCCTCTGCTTACCCTGAAAGGCAAGACAAAAGAAAGCATGGAGAATCTGCCTGACGGCAATATTTATCTCAGCTTGAGCCATGAGAAGGAGTACGGCATTGCCTGTGTCGTCATTGAGGAGCGACCATGAAAATCACGACAGCTGCAGAAATGAGGGATATTGACCGTCTTGCCATGGAAAAATATGCTATTCCCGGCCACGTCTTGATGGAACGGGCTGGTCTATCTGTCGCGCAGAAGGTTCGGGAACTCTTCGAAAAGAAAAAGATCATTGTTCTCGCCGGTGGCGGAAACAATGGCGGCGACGGCATTGCCGCTGCCCGCAATCTTCACAACTGGGGCTGGAACGTCAAGGTTCTCCTGATGCTCAGGGAAGACAAACTCAGTCCTGAATGTTTGACACAATACCGGATGGCAAAGCAGACCGGAGTTTCTGTTGAATTCAGAAAAGAAGTGAGTGATCGCGATCTTCATGGTGCTATAGTCATTGATGCCTTACTTGGAACCGGCATTAATAAAGCCGTAACGTCTCCTATGACGGATGTGATCAGATTCCTGAATGAATCTTCGGCAAAGGTTATTTCGGTTGACGTGCCGTCGGGCATATCATCAGATACCGGACAGTTAATGGGCGAAGCTGTTCGTGCAGATATTACCGTCACGTTCGGTCTCCCGAAGATCGGTCACATGCTCTTCCCCGGCGCGGATTATACCGGCAGTCTTTTTATCGAGGATATCGGATTCCCGGAAGTTCTGCTCAATAACGAACGGCTTACGACTGAAACCCTCGAACAGGATGCGATTTCTATGCTTATACCTGATCGGCCGAGGTATTCCCATAAGGGTGATTATGGTCACATTCTGATTGTAGCCAGTTCAAAAGGAAAGACCGGTGCAGCAGTCATGGCAGCAGAAGCATGTCTTCGGTCTGGAGCTGGTTTGGTCACCATCGGCGTGCCTGAGACACTTGCCGAAATATTTCAAGCAAGGGCCAAAGAGGAAATGATATTGCCGCTCCCTGACACCGGTAAGGGTACCCTTTCTGCGAAGGCGACGGAAAGGGTAAAGGATTTCCTTACCCATAAAGCAGATGTCCTTGCCATCGGACCGGGAATAACAGTGTGTGACGATACCTTTAATCTCGTGGTAAGCCTTCTCGAGACCTCGACGGTGCCGATGGTCCTGGATGCCGATGCGCTCAATGTAATAGGGGGAAGAAAAGAAATCTTCAGGAAGGTGAAGGCTCCCGTGGTTCTGACGCCGCATACAGGCGAGATGGCAAGACTGTTGGGTCCTGCTGGCGGAAAAGCTTCGAGAGAACGTGATGAAAATGATATCAGAAAACGGGTTGAGGCGGACAGGATTGGAATTGCGCGTACGTATACCAGAGAGACTGGGGTTACTCTGGTGCTGAAGGGAGTGCCTACCATAATTGCCGACCCTGAAGGTAGGATACTGGTCAATACCACGGGTAATCCGGGAATGGCTACTGCAGGAGCTGGCGATGTCCTGACAGGTATGATTGCTGGCCTGCTTGGCCTCGGCATAAATCCGCTTGAAGCATCCTCTGCAGCTGTTTATCTTCATGGGCTTGCAGGAGATATTGCGACAAGAACAAGAGGAATGCATTCGCTCATTGCTTCCGACATCATTGGAGCTATTGGTGATGCATTCCTGCTCCTTGCTCACCATGCATAGGGTGATCGTACCGGATAACCTCCAATATGGTGTTACCGCATTTTTTTCCCATAAGAGTCTTGGTTGCAATGTCGACGAGATTGCGAAGTTCAGTGGTATCGACAAAAAACTGATCTATATGCCCTTACAGAAGCATACGGACAAGGTGCTCATTCTCGACACTGCCATGGAGCCGAAGATTGCAGATGCAGTTGTGACGAACAGAAAGGGCATTCTCATTGGGGTACAGGTCGCGGACTGCGTTCCCCTGCTTCTCCATGATCGACAAAAGAATGTTGCCGGCGTCATCCATGCAGGGTGGCGCGGAACTGCCTTGTCCATCCTGAAGAATACCATCGACGTGATGAAAAGAAGGTTCATATGTCAACCGCAAGATATCATGATGGCTATTGGTCCTTCAATACGAGGCTGCTGCTATACGGTGGGACCTGAAGTATCCGAAGCTGTGGCCCATGCCAGCGGTGACCGGTCTTTATGCCTGATGAGGGGCGGTAAGCACTGCATCGACCTTGCCTTGGCCAACCGTGCGCAGGCGCTGAGTGCTGGCATCCCTGCATCCCACATTTGGATGTCTGATGAGTGTACATACTGTAAGCCTGACAAATATTTTTCTTACCGGTATGCAAAGGGTTCAACGGGCAGGCAGGCTGCCTTTATCGGCATGGCGTGAACGGCACGGCGTGCCGGCAAGAATTACCTTCACAAAACATTCCTAACATGTTAGAATCATTGAAAAAATAGAGGGTGACCATGATAAGAGCTAGGGATATCATGACAAAGGATGTCACAACGGTTCCGGAGGATATGACCGTCGAAGCGTTAGGCCGGGTTTTTATCGAAAAAAGAATAAGCGGTGCTCCCGTACTTAACGACCAAAAAAAGATTGTCGGTATAGTCACAGAGAACGATCTGGTACGGAAAAATAGCAGGCTCCACATACCTACGGTCGTGCGGATATTCGATGCCTTTGTCCCGCTCGGCAGATCGGAGCGCGTGGAAGAAGAGATACGAAGGATATCCGCCGCCACGGTTTCAGAGATTTGCTCACGCAACGTTGTTACGGTCGGTCCTGATGCCACGTTACAGGATGTATCGTCTCTTATGTCCGAAAAGGGCATTCACCTTATACCCGTGCTTGATGCTGACCGTATCGTAGGAATTATCGGCAAGATAGACATCATTAGAGGGATGTTTGGTAACGCTGCTCAGCAGAAGCCCGGATGAAACCGAACATATCGGTTTCTTGGTTGGGAGAATGCTTACGGCAGGCATGATTGTTAAGATGTACGGTGACCTCGGGGCAGGAAAGACAACCCTCGTGAAGGGGATTGCCCGTGCCCTAAGTATCCCGGTAGAATATGTGGTAAGTCCGAGCTATACCATTATTACGGAATACGATAGTACACCGCGACTCCTGCATATTGATCTCTATCGGATAGAAGGCCGAAGCGACCTCGAGAGTACGGGCATCTGGGATGCCCTCAGTAACGATGCCATAGCGGTAATTGAGTGGCCGGAGCACGCAGGAAACGAGCTTGCTGAAGGCGGCGTAGTGATACGCATTGAACATCGCAGCGAAAATGAACGCCTTATAACCATAGAAGGGATTGATGAAGAACATTGGCATAATCTGTAAGCTCAACCGGGATGAGCCGCGAGATATCCTTCGCCACTTGCTCCCGTGGATGCAGCAGAAAGGTTGTCAGGTCTTTGTAGACATCGAAACTGCCTCCCTTCTGGGCATTAGAGGTTATGATCGAAGAGAAATCCCTTCACGTGTGGAGGCTGTTCTCGTTCTCGGTGGCGATGGAACCATGCTCAGTGTAAACCGTCTTGTGGCGGGCATGGGGATACCGGTAATGGGTATAAACCTGGGGAGTCTTGGATTTCTTACCGAGGTTAGCAAGGAAAATATCTATAGTGCCGTCGAGAAGATGCTCTCGGAGAGATGCACGGTTGAAGAACGTTTAATGCTCAAGGCAAAGATAGGTCGCGATGGCAAAATAATTGCCGACTATCTTGTACTGAACGACGCTGTGATTACGAAGGGTGCTCTGGCACGCATTATCGACCTGGAGACGTCAATAGACAAGACCTATGTCACGACATTCAAAGCTGATGGTTTGATTATATCAACGCCAACCGGATCAACTGCTTACTCGCTTTCCGCCGGTGGTCCGATTTTGTATCCGACCCTCGAGTGCATTGTTCTGACGCCGATTTGTTCTCATACGCTTACTAATCGGCCGATTGTACTGCCTGACGAGATGTCAATCGAGGTTCGCTTAAAGTCGATCAGTGAAGACGTCTTTCTTACGCTGGACGGTCAGACGGGATGCTCTCTCAAGCCGGATGATGTGATCGAGATCTGCAAGGCTGAACATAAGGCAAAACTTCTCGTGCATGGAGATAGGGGGTATTTTGATGTTCTCCGAACGAAACTCAAATGGGGGGAGCGATAACCGGCATGCGTCTTCAGAGGGGAGATATTCAGGACCTTCTTACCTATTATCAGGCACTGGGATTTGAAGCTCTGCCGATTTCACTTGCTGCCATAAGAAATATCAAGCAGGATGTCGAAGCGGGAACTCATGGTGTCGGCAGGAAATCACTTCTTGAAGATCTGAAAGAATATATTGGTGATTGCCAAAGATGCAAACTTGCGCAATATCGAACTAACCTTGTCTTCGGCGCAGGTAGTGCCAGTGCCCGATTGATGTTCATTGGTGAAGCCCCCGGCAAGGAAGAAGACCTTCAGGGATTGCCCTTCGTCGGAGACGCAGGAATGCTTCTGACACGACTCATCGTAAAAATGGGCATGAGAAGGGAAGATGTCTATATCGCAAATATACTCAAATGCAGGCCTCCCCTGAATCGCGACCCCGAAGATGATGAGATCTCTGCGTGCCGGGAATTCATCGAAAAACAAATACGGATTATTCGACCACAGATCATCATGGCATTGGGACGAGTAGCGGCGCAGGTGCTTTTGGAGATGCCGAACCTCCGCATTACATCAGCTAGGGGTCATTTCTTTGATTATAAAGGAATACCAATCATGCCGACCTTCCATCCTGCATACCTGCTCAGGAATCCCAAGGACAAAATCCTGACTTGGGCCGATGCTCAAAAGGTCATGGCGAAAATATCCTCCCTAACAGCAAGGCGAACTCATTCATGATGCTGCATTGTTCCGGAGTCTGAGATGGATATACTTTGGGCACCGTGGCGTATGGAATATATCAAATCACCATCAAGGCAAACTGCAGCCTGTGTGTTCTGTGAAAAACTTCGTGACAACAAAGACCGGGAAAATCTGCTCTTGCACAGAAGTTCATATTCCTTTGTCATTATGAACCCATTTCCCTATAACAATGGTCATCTCATGGTGTTGCCGAATGAGCATGTACCTGACATGATCAAACTGTCTGATGAAGTTTTGCTGGACTTCATCAAAACTACCCGTCTTTCCCTTAATTGTCTGAGATCTGCTTTGGCACCCGAAGGGTTCAACGTCGGGATAAACTTCGGTAAGGTCGCGGGGGCTGGGCTGGGAGAACATCTGCACCTGCATATTGTTCCGCGCTGGGCCGGAGATGCAAGTTTTATCACCGTGATTGGTGAGGCAAGGGTCATTCCGGAGCATGTGATCCGGACATACGATATGCTTATTGACACGTTTCGAAATCATTCTTCATTATGAGGTGTGTAAGGCATACTTCGCCGCTTCTTCAGAAATTGCTGACAATAGCTTTTCTGTACTTTACGATGAGAGGTATCTGCCTTGGACTTACCGTAGACAGAATGCTGGCAACGGTAAACAACAATCCCGTGACGCTTTCGGATTATAAGAAGTTCGTATTCCAGATAACGGGGACCGTCGCTTCTGATAATGTTAATGAATATTATCTGAAGCTCTTGATAGAAGAAAAACTTGTTCTTCTTGAGGCAGTGAGAGCCGGTATCGATGCAACGGAAGAGGAGATTTTATGGAGTATGAATGACGCATTGAAGCAAAGGGGGCTGTTACCTCAGGATTTGGATAAAAAACTTTCCGATGAGGGTATAACCCTGACCGATTACCGTCAACTCATAAGAAATCACATTGTAGCTTCGAAAATTATCGATAAGGAAGTCAATGCCAAGCTGATCGTTGATCCCGCAGACGTGCAACAGTTCTATGAGAGGAATCTGCAATTGTTCCAGGAAAGTCCCCAGAAAGTACTCGTAAAGGCAATCTACCTGAACCTCCATGACCATGCTTCCTTGACAGAGATTACGGATCTCAAGATAAAGGTGCTCAGGCTTTCTGCTGATATCAAAAAGGGGGCATCTTTTGAGATGCTGGCCATGAAGTATACGGATGAGTCGCTGAAGAAAAGAGACGCAGTACTGGGAGAATTTGAACGAGGCATGTTGATACCGGTACTTGATGAAGAAGTATTTACCCTAAAAGAAGGAGAAGTTAGTGAACCCGTCTGGACGAAGGATGGAGCGTACATTCTTAAAGTCATCAAAATTACTGAACCTCGCTATATGCCCTTTGAAACCGTAAAAGAACAGATTCGAGAACGGGTGTATGAACAGAAAAGGGAAGAGAAGTATAATGCATGGATGAAAGGCTTATGGGTCAATGCATCGGTCACCATGCTCCAATAATTACATTTTTATTCAGGATTGCGGCACACAAAGGCGCTGATGCGAAAAAAGCGAGCGGCGTCATAGGCTCAGAAACTTGAACATGACATGAGATCGAGAGATATTCCAATTATTGTAGTTTATCGCTTCATGCCCCTGGATCATCAGGAGAAATTATTTTCATAGCACACAAGAATCTACAATACTTCGTAGTAAGAGCACTTAGTATTTTTCTTGCCCTTTGCCGACGACTTTATTAAGATGAAAAGAAACGTTATGTTTATGGAGGACTGTATGCCAGCGAAGAAAACGGTAGTCTATGACTGTGATGTCTGCGGCACGGAAGTAACGGTGAACAGTGAAGGCATAAGCAATCTGAGTCCGATTTACTGTTGCGGTACTCCTTTGACCCTGCGTAAGAACAAACCTGCAAGAAAGATGGGAGAAAAGAGTATAGCAACAAAAAAAGTTGCTAAGAAAAGATCTCCGAGAACAGCATCAGGAAAAGCATCTCTCCGGACAGCTAAAAAAGCGTTGGGAAAAAAGCGCATCAAGAGATAGACGACCTGGATGGAGCTCAGCCACAATGCGCTTGCCGTTCTGAGCAGACGTTATCTGCTCAAAAATGGAGCAGGTCAGACGAAAGAGGCGCCGGAAGGACTCTTTAGAAGAGTTGCATCTTTTGTAGCTGCAGCCGAAGAGCATTACGGCAGCAGTGCTTCGGCGTGGGAAGAAAGATTTTATGCATTGATGGAGGATCTCCGGTTCCTTCCCAATTCGCCGACACTCATGAACGCAGGAAAACCTATAGCGCAGCTTTCTGCCTGTTTTGTCCTTCCGGTCGATGACTCCATGAGGAGTATTTTTGATTCCCTTAAAAGCGCTGCGCTGATACTCCAGAGCGGTGGCGGAACGGGCTTTTCTTTTTCGCGCCTAAGGCCCCGTGCGGACATCGTGCATTCAACGGGAGGCAGTGCCAGCGGTCCCGTATCCTTCATGAAGGTGTTTAATACCGCTACGGAAGTGATTAAACAGGGCGGTGCACGCCGGGGTGCAAATATGGGAATCCTGAGGATCGACCACCCTGATATTATCGACTTTATCAGGGTAAAGAGGGACACGGGAGCGCTCGAGAACTTCAATATTTCTGTGGCAGTCACCGATGCCTTCATGCAGGCCCTGTATCATGATGCGGAATACGAGCTGATTAATCCTAGAACAAAACGTGTCACGTTTAGAGTTAAGGCTAAGAATGTTTTTGACGAATTGGTCGAGAGCGCTTGGGAGACGGGCGACCCCGGCATCATCTTCATAGATGTGGTGAACCGCTCCAATCCTACGCCTCACATCGGCGATATTGAGTCCACAAACCCCTGCGGAGAGCAGCCGCTTTTGCCATATGAAGCCTGCGTCTTGGGTTCGATCAATCTCGGCAAATATGTAATAAAAGCAACAAATGGGGCCAGTATTGATTACGATGCGCTTTCAAGGGATATCCCGATTGCTGTTCGTTTTCTTGACGACGCGATTGATGCCACTTCCTTTCCCTTACCTGAAATTGAGCGCATGCACAAGGGAAATCGAAAAATCGGACTCGGTATTATGGGGTGGGCTGACGTGCTTATTGCTCTGGAACTACCGTATAACAGCCGTCGCTCGTTCCTTCTTGCAGAACGGTTCATGCAGTTCTTTGGCGACAGGGCAAAACAATGTTCTGAAGCACTTGCCCGGGAGCGAGGTGTATTTCCTAATTTCAGCGGGTCTGTCTATGATGTTGTTGGGATGCCGCGCGTCAGAAATGCGACGACAACGACGATTGCGCCAACGGGTACGCTTTCGATGATTGCCGGATGTTCGAGCGGCATTGAGCCGCTATTTTCTCTGGCGCATAAACGAATGGTGATGGGCACTGAATTTTCGGAGATTAATGTCGGATTTTTCGACATTGCCAGAGCAGGGGGATTCTACACCGAAGAATTGAGAAACCATATAGAGAAGTCGGGAACACTTCGAGGTCTCAGGGAAGTTCCCCCCCGTATTCGCCGCATCTATAGAACTGCACTCGAAATTCCCTATAAGGATCACATCGAGATGCAGGCAGCATTTCAGAAGTATACGGATAATGCCGTTTCAAAGACGATCAATATGCCTCGCAGTGCAAAAAAAGATGACGTTGCAGATGCCTTTCGATATGCGTATGAAAAAGGATGCAAGGGGGTAACCGTCTTCAGGTATGGCTCCCGAAAAAAGGGCGTGCTGCTTCGGTTTCAAGATGCCGACTGATTTTCCTGATGTACCGCGAAGTTAGATTTTCTTGGGTAATGGCTTAGCATGAAAGTTTTACTCATTAATCCTAACCAGGTCCGTACTCCCCCTGCGCCTCCGATTGGTCTTGAATTTATCGCTGCAAGTCTCGAACAATCCGGACATGCGATTCGCATGCTCGATCTCTGTTTTTCTCTGGACCTATATGCAGACATTGATAAGGCAATGAGTGAATTCAGGCCTGAAATTGCCGGTATTTCGATCAGGAACATTGATAGTGTTCTTTTTCCGAACAATGAATTCTATCTGGACAGTATCAGGCAGATAGTGCTGCATCTCAAAAAGAGATATGGAATTCCGGTGATTATAGGGGGGGCGGCGTTGATGGTTGAAGCCAGCGCTCTTCTGGACTATCTCGGGGCAGACTATGGAATTTCAGGCCCTGCAGAGAATGTAATTAATGATGTTCTGGTGAAATTGCAGAGGGGGCAGGAAACTGATCGCATTATCAGGGGAAATTACCAGCCCTATGCCCCGTCTCCGAGATGCACAGCCGGCATAGACTATAGTCGGTATTATCAAGAAGGTGGCATAGCGGGGTTTGAGACCCATAAGGGATGCAGTTCTTCGTGTGTTTACTGTATTGAAGCTAACTCGCCTGTTGCATTCAAAAATCCGATGCATGTCGTACAGGAAATCAGGGGATTCGTAGAACAGGGCTTTGACCACTTTCATCTTTGTGATGCAGAGTTCAATGAAGATCTGGACCAAGCACTGACTTTTTGTGAGGCGCTGAAGAAATCGGCAATGACAATCAGGTGGGTTGCTTACATGAAGCCGGGGAATTTTAGTCAGAAACTTTTCAGGCTCATGAGAGAAACTGGCGTATATCTCATAACCCTTACCATTGACTCATTTAAGAAGTGCCCGCTCTATTGGAGTGACACAGAAAAAATCATCTTCAATGCCAAAAACAATGACATCACAGTGGTCGTAGATCTTCTTACTGGTTTTCCTTACGAGGATGAGGAACTTCTGACATGGTGTCTCGACTTTTTTCGTCGTCTGAGTCCAGAGAGAGTAAACATAAATACCCATATTCGTCTTTACAGAAATCTGCCAATTACTCGCATCATTAAAGCTGACCCGTCCCTATTCTGCTTTCTTATGGGAAGCGTGACTGATGAGAACATGATACGGCCGCTCTTCTTCAACCGAATCGACAATAATAAGCTGAGGGAATTAATTGCAGAAGATAAATTCTTCAAGATTGAAGGAACAGAAATAGGGGTAAATTATAGCCGATTCAACATATAACTTCTTAATTCCCTCTTGTTCGTAGAAAGGTAAATAATCTTATAGATATAAAAGGAAAAGCGGCTAACCCTAAGAAAATACTTGAATATTTTTGTTGGCTTTACTAATATTGAACGTGTAAGGAGTGAAAATGCTGCGTGAAAAAGTCGAAAAAGTACTTGATAGAATTAGAATAAGCTTGAAATCTGAGGGAGGGGATATAGAGCTTATTGATGTAAAGGACGGAATTGTGTACGTAAAGCTTATGGGGGCATGTGGGACCTGCCCCATGTCAAAGCTCACCATGAAAAACCTTGTTGAATCAAGCATAAAGAAGGAGATTCCGGAAATCAAAGCTGTTCAGGCAATTTAAAATTGAAGGAATGAAGAGTCGACGAGATATTAAGGGTACAATAATATTTTCAGCAATATGGGTTCTTATTTTTATTGCCATTGGCATCTTCTCGACTTCCTGTCCTGTTGAATCCGCGGAAAAGAATGAAGTCTCTGATATCCGCTATTGGTCATATCCTGACTATACCCGCGTTGTCATCAATCTCTCGGGCCGTGCTGAGTATGATCATCATCGTCTCTCTCGCCCCGACAGGCTCTATTTTGACCTAAAGGGCAGCATCCTGAAGCATGACCTTCAAAAAAACATTGCTGTCGGAAATGGCATGCTCAAGAATGTCAGAGCAGGTCAGTTTGCTGAGAATATTGTTCGCGTCGTTCTTGACCTTGATAAGATGCAAAGTTATAAGGTTATTACGATGGAAGATCCCTGCAGGCTTGTAATAGACATTTACGGTAAGATACAGACATCCTCATGGAAAAAAAAGATCGTGCTTGATCCCGGACATGGAGGGCATGATCCTGGAGCAATTGGCCCTAAGAATCTGTATGAGAAAGACGTTGTGCTTGATATAGCATTGAAATTGAAAAAGATTCTTGCGCAGGATCGTAGCCTTGAAGTATTTCTCACTCGTGAAACGGATATTTTTATCCCCCTTGAGCAGAGAACTGCCATAGCGAATAGCAAGGGCGCGGATCTCTTTATATCCATTCATGCGAATGCAAGTCCGCGAAGAGAAACGAAGGGCGTTGAGACCTACCTCCTGAACTGGACAAATGACGAGGAAGCGATGAAGGTTGCCGCGCGCGAAAATGCGATATCCCTAAAGAAGATGAAAAAAATGAACGAAGGTAGAGATGTCCTTGATATTATGCTTAGCGATCTGCGGCGTGATACGAAACGTGATGAATCCGTGAAGCTCGCTAACTTGGTGCAAAAGAACATGGTTAATGGCCTAAATAAGAGCTATAGTCACATTGTTGATCTCGGCGTGAAACAGGCGCTTTTTTACGTTCTTTTCGGCGCTCAAATGCCTTCTGTGCTTGTGGAAGTCTCATTCATCAGCAATCCATTGGAAGAAAAACTTCTCGCACAGGACAGTTATAGGGTTGAATTGGCCCAATCTATTGCTTCCGGCGTTAGCAAGTATGTGTCTGCACTTCCTGAGGAACAGATAGTTGCAAAAAACGGCAGGAACATTGCCCCCTGAACTACGGATACTCTCGTATCTTTTTTTCGTTCTCTCACTCTTTTTTTTCCCGCATCCAATCTATTTCATAGTCCTGTTTATCTTGCTGATCTTTTGTCTGTCGAGGTTTCCTTTGCTCATTTTGAAGGCTGGATGGATACCTATCAGCATATTCCTTTTTTTTACCTTCATCAGCAATGCCGTTAACCAGCATGGCAGAATACTTTATATCGCTGGACCAGTTCTGATCACCTATGAAGGACTTTTTCTGGCCTGCATGAGGTCCGCGAGAATACTTCTTATGATTGGCGGTGTAAAGTTCCTGATGGCAACTACATCCCATGCTTCCATTATCAATGCCATGGCGAGGCTTTTTGCACCTTTTGAAAGGGTGGGCATTCCGGTGAAGGATTTTTTTCATATCATGGCTCTTACACTGCAATGCTTTCCACTTCTGCAAGATACGATAACTGCTCAGTATCGTTTGAAGCTATCGGAAGTTAATAACGGAACCATATGGAATAAGACAAGGCTGCTGGCAATGTTCCTCCTCCCGCTATTCGTTGACACTATTCGTTCCCCTGAAGTTTTCTTTAAGCAGAGCGAGATCGATGAAAAAAAGCTTTGATATCCTTATAAAAGCCGGTCTCGTTATGGATGGTTCGGGTAATGAACCTTTTCGCGCTGATGTTGCGATTTCCGGAGAACGGATAGTTGCACTGGGATCATTCTCAGAGACCGATGCTGGCTTGCTCATTTCGGCGAAGGGGCTTGCTGTTGCTCCTGGGTTCATCGACGCGCATGCACATTCCGACTTTACCCTTCTTGCAGACCCCCGGGCTGAAGGTAAACTCCTTCAGGGAGTGACCACGGAAATTAACGGGAATTGCGGGATGTCTGCTGCCCCGCTCTTTGGAAAAGCCCTCGAACGCCGTGAAGAGGACCTCAAAGAACTTGGTATTTCTGAGCGCTGGAATACCGTTCGACAGTATCGGACGCTTATAGCAAAAAGGGGTATTGCACTTAATGTTGCCATGCTCGCAGGTCATGGAAATATACGGGGATCTATCGTTGGTTACGAACAAAGAGATCCTTCGGTCAAGGACCTTGAGGAGATGAAGAGTCTTCTCGCAGAAGCGGTAAGGGACGGTTGTTTCGGTCTCTCGACAGGTTTGATTTATCCACCCGGTATTTACTCGCAGACAGAGGAGCTTATTGAACTCAGCAGTGTGCTGAAACGCCATAATCTTCTATACACCAGTCATATGAGAAGTGAGGGGACATGTCTTCTGGAATCGGTAGGAGAAGTCATCGAAATTGGAGAGCGAGCAGGAGTCAAGGTGCATATCTCGCACATCAAAACAGCGGGCAGCAGGAATTGGCATAAAGCTGACGCTGTAATAGCGGTGATTGACGATGCCCGCCGAAGGGGTGTGCAACTCAGCTGTGACCGTTATCCCTACGTTGCCTCAAGTACTGATCTCGACTCGATCCTGCCATTGTGGATGTTCGAAGGGGGCAGTGAAGAGGAGCTAAGGAGGATCTCAGACAGCGAAATGCGCACTAGGTTGCGAGCGGAGCTCCTTGCTATGGGAGATGTCAGCTCATATTGGGAAAAAATCATTATTTGTTCAGTGGCATCAGAAAAAAATTCCTGGATGGAGGGCAAGAACATTTCCCAGATCAGTTCGGAGCTTGCAACTGATGAGGTGGAGGCGATATTTCGCATTCTGACTGAGGAGCGTCTCCGCGTTGGCGCCATATTCTTTTCCATGAGTGAAGACAATCTCAGGAAATTCCTTTCTCTTCCTTACTGCTCAATCGGTTCTGACAGTTCTGCGCGCTGCTTTGACGGGCCGACACGACTGGGTAAGCCGCATCCAAGGACATTTGGAACATTTCCGAGGTTCATGGGCAGATACTGTAGAGATGAAAAGCTTATGCCGCTTTCTAAGGCCGTTCAAAAGGCAACCATGCTCCCCGCTGCTATATTGGGCATTAAGGAACGAGGAATGCTGAAGAGCGGCATGTTCGCCGACATAACAATATTTGATCCTGAGACCATAAACGACACGGCAACTTTTAATTCACCTTTTCAGCGGCCATCAGGAATTTACTATGTCCTCGTCAATGGCATACCTGCCGTAAGGGATGGACAAATTACTGGTTCCCGATCTGGCAGGATGCTTTCTCGTTAGCTATGGCGTATACCCCGCTTATCGGTGTAACCACCGGCACCGGAGAAAATATCCCCAAAAAGCCTGAATTATACGTGCAGGCTGTAAGAAATGCCGGGGGCATAGCTGAGTTCATCTATCCCGGTACGAACAAAAAAACATTAGCAGACCATTTCGATGGTTTTCTTATTCCCGGCGGTAAAGATGTAAACCCCATGCGGTATAATGAACAACAGAAACATGAGATTAACCTCGAAGAAGAAAGAAGGACTTCCTTCGAACTATTCGTGATCAGGGAGGCTATGTTAAGGGGAAAACCGATTCTTGGCATATGTTACGGCATGCAGGTGATGAATGTTTATTTCCGGGGATCGTTGTACCAGAATATACAGACGCAGAAGTCCGGAACATATGACCATAGTCAAGGCTCACATGGAATTGACATTATGCATAATCCGTATCTAGCAACAGATGCCTGTATCGTGAACAGTAGCCATCATCAAGCGGTCAATCGGCTGGGCAAGGGGCTTGTCCCCTTTGCCTTTTCCGGTGACGGTATTATTGAGGCAATATATCTGAAATCTTATCCGTTTCTGATGGGTGTACAGTGGCACCCTGAGCGTGGTGATGACATACTTTCAAGATCGGTTTTGCGTGCTTTTCTGAGGGCGTGCGGTGTTCGTTAATAGATTCTCTTCCATAATGATATTGTTCCTGACAGTATTTCTTGGATTTTTTGCCTATAGGATAATGAATCCGTTTTTCACGGCAATTGCCTGGGCCCTGGTCTTTAGCATTATCTTCTATCCTGTTTATGCTGCTATTTACCGATATATCAAGATTCGGGAAGTTGCTGCTGTAGTGACCATCGGAATCATTTTTATCATTCTGATAGGACCAATAGCCTATCTTTCTAATCTCCTCATAACCGAAATGCGGGCTTTTCTGGAAAGGATGACTCCTGAAAGGCTCGAAACCATAAAAGGATATTTCGAAGCGGTGCAGAGATCCCCGGTATTTGAGCGCATTGCCCCTTACATCGGGGGAGTAGGCATTCCTTCCGAAGATGTCATAATGGAGGGAGTTAAGAAGGCGGGAAAAACATTGATCGAACATTTGAAGATAACGAATGTCATATCTCTCTTTGCTGACTTGCTCTTTATGGTCTTTACGGTGTTCTTTCTGCTCAGGGATGGACCTAATTTCCTCTCGAAAGCTCGCGGCTTCATGCCTTTTAGCGAAAAAGAGAAGGATAGGCTTGCGACGCAGATAAAGGATATGATTGTTTCTACCGTGTACGGAGGAGCTATTGTCGCCATTATTCAGGGAATTCTTGGTGGAGTTGCATACTACTTCCTGGGCATTAATTCACCCGTAATGTGGGGCGTCGCCATGTCAGTGATGTCTTTTGTTCCGCTTGTCGGCACATTCTCTATCTGGGGCCCGGCATCGGCTTTCTTTGTTCTCACCGGCGACCCGCTGAAGGGTGCCGGTCTTTTTATCTATGGGGTATTGATCATAAGTATGGTGGATAATATCCTGAGGCCTCTGATCATCGGATCCCGCACCAAGATGCCCACGATATTGATCCTTTTCAGCGTTCTCGGCGGAATAAAACTTTTCGGCATGATCGGATTTATTATGGGGCCTCTTATTATGGCTGTCTTTCTCTCGGTTCTTGATATATTCCGTCATATAGAGGATGAAGGCGGAGATGTTGGAACAGTCGACGAGGGCTGAAATAAGAAGTTTCATTGCAATCACATTTATTTTTTTTCTAACGCTCATCACATCCTGCTCTTCCAAGGACAGGGTAGAGGGCTTTATTCATTTCAGACTTAATCACGATCCTTCATCGCTTGATCCGGCAATGATCGTGGATGTAACCGGAGGTGCTATAGCTGCCAAGCTCTTTAACGGACTGGTCAGACTCGGAGAAGGGTACGAGGTCATACCGGATATCGCTGAAACGTGGGAAGTCGACAGCAGAGGGACTACCTATACGTTTCATCTCAAAAAAGGCATATTATTTCATAATAATCGAGAGGTTAAGGCATTAGACTTCAAGTATAGCTTCGAGAGAGTCCTGGCTCCCGGAGCAAGGTCACCAAATGGGTGGGTATTCGAAAAGATAGCCGGTTCCCGTGATTTCATGGAGGGCACGGTGGACCATGTTGCCGGGCTTGAAGTCCTCGATCCTATGACGCTCCGCATCAGACTCGATCGCCCCTTTTCTCCGTTCCTCTATCTGCTCACCATGACCGCTGCCTACGTGGTGCCGAGGGAGGTTGTTGAGCAGCCTGAAGCCGATTTTTCGTCTGATCCCATAGGTACCGGCCCTTTCAGACTCAGGGACTGGAGGCATAATGACCGACTCATACTGGACCGCAGCAATGACCATTTCGGAGGCAGACCGCATGTTGCGGGTATCGTCTACCGCATCATTCCCGAAGACCTCACCGCTGTAACGGAGTTCGAACTCGGAAACCTCGATCTTCTATCTGTCCCGGCATCAGAATACCGGCGATTTCTCAACTCCGGGCAATGGAGAAGTCTCTTGGTCTCCGAGCCCGGCATTAATACGTACTATCTCGGCTTCAACTGCTCAAGGCCGCCGTTCAATAATGCAGAGCTGCGGTTGGCCGTTGCTCATGCTATTGACCGAGAGAAGGTCCTGCGAACCTACTACGAAAACAGGGGAACGCTCGCCTCGGGACCGATACCGGAGCCTCTGAGGGCATGGACCGCCCCGGTAATGCCGTCATATGATCCTGCTGCTGCATCCGCGATAATCCGACGGTTGGGCCTTAAGGGCAAAACCATCAATTTTTATGTGACAGCCGACCAAGAGGTGACGGACATCGCGGAGATCATCCAGTCCTACCTCCGGACTGCAGGACTGACCGTGGCTATTAAGCAGCTTGAGTGGAGTTCCTACAAAGCTGCACTGAACAAGGGAGAAGAGGACATCTTCTGGATAAGCTGGTGGGTAGACTATCCTGACCCGGAAAACTTCCTCTACCCGCTCTTTCATTCGGCAAACCACGGTGCAAGCGGTAACCGGACCTGGTACACGAACTTTCTCGTAGATCAACTTATTGAGCAGGGCCAGAGGACCAGGGATCGTGCCGTCCGGGACAGGGCTTACGGTGATGCCGAACGACTCATCGTGCAGGACGCGCCCTGGGTGCCCTTTTGGCATAAGGCCGACATCACGGTCCGGCAGCCGTGGGTAAGGAATTTTCGGTCCTATCCCATCTACAGCATGGACAAGGGCTTGGAAGTCGCCCTGTGATGTTGTTCATCCTGAGACGGTTTGTACTGCTGCTGCCGCTGCTCTTAGGCATCACCTTTATTACGTTCATGCTCACGAGGGCGCTGCCGGGTGATCCGGTCTTCAATATTGTTGGGGAACGTTCCAGTCCGGAAGTGATAGAAAAAATCAGGAGGGAGATCGGTGCTGACCAGGGGGTCCTGCGTCAGTACGGCGGGTATGTGGCGCTTCTTTCGCAGGGAGAATTGGGCAGATCTCTCTTTACGAACCGGAACGTGGCGGACGACATCCGTGTGAAGTTCCCTAATACGCTGCGTCTTGCCGTCGCCTCAATGTTGATCGCGGCGCCGCTCGGCGTTCTGCTCGGTTTCATCTCGGCACGCAGAAAAGGGCGTCCGGCCGATCGCATGATAACGCTGTTGTCCGTCTCGGGCATCAGCCTTCCGGTCTTCTGGAGTGGTCTCCTGCTCATGCTCTTCTTCAGTCTACGGCTTCGGCTGCTGCCGCCTTCAGGCACCGGCGGCCTGCCCTATCTCATTCTTCCTGCGCTTACGCTCTCGCTGCCTGCAATTGCAACGCTGGTGCGTGTCACCCGGGTGACCGTGATCGATCTGCTCGATACGCCATTCATCCGAACGGCGAGGGCAAAGGGCGTGTCAGAGGCCGCCATCAGTCTGGTGCATATTCTGAAAAATGCGCTCATACCAGTCATCACGGTAATTGGGCTTGAGTTTGGCAGTTACTTGAACGGTGCGGTCCTGACCGAGACTATATTCGGGTGGGACGGTATAGGGCGTTACGCCATGGAGGGCATTATCAAGCGTGACTACCCAGTCATTATGGGCTGCCTGCTTATCGGGACGCTTGTCTTCGTCCTGATGAATCTGATAGTTGATATCATCTATCACTATGCTGATCCTCGGGTGAGATTGCATGGGACTGACCGGTAAGATATCAGCGACCCTGCTCCTTGCTGTCTTCCTGCTTTCGTGGGCTGCGCCCCTGCTCGTTCCCTATGACCCCGACGCGATAGACCTTGACAGCCTGCGGCAGCCGCCCTCTGCCCGCCACATCCTCGGCACGGACAACAAGGGCAGGGATATCCTCAGCCGCATCCTCTACGGCGGCAAGATATCGATCAGCATCTCGCTTCTCGCCGCGTTCGTTAGCATGACCATCGGCTTTGCGATCGGCCTCGTCTCCGGCTATGCCGGGGGCAGGGTCGATACGGCGCTCATGGCTCTGGTAGACCTGATCCTCTCGTTCCCGGCCTTTCTGCTCGCGATCGGCATCTCAATCGTATTGCCGACCGGCATCTACACCGTACTGACTGCAATATCTTCGGTGGGATGGGCCTCGTTCGCGCGGTTGATCCGCGGCCATGTACTGTCGCTGAAGGAAAGTGCCTTTGTCGAAGCGGCCCGGGCCCTCGGCTGCGGCAATGCGCGCATCGTTATCATCCATTTGCTTCCCCAGTGCGTTCCGCTTGCTTTTGTCATGGCAGGGCTCAAGGCAGGGGGGTATATATTAACCGAGGCAGGGCTCAGTTTTCTCGGTCTCGGCGCCCAGCCGCCTACGGCGACCTGGGGCTCCATGATCAGCGCCAGCAGGGTATTCATCAATTCGGCCCCCTGGATGGTCCTCTTCCCCGGCATTATGATCGCCCTGTCCGCGATCTGTTTCAATCTGCTCGGAGATGCGATGAAAGAGAAGTACGACGTGACAGCAAGAGAGGTGTCGTAGGCAGTTTACCTGGCCGGATTTACACTTTCATTGACGTATCTAAAGGTATTTGAAAGCGAAACTATAGACGATTACGTGTAGTGGTCTGCAGAAGGCTGATTGAAATATCGGTGGTTGTTGGGGTTGAGTAATATTGATAACTTTACGGGCATTGTCTTGCGCAACTGTACGAAGAGAATGAGTGGAACGATCCGTGATCAAAACCGGGGACGAGCGGCTCCTTTTAGGTCTGAGAAAATAATTTACCATATGCAGGTAAAGTTGACCCTGATCGAAAGACAGCCATGAACCCGGATTGCTTCGCATGGCCCATAGCGACCCTCGCTTGTATTGCAAGGCTGTTCGTTCATGTCTAGGCCGGACTGCGCGGTACCTCGCGAAAAGTACGACTGCTGTTTTCGCTGATCGCCTCCATAATGACGCTCTACGCTATATTTGAGTTGATTGTGAGTTCAGCCTCGACCTGGCGCCCGCACGCTCTATCAATCACGGAGGAGCTGATTATACCAGGAGCGGAGACGAGATGAGGGATGCCTGCCTGTGTGTTGACCTCGGCCCCTGGCAATGCCATTTCTTCGGTCTGCGGCTTGCCTGATAGCATACCGAAGCACAACTTCCCGTGCTCCAGTGCAGTGATGTTCTTGATGCGAGGTAAAGCAGCGTAATTACACGCACGGCTATTTGTTTTTTCAGAGCAAAGTGACTAATATAAGCTTAACCGTAATATTTGCAAGGGTACCGGAATTATGCTCTTTTTTATCCGTTTTACGACTGTTTTCTTCGAGATCATATGGCATATCCGTAGTATTGTCCTGTTTATGTCTCTCTGGCTTGCGTTTGGTGCGGTGCTCATTGCGTTTGTCGAAAAGATTCCCTTTGGTGATGCACTCTACTTCTCTTTTATAACAGGACTCACTATAGGCTATGGGGATGTTGTCATGAAAACATTCACGGGACGTCTGATCTCTGTCCTGATCGGCTTAACCGGGATTATTTTCACGGGGTTGATAGTTGCAGCAGCAGTCGAGACGATCCGGAAGGTCATTCATCAGAAAAATGATAAGGCATAGCTCAGGCGTATGAGTTGTACCGCATTCATCCGGTCAATGCGTGCGGGAGTTGTATGAACGGGAGAGGGAAACAACAGTGAACTGGATTGATTTTGCATGGCCGACGGTAACCGGCATCTGTCTGACGCTGGGGCTGGTTCACCTGGAATCCGGACTGCGTGGAGCCTCGCGGCGAACGAACTTGCTGGTTGCGCTGATCGCCTTCGTCATGGTGGTCTATTCCGTCAATGAATGGCGATTGATGCACGCCTCGGCCCCGTCCCAATACCTGGCGCGTCTGCGGGTGCAGGATTTTGCCGGGTCGGCCATTGCCATGCTGCGCGCGATCTTTGCCCGGGTCTACTTCGACGCCGGTCGGAGGTGGCTGCTCCTTCTGGGAATCGTTGTGACCGGCTTGTCTCTGACTCTCGACCTGCTGCCAACGCCTCAACTTGTTTTTCGCGAGCTGACCCGCGTCACACAGGTTCCAACCTTCGGTGGGGCGACCTACGCCTTTGCTGAGGGGGTGCGCAATCCGTGGAATGTCATTTTCTATGTGGGCCTCGCGCTGCTCATGGTGTTCGTTGGACATGTCTCCTGGATTCAATGGAAGCGCGGGGATTGTCGGCGGGCGGTGGGCGCGGGCAGGTTCTGGCTTGTGGGATCGAGCGGCATAAGGCGGCAGGTCGTGTTGGCCCCAACCTGGAAATGGCGATGAGTTGGATCACCATCATCTGGTCTATCTGTGCCGGCATTTTTCTGGCCATGGCCGGATTGAATTTGCTGGTATGGCTGCGGGCCCGAGGTCGGTGGGCGAACTTTTTCTTTTCGCTGAGTGCGGTCGGCGCGGCGGCCAGCGCCGTCATCGAGCTGGCCTTGATGTACGCTCAGACACCGGCCGATACCGGCTTTTGGCTGCGCTGGATGCACACGTCCGTGCAGGTGTGCGTCATTGCGCTGATCTGGTTCGTGCGCGCCTACCTTGGGGCCGGCAGCCTTTGGCTGGCCTGGCTGAGCTGCGGCCTCCGTGCGCTGACGCTGGTGATCAACTTTCTGCCCGGCCATGCCAACGTGGCGTTCCGCGAGATGAAGCCTCCCCGGCAGATCGTGGCCTTGGGGGAATCGGTTTCGGTGCCCGATGGCATTGGGACGGGTTGGAGCTTGCTGGTCAGTGGGGCCTCGGTCCTGTTTCTGGTTTACTTGGTGGGCGCGGTCATCGCCGCCTGGCGCCAGGGCAACCGCCGCCGGGCCGGCTGGTTGGGCGTGGCCGTCTCGCTCAGCTTCCTGCTGGGGATGACCCAGACGAGGCTGGTGACCGCCGGGCTCCTGTCCATTCCCTACACCATGAGCCTGCTCTTCCTGCCGATCCTGTCAATCATGGGAATCGAGTTGAGCAGCGACCTGCTGCGTGCCTTCGTCCTGTCGCGTGCGTTGCAGGAAAGCCAGGAGCGCATAAAACTTGCCGCGAAGGCCGTTGACCTCGGCTTCTGGGAATGGGACATAGCGAAGGACGAGATCTGGGCCACCGAGGCAGGACGCGCACGCGTCGGCGCCGGCGAATTCGAGCCGATCAACTTCGACCGGTTTCTTCGATCAGTGCATCCCGAAGATCGTGAGGCGACTCGGCAGGCTGTGCAGCGTTCAGTGGACAGCGCCGTTGATCTGGAAGTGGAATACCGCATGATCACTACAGACGGGCGGTTACGTTGGATCGCAACCCATGGCTATGTCATAACCAAAGACAATGGCGCACCTCATCTTATACGCGGTATTTCATTCGATATCACTGCCCGCAAAAAGGCTGAAATCGAGGGCATTCAGCTGCGCTTGGAGGTGGCGCACCTGGGCCGTGTCATGACCATGAGCGAGCTGTCGACCTACCTGGCTCACGAGATCAACCAGCCCTTGGGTGCGATCCTGAACAATGCCACTGCTGCAAGAATACAGTGCTCCCAGCGTAGGGAGGGTGGAGAAGGAGAGGTCGTGGAGATAATGGATGATATCATCAGGGACACGACCCGGGCGGCCGAGATCGTTCGCAAGATCCGCGGGATCATCAAGAAGGATAACCTGGCTTTTGAGCCATTGAACATAAATGTCCTGATAGAGGAGGTCGTGGAGCTCTTCAGTAATCCGCTCACCAGAGAAAATATCCTCATTCGCACGGACCTATTTCCGGATCTCACACAGGTCAGGGGGGACCGTGTCCGCTTGCAGCAGGTCCTTATGAATCTCTTAACGAATGCCATCGATGCCATGAAGGACAGCTCAACGCGGATATTGACAATCCGTACGACCATGCAAGGCCCGGACATGGTCGTGGTGAGCTTCTGCGATACCGGGTCCGGGCTCTACGAGAAAGCGGGGGATATGGTATTCCAATCGTTCTATACGACGAAGAAGGAGGGTCTCGGCATGGGGCTTCGCATCTGCCGATCAATCATTGAGGAGCATGGCGGCAGAATCGGGGCAGAGAACAACCCGGACGGGGGCGCGACATTCATCTTCACTCTGAAGGCAGACTCCGTAGGCACTGCATGAGTCACCCTGGGGCTAAGATCTATATCGTTGAGGACGACCGTTCCTTTCGCAGGAGCACAGAGCGGCTGCTCCGGGCCTCGGGGTTCGAGGTGGAGTCTTTTGATTCCGCAAATGCCTTTCTGGTGCAGGCCTCCATCCGGCATCCCGCGTGTCTCCTTCTCGATGTCCGTCTCCCTGATGTCAACGGCATTGATTTCCATAAAGAGCTTCGCGAAAAAGGGTATGCTCTTCCTATTATCTTCATGACCGGCCATGGGACGATCACAATGGGCGTCCAGGCCATAAAGGACGGCGCAATCGATTTTCTGCCCAAGCCGTTCGAGACAGCAGACCTCATCAGCGCCATTGAGAGGGCGCTCAAGCGAGACCTCGATGACGTCAAAGAAAGGGCGCAGAGGATCGCGATCATGGCCCTGATCGATACCTTGACTTCCCGGGAAAAGGAAGTCCTGCGCTGGGTCATCACCGGAAAACTCAACAAGCAGATCGCCGATGCCCTGGGAACAACCGAAAAGACCGTCAAGGTCCACCGCAGCCGCGTGATGAAAAAGATTAATGTTTTTTCTGTTGCAGAGCTTGTACGTTTGGCACAGAAAGTCAATATCTCTCCGGCAGAGTGACCAAGAAGAATGATTCCGGAGAAGCCTGAATGACAGAGGCATCCATTGCCAAGGGTCAGCCTCCAGAGCCCGGCGATATTCTTGCACTTCCGTTTTTATCCATCCATAGCTGATAAGACTCTCTTATTCTTCTGATAAACAATATTTTTTGTTTGTTGGCCTAAAGTCCAATAGACACCCACCGGATTATCTGAAAAAATGTATAAATTCAAACGGTTCACTCCGATGACCAAACTCGATACAGGCATGTATATCGTTGATGACGATCCAAGTTTCGGAAAGTCACTCAAGCGTCTGCTGAACAGCAGAGGTATTCAGGCGGACTATTTCTTGTCGGCCCAGTCTTTCCTCGATTCTGTGTCTTCCGAACAGGACGGAATCGCCATCGTCGATCTTCATATGCCTGAATGTAATGGGCTTTCTCTCATGGACAAAATGCGTGACATGCTCTATAGCATGCCAGTGATCGTGATTACCGGTAAGGCTCAGAGCAATTCAGCGACCATTGCTTTGCAGCGGGGGGCAGTCGCCTTTTTTGAAAAACCTGTTAACGAACAGTCATTGCTGGACGTGCTCGAATCACAAAAGAAAAGGAGGAAGGTGCAGTGAAGATGACAGAGCAAAAAAAGAACTTTAAGAACTGGAGGGTGAAGATGAAGAAAATAACTGCATTACTGCTGTTGATCTTATGTTGTGTTGTGACTCCGGCTCTGGCCGAGGAACAGAAGGGCTATAAAGAGGAGCATCACGGTAAATCGGCCGATGAGTTGGCGAAGGAGCTGACAAATCCAAATAATTCAATCGCCAAACTGACGTTCAAGAATCAGTACCGCTGGTACACGGGTGACCTGCCGGGGGCGGATGACCAGGATAATTACACCCTGCTGTTCCAGCCCGTATTTCCCTTCAAGCTTGCGAGTACTGGGGACGAGAAGAACGTTCTTTTTGTCCGGCCTGCTATTTCATAGTGTTCGACCAGCCTGTGCCTGAGGTAAGGGGCAGCGGTCTCGATTGGAAAGGCGTTACCGCCATGGGCGATATCGGCTTCGACTTGGCGTATGGCAGAACATATAAATCTGGCTGGCTCTGGGCGGCAGGATTGGTGGGAACACTTCCCACAGCAACGGACAGTGATGTGGCAGGCAAGCAATGGCGTTTCGGCCCCGAGGCTGTGTTGGCCCATATGAGCAAATGGGGACTCCTCGGGATCTTCCCCAGTCATCAGTTTGATGTAGCCGGCTGGGGTGACAGCGGATATTACAGTACCACTTCGATTCAGGCTTTTGCGGTGCATACGGCAGGTGGGGGATGGACGGTCGGCACCCAGCCGATAATGACCTATGACTGGAAATCACACGACTGGACCATTCCTTTGGAAGCCTATGTAAGCAAGACGACCGTTTTGGGAAAGTTGCCTGTTAAATTCGAACTGCAGGTAGATTATTATGTTACACAGCCGGACGCCTTTGGCCCGCAGTGGATGGTGAGCTTCAACATTACTCCGATTGTTCCTAATTTTATAGATCGCTGGATCAGGGGGGAATAAGGTCACTCTGATAGTAGTGAAGGGCATTCAGCTTTTTACGGTCACTATATTAATAAGTCAAAAGGGAGGAAAAATGAAACACCCGGATCTCAGTCAAAGTAATTACGATGAAAATAAGGACCAGCCCTCTATAAAAGGCACCACACGGCGGGAATTTTTACAGGCAGGCGGCATTGCCGCCGCAGGTCTTGCCGCCGCGAAGTTCGTGTCTCCCACTGCAAAGGCGGAGGCCGCACCGGCGAAAGCTGACTCGGGCCTGAATCTGATCGCGCCGACCTTTGAGGAGAGCCCCACCTATAAGGCGACCTATCCTGCCTCGGACCGTGCCAGGAAGATCTGCAAGGATGCGATCCTTATCGACACCCTGTACTCCGCCGTGTATCCCCTGCAGTGGAAGAACGACGACCAGTTCGACCCTGTGATGGACGAGATGATCGCTACAGGCTTCAATGTGCTGGGGATATGCTCCTCGGCAGACGTGGCCGGGGCCGATCCGAAAGCCGTGTTTGGAGCCGCCAGGTTCTACTACGATAAGATCTTTAGAAGCCCTGATAAATACATGCTGGTGAGATCGACCGATGACATCCGCCAGGCCGTGAAGGAAGGGAAACTTGGCATCTACCTCATTCACCAGGGGACCAACCAGTACCAGGGCGATGTCAAAAACGTGGCCCTGATGAAGGCGATGGGGTTCGGCTACTGCCTGCTGGTGTACAACAATAAAAATGCTGTGGGCGGCGGCATTGCCGATGAAAAAGACGACGGGTTGACCAAATACGGGCGCAGCTTGATTCAGGCCTATAACAAATACGGCATGGTGGTCGATGTCAACCATACCGGCAACAAAACAGGCCTGGATGCCTGTGAGGTCAGCGCCAAGCCAGTGATCTTTTCCCATTCGGGTGCCAAAGGGGTCTTTCCTTCTTTCCGGAACATGACCGATGAACTGATCAAGGCCATCGCCAAAACTGGTGGAGTCTGCTCGATGTACGGCACCGGGGCTTACATCGACCCATCCAACCCCGCTGTCGTGGGACCGGAAATCCTGTTCAAGCATTTTGACTATATGTGCCAGCTCATCGGCAAAGCTGATAATGTAGGCTACGGGTCTGACTTCATCCCGGACATGAACAAGACTATGGAGCTTGTTATGTCCAAGGCCAGTGCGTACCCGGACATGGGAATGAAGCCGGGGACCACGAAAAAGGCGATCGAGATGTACGGCCCAACAGCCAACCCGGCCAGGATCCTGCCGGCGCTGGTTGATCAGTTCCTGAACCATGGATATGCGGAAAAGGACATCCACAAGATCCTGGGCGGCAACATGATGCGTGTCTTTGATGAGTGCTGGAAGGGCGACCCAAATGTGAAAGTAGAGGAAGAACACTTCTTTTATAATGACAGGACATGATCAAGGGACTGCGGGGGCATTGGCTCCTCCCCGCAGTTATTCAAGGTGCTAAGCGTACTCTCTTTTAATGGGACTGAAGCAATCGGGAAGGTCGGCAACATCTAAAAGAACTCGATTCAATAAACAAAGGGAGAACGAAATGAGAACAATAGTAAAAATTCTCGGATTTATGGCATTGCTTCTGCTATTGGCTCTGCCAGCCATGGCGGCCGACATCCCGTCGGAAGTGACGCTTCGCGTAAGGTCGTGGGCTGGTCGATGAAGACGAGCCTGCACCGGGAGATCGTGCTGGACGCGCTGCTGATGGCGGTCTGGCGCCGCAAGCTGAAGGGCACGGTCCTCGCCCACTCGGACCAGGGCTCGCAGTACGGGAGCTTCGACTGCTGGAAGTTCCTCAAGAAGCACAACCTCGAGCCGAGCATGAGCCGCCGCGGCAACTGCTGGGACAACGCGGTGGCCGAGTCGTTCCTCAGCTCGCTGAAGAAGGAGCGGGATCGTCGGAAGGTCTACCACACGGCCGAGGAAGCGAAGGCCGAAGTGTTCGACTACATCGTAGATGTTCTATAATCGGAAGCGTCGTCACAGCCATCTGGGCGACGTGAGTCCCGAGGCGTTTGAGCGCGCCTCAACAACCGGCTGAGGAGTGTCTACGAAACCAGGGGAAGTCCACAATGAACCCACTCCCCGGACTAAAGTCCGGGGTTTCAGGGCTTCTGCATCTGTGGCCTAGACCGATGGCCTCGCCACACGATGCAAGAATGGCCTCCGCTTCGCTCCGGGCGGCCATTCATCCCCAGGCTTAAAAGCCATGGGGTTTTCTGGCCGTTTTTATAAATTTACACTCCTCTAACTGCTATTATTCTGACAAATCTAAACAATTTCTTAGCTGCATATCCTGGCAACATTGCAATGAGCTTATAGGCAATAATTCTCATACCACCTTTACCATATTCTTGCATTTTTGCTATTTCCTTTTGCGCCTCTTTTGTCTTGCCCAATTGCAGAAAAATAGACGCCCGCATCTTATGCCATAGCGCTATATATTGCTTTAGTCCACCACTTTCGCAGACTTGGTATAAACAGCGTAATTGCTGTCCAATATAGTCTTCTGCATCAGGGAATCTTGCGTGAACAATTGGGTCATGATGCCCTTTATGAAATACTGCTTGTGGTTGCATGGAATATGCAACTTTGAATTGAACTGCCAGTCGTGCCCATGTGAGGAGATCTTCGCCGGTTGTTGCAAAAGAGGGAAACCCTCCGACTGCGGTAATTGCATCTTTAGAAACGGTAACAGCTGAAGTCCACAGGGGTGGGCTAGATTTTACAGCTATATCAAAATAATTTTCCAGAAGCCCCTCCCACTGAGGATTAGGCAGTCCTTCTATCGTCGTAGATATATATCTTTTATTGTTGAAGCAATAGAGATAGTTTGTGGCAAATACATTGCACTGAGGGTAAGTCTCCTTAAGTCTCATTATTGTTTCAAGAAAATGCGGCATCCATTCATCGTCTGCATCTAAAAATGCAACGACATTTGCACGCGCCTTCGCGATGCCGGCATTTCTTGCAGCCGAAACCCCCGATCTCTGCTGATGGACGATTTGGATTCTGGGATCATTAATCTCTGTAATTAGATCTGGTCCCCCATCAGTAGATCCATCATCAACAACTATAATTTCTAAATTCTGGAATGTCTGCGATAGCGCAGATTTTAGGGCACGCAATATCTCGTGCTTCATGTTGTAAAGTGGTATGACTACAGAAACGGCAGGAGTGGACATATTCTTGGCAAGTTTTTCCTTTAACTACCAGCGAATTTTAAATTTCCTGGCTTTAATTGGAGGTCTGCCGCCAAAATTCGGTACCGAAATTGCGCCATAAGCGAGGCCAATTACTGTAAACTGTAAATTACCGAAAAAAGATGCATAAAGTATTACATTATCTGTGAGCATAAACAGCACAAAAATGATCATGGAGGATGCACCTGCGTAGAAAAGTATTCTGCTAGTTCCCAAAGCCCTGCGTGCTCTCTTAAATAAATCTATACTCTGCCATATAACCGACATCCCAAAAACAATGGTTCCTAAGTATCCATAATCATACGCAAGCCGCAACCAGTCATTATGAGGATGTGTTAAGCCATCTGTTATAAAGGACACCACAGCCTCCGATGAATTAGCACCATGTCCAACCCAGGGTGACTCCCCAATGCCCTCTGCAATTCTATCCCATATGTGCTTTCGGCCAGACGTAGCAAAGTTTGGATTGTCCCATTTTACCTCTTCTATTCTTCCCTCGCCGGAGTAAAACATCTTCTGCTGAACTCGCTCTGTATAAAAAAAGGAAAGCCCGAACACGGCAATCAGAGCCAGAAAGGCAAGCCGTTTAGCTACTTTCATCGGAGCGAGCGTCAATGGTAACGACATTGCGGAAGCTGTCATGCCCATCCTGGTAACTGCAATAAGAGGGATGACAGCAATAGCTGCCCACCATGCAGCATCTTTATTGTTCCCCAACGCATAACTTGAGGCAAAAATAACACAGAGGATAGAGCCGGTTATGACTTCAGGAGCAAGACCTGTCCTAAATGGGAGCGTACCGGATAAGAGCAGATTTGTTTTATATAAAACAATTACTATGAGCGCGCCAGCCATAAGACGGCATAGATTGAGAAAGAGCTGAAGGCCATTGTCGTCAAGGTATATCCTTGATGCTGCTAGACCGATAACCAGCGGTGCAAGCAGCATGATACTCCGCTGGAATGAATTTTCCGCATCAGCAACAATCTGATAGACAACGACAACGCTGATCCACGGCAGCCAAACAAGCAAGGGAAATTTGAAACTTCTTGGCCCTTTCAAGAATGATATTAGTGCAATGGAAAGAGGGACGAGCCAACCATAGCCCGAAATACTCTTTCCGAGAAGTTTTCCTCCAAAACAAGATAAGATTGTAGAAATAAGAACAGCCCAAATCAGAGGATGAATCTTCTTATAGGCCGATAATCTTTTGGATCTGGTAATTTTCATTTTCATCTTAATATGTTAAGGACACAAAAGCGTCTTTCAATCTTTATTGCCTGTTAAAGGCACTTTAAGCACTCAGAATGGTTAGGCGAATTTCCTCCATAAAGAACTGCCTCCTTAACTATGCTTGCCCTTTTTGCTTTTATTATTTCCCCTTGCTCTCTCCTATCCTGATAGAAGCTTCTTCAAAGCGCTTGCTAGTGCCGCTGAGCTGCACGAAGGTGCAAATTAGCGTACTGTAAATTATCCTCGATCACGCCGGAAAATCATTCAACGCTCAATGCGACGACTGAAAAGCAGTCTTTATTCTTTCAAACAGGCAAAAAGTAGACCCACAATAGAAACATTGGCGCTCACTCAAGCATTCAATGTTCAACTCTGTTTTATTTTTCGGCAGTCATAAAAACAGTAGGCCCGATATAAACATCACCAGAGAAATCAATATGCTCCTGTAGATACATATCAACGCACCGGAAATTTTGTTTTGAAAGGAATTGTTTCAAGTCCATGCCGTTATAATTGAAATATTTCCATGCATAGGGATGAAGTTCACAGAATATTTTCCCGATGTTTACCGAATGCCAGGGAATACCTTTGAGCACCAGAAGTTCGGCCCCTTCAACGTCGATCATAAGAAGTGAGATTACCCTAATCTGCTGTTTGCTCAGCAGCTGCTCCAAGGTTAATGTTTCCACAAGAGTACCCTCTGCTTTTTGGGGTACTGCAGATATTCTGCTCTGTGAATCAGCAAGAAGCATATGAAACTTTCCAGGTTTGTCGCTGACAGCGACCTTTTCACAGACAACGGTGTCCTGAAGATTATTCAATGACACGTTCTTCTTAAGAATTTCAAAAGATTTGGGATTTGGCTCGGCGGCGATAAGTTTTCCGCCTTTTTTCTGCAGTAACTTCCCGAGAACAATTGCATAAGCTCCGTGATGGGCACCGATGTCAACGACGACAGGGCTTTCCGTTTTGGAGATAAAGTTGATTATGGAATGAAACTGTACATAGTCAGCATAGCGGACAATTTCTGAACGGTGTTCACCTCTCGGCAGTCTAAGCCTTAGATAACTTGGAAAGATTGTCTCTGGGCACAGGCGCAATTTCTCGCCAAAAACTATAATATTTCGGCCACCTAAAACGCGCCACAAACATCTCTGAAGTATAATGCCTGACTGGTAAATTAGTGATTTCAGCTTAAAGACGTTAAGCTGCATAAGATCAGCGTATTACCAAAGTGTTCTGCCCTGAAAAAAAAGAGTATGCCGATATCGTAGCGTTGAAAAAGTGCTCTAAAGAAAAAAGGGCGTGGACCCTTTCCCGGCCCTGTTGGCCCATCATTATTGCCTTCTTGGGATCTGAAAGCAATTGGATAAGAGCGTCAGCTATTGCCGAGCTGTCCCCCGGGGGGACCAGATAGCCAGAATGGTTATTCCCTAATACTTCAGCCAGACCCTCTACATTTGTCCCGACAACGGGTAAGCCTGCTGACATTGCTTCAGCGGCAACAAGACCGAAGCCCTCAAAGACAGAGGGAACTGCAACGACATTCATGACGCTAAAAAGTTTGTAAACCTCATCAGCCGACTTCTGCCCTACCCAGAAAATACTTTTGTCAATTCCTAAGTTTCTTGATTGCTCCTTCAGTTTCCACTTGTCAGGCCCTTCGCCAACAACCAACACCTTCGCATCAGGGAACTTAACCAGAACTTCCCTGAAGGCATCGATCAGTAAGGAATGGCCTTTCTCCCATCTCAAGCGACCGACAATCCCAACAACAGGTTCATCACGAAGACCCAGTTGCAAACGTAGAGCATTCTGGTCTGCACCGGCAACTGCTTTGGCGATAGCTACAGTGTCAACTGCATTGTAGATGGTGTAATGCCGTCTGTCCTTTGCCTGCCCTGGCTGATACAGCGCTGCATTCCCAAACCAGGATTTTTCAACGGCCAGGGAATTACAAAAAAATGCAGTGCAGATCCTGGCAGCAGTGCGAAGCAAGAGTTTTGCTTTCAAACCGTAAGGGCTGGCCGGCTGATGCACGGTCGCAAAAACAGTCTTAACCCCTGCTAATCGAGCAGTAATAACTGGAACAAACCCTGGCGCGATGTACTGCACATGCACTATGTCGGGAGCCAAGGACCTCAAGAATCGAAATAATCCTTTTGCCAAATGCCATAAGCCCCTTGCCCGGTCATACCTCATCAATAGTAATTCTGCCCTCGCTTCCTTCATAGCAGCTACCATAACATCATCATATTCATAAAAACAGCAGACCGTAACAGCATAGCCCTCCTCGGCAAGAACCCTCACAAGATTCAATGTCTGCATCTCTGTACCACCGATGAGCAGAACAGGAATGGCAATCAGTACAGTCTGCATCACATCACCGCTTAAGAAAAAAAACAATAAATACGTCCACGCTCAGCAGGTGGTCAGCGATTCTTCACCGGTTAAGGTTGAGATGCGCCAATAAGATCGTCATAGAAAGTCTGCACATTTTCTGCATGCTTCTGGTTACTAAACATGAATCTGGCCCTTTCTGATGCTTTGGAAGCCAGGCCTGCTCGGGCTAAAGGATTGTCATGCAGTTTAATGACCGCAGCAGCCACGGCTTCATGATTAGCGGCGGGGATAAGCGCCCCCGTGACATCTGCATCAATTATCTCCGGTGTTGCACCCAGTGCAGTTGCAATGATCGGTCTCTGCGCGCAGGCAGCCTCAATGGGCACACGTCCAAAAGCTTCACCATCTGTCGATAATGCCAAAATGACATCAGAGGCCGAATAGAGTGCGGCCAGGTCGGAACAGTGGCCGAGAAACTGCACATGTGATGCTATACCTAGTGAGTGAGCGAGATCTTTCAAGCGTTTTTGCTCTAGGCCTCTTGATGCGTTTGCTTCACCACCGGCAATAAGAAGGATACTTTCAGGATTGTGTTTTACGATTTTTGGCATGGCCCTAATTGCCATGTCGTGACCTTTTCGGGGATGCAGCATTGCGATAGAAGCGAGCACAAATGAGTTATGTTGGATATTCATAACGTTGCGAGCTTCTTCACGTACGCCATGGTATTGATATTTATCACAGTTGACGCCATCATAAATGCAGCGCACATGGTCGCCTGATGAGAACATTGCAACTTCTCGCCGAACAATCTCAGAAGTGCAGATTATTCCATCACATTGCGAGAGCACCTTAGGGGATAACGGCACCTGGCTGGCGAGGCTTCGCACATGAGCAACTATCAATGCGCCCGCTCGACGGGCAAAGTTCACATCAAGATAGGCTGTCCGCCGGTAAAGGTTGAGATGGACGATTGCCGGACGAATTCGTATAAGAATATTCCATAATTTCGTGGCATAGATGAATCTCTGCAGATGGCCCAACCCAACGGGTAGTCCCTGCGAAAAATCTTTTGACCACCACGATTTATCTTTAATCCTAAAATAAATTTCGAAGCCGTTTTGCTGAAAAGGTCCCTGATGAGGCAGAGGCTGATCAAAGCATATCGCCGGCTGGAAGCGTCCTCGATCAATATCCTGCATTAACGCAAGAAGGCATTCTTCAGCTCCGCCAAAGATCGTGCTCTTGTCAATATACAGCACTCTTTTAGGACGCTTCATGAGTGCTTCCGTCATACAAATAGCTCGATCAACGGAAGAGATATTTTCCTTTCCTCAGCAAATCGCTTTGAGAACTGTGCCGGAACACCTCGGGCAAAAGCTCCAGGAACCATCCGGTCTTGTTCCCTTGTTTATGTTTTGGCCTATCATCCTCTTCTGAGAATAGACGTTCATAGTCATCAATCATTCTTTTGAGTGAAAATCGCTCCTTGCCTTCCCTTGATGCACACTCTGCTACTTCCTGAAAACGATTCTTCTCGGAAAGAAGGAATCTTATCGCAGCTGCAAAACCATAAACATCGTCTTGTTTCACCAGGAAACCATTTCGACCATCCTTTATAAGTTGATCAGTGACACCCGCAATGCGAGTTACTACTGGGACCGTCCCGCAAAGCATTGCTTCCGCGATAGAAAGACCAAAGCCCTCTATTCTGGTTGGTAGAAGCAACACATCTGCACCGCGCAAAATTTGCGCAACGCCATGCTGAGATAGCGGGCCGGTGAACGTCACATTTCTTATGATGCCTGATTCCTGGAATTGGCGCTCAAGATTCTCACGCAACGGTCCATACCCGACTATCGTAAGATGCGCCTTCATGTGACTTTCTGTTATCTCTTGCATGATTTGCGGCAGCAAATCAGCGCCCTTATTTTCTGCTATATAGCCTACGAATACGATTTTTCCTGTTGGCCTGATGCGTCGAGAGTCACTGTGAAACATATCAAGGTGAATCCCATGCGGTATAACGGAAACTCGACTTCGATTCTTAGCCCCAACATACATATGACTATCCTGCGCTACCTTTATGGTAGGTGCCACCCACCTGAAAACGTACTCTCTAAAAATCGCAGCTGTTCGATAGAAGCGTCTGTCATCGCTATGTATGACCGAAACTGGCTTGATAGACCGATGCAGCAGTGGGAGGGCATACTGCGCAAGCGGGCAGTGATTCATGAATAAGATATGAGGCGCAGTCTTATTTATGAGTTGTGCAGCTTGAAAGACTTTGTTCGGTGAAAGCGGTAACGAGGACAAATCGTGGCAGGTCGCAATTCGCTGCAAATCAGAAACATTGTCGCCATTATACGAAGTTGCCATACAGTGGACATCCCAACCTCTTGCTGATAAGGCGTGAACCGTATGAGACAGGAACGTTTCCAGTCCACCCACAGCGTTAAAGCCAGGAGCTGCGACGAAAAGACGAAATTGGCTTGCCACCTACAGGTTATAGCCTTTCGCCAATTTGCTTGGCTGGAACACCACCAACAATGGCGTAGGGAGCAACATCTTTTGTAAGAACCGCACCTGCGGCAATAACTGCGCCATCACCTATAGTGACACCTGGTAATATTGTTACGCGGACACCAATCCAGACGTCATTTCCGATTCTAACAGGCGCATTTTTCATGCCCTGTTGTATCATTGGAAGTTCGCGACGCGTCTCGTGATTAGCGGTATAAATAACCAGTTGCGGCGCGATCAATACATCGTTGCCGATCTCGACTTTGTCGGCAGCAAAAATGAGAGAATCAGCACCGATACCTGAATTATTGCCAATAGAGATATTCCACAAAGGATACATAGTAATTCCAGTTTGGATATTAATATTTTGCCCTGCATATTTAAGAAAGGGTCGCAAGAAGAAGATTCTTAATTTACTTCCGAGCGCATTAGGAGAATTCACGGATGGAAAATTCTTGATAAATAGTGCATAGAAGCCGAAGTAGAAATATTTCATTAACCGTCGAATGCTTTTCATTTAAGATATGTGATGTCTGCAACTCTCCAGAGAGCAAGGCTTTTATCAAAAAATGCGCCATCACCTTCGGTACAATTCTCATTTATCACGATAAGCGGTTCAGGAAAGTTAAAAGGTGGCGCCTGCAGATTAATAGGACGTATATGCCCCGTTACAATATCAGTGTTTACAGTTAAGTCAGTAAATGTTGTAGTCAAGAGATATACAATATGAGCACGGTGGATATTCTTGAGTGCGGCTTTTATATCTTTATTTGATAGATGAATAAAACAGTCTCTGCACATAATAAAATCGGCAGTGGGCAGTTCATCATTCACAATATCCAGCGCAAGAAATTTGCGGTCTTCACTACTATATTTTTGCTGATTGGCGCGAATTAGATCGGGGACAATATCAATACCGATGTATTTATCAATATTCAATGCAACTTTGCTCATCCAATGAAAATCTCCGCACGGAGCGTCCATAAAGGTTTTGACGCCGAGGTCTTTTATGAGCTTTGGCAGTTGTTCCCTAATGACATGCGTCTGCTCCAGGCTGGAACCAGGACCGGAAACCGATTCATTGCCGCCAAACCAATTATTCCTGTAGATGGCCTCAAATTTCTTCTGTCGCCCTTTTAAGCGGTAAAGCACCTCTTTAAATGCATTACGTGGAATACGGGTGAGCGAAGACATCATGAAGTTACCTCTGCAAGAGGCCCTGCAGCAATAAAACAGCGGCCGTCAGGCTCTTCTCTCAATAAATTAACTTTATAGCCGGCAGCCCTAAGGAATTCATCCGACTTAAGCATATTATAGATGGAATGTATCTCCATCAATATCAGCGGCCTATGGCAAGTAATCATTTTAACTGCTCCCTGCAAAACACTACTTTCTGCTCCCTCAACGTCAATCTTTATGATGTCAGGAACTATTTCCAAGCCAATAAGTGATGCAATATCATCAAGGTCGACCGTTTTCACTGTCTCTTTTTCAAATAAGCTGAGATGCTCATCTGTTTTGGGATAATACGTATGTGCACTTGCAATGAAACTGCCGCTGCTGCCACCCTTGTCAACATTCTTGCTGAAATAAAATATTTCTTGCCCTGTTGTATTTGATATGGCGACATCAAATACCCTAATACGATTTGATAAGTCAGGATTTTTCGTTAAGATAAGTGACATCCGTGCGCGATTAAACTGGTTAGGTTCAAATGCATAGACAAAGCCTTTACTTCCGACCAAAGTCGCAAAACACATTGCATGAAAACCAATATGAGCACCAATCTCGAACACGACCTTTCCCTGCAAGTCCAGATTAGACAGATAATCAAAAATGAACTTATCATACTTTCCTTCCAACATTTCTTGTGGCCACATACTGCACTCGGGATCAACAAAGAACTGTCGGCCTCTCAGTAAGCCGCCCTTGATAGTATGCCAAGCAGGTTTGGGCCTTTGTTTGCCCCGGTAAATCACCTTTCTGATGCCTTCATGAAGGAATGGCGGAAGAAGTTCCTTGGCGATTTTTTTCATCGTTAGCTTATACAGTAATCACCTCATAGCTCAGCTTAGCTTCACAAAAAATTGGCCATTCGGGAAAGCGCGCCATAACAACATCTTCGTTTTTTTCAATAATAGCGCACTTCATGCCATTGATTATATGATCATAATAGCGTCCGCCTCCCTTTTGACCGACGGCCATATCTACCAGCATTTCGGAGATAGTTAACTTTGGAGGTTGAAACAGGATGCGGCTTCTGATCTTACCAACTTCGGAAAGACTGTCAAGGCCGTGCATGGCATGTGTAAAGTTCCACAGCGGACGGCGAAGATTGTCCCAGAACGACAGAAATATTTCAAACTGCATCCCATCAGGATTTTCTATTTCGATTACCAGATAAAATAGCGCACCACTGCATAATTGTATAACCTTTTCTCCAGCCTCATTTTCAATCCAGGCCTTTAAAATCATCGGCATATTGTCTTTTCGCATTTGTCTAAGCTCATAAAAAGAATCCGTGCCGGATATAAGGTAGGAACTGATTGCTACTGATGGATCGCCGATGAAGTGGGTCATTCCGTCCAAGAGGACTAGGCCCTTATTGCAGAGTGCGGAAACAGCAGACATATTGTGACTCACGAATAACACTGTTCTACCCTCTTTCCCCACCTCCTCCATCTTCCCCAAACACTTCTTCTGAAACTGGGCGTCGCCCACTGCCAGCACCTCATCCACGATCAGGATCTCCGGCTCTAAATGTGCAGCCACAGCAAAGGCAAGCCGGACATACATCCCCGAAGAATACCGCTTTACCGGTGTGTCGAGGAACTTTTCGATCTCGGCAAAGGCAACGATCTCATCAAACTTTCTCTTAATCTCCACCCTCGTCATCCCGAGAATCGCGCCGTTCAGAAAGATGTTCTCACGGCCCGTCAACTCGGGATGAAAACCCGTCCCCACTTCCAGAAGGCTCGCCACCCGACCTTCCAACTCTACTCTGCCCCTAGTCGGTTCCGTTATCCTGCTAAGAATCTTCAACAGGGTTGATTTGCCGGCCCCATTCCGGCCAATTATGCCAACCCGCTCCCCCTGCTTGATCTCGAAGGATACATTCTTAAGAGCCCAAAAATCTTCCTTAGACGCTGTAATACCTGATTCTTTAGGCATGAATGATAAAAGGAGTTTTTTGCCGAAATTCTTAACTCCACTGGTCATAACATCACGAAGGGCAGTGTAGCGCTCTCGTTGCTCATGGCGAATAATGTATTTCTTCGAGAGATTTTCGACTTTAATGACGGTATCGCTCATAATTTAAATGACGTCTGCGAACGTCTTTTCCGTCTTCCTGAAATAGAGGATGCCGGTGACGAGAAAAACCGCGACAATGAACATGGAGATGATGAAGCCCGGCAGAAATATCTTGCTTTCCTGCCCGAGGATTGCCCAGCGGAACCCGTCAATGACCCCGACCATAGGATTGAGAGAGTATAGCAAACGCCATTTATCAGGCACGATGCTGCTCGAAAAGCCAACCGGTGATATATAAAGGCCGAACTGGACAATAAAGGGAACGATATAGCGAAAGTCACGATACTTGACATTGAGCGCTGTTAGCCAGAGGCCGATGCCCATAGAGGCCGCAAAGGCAATGCCGATAAAAAACGGAAGGCTGAGGACACGCCATCCCGGCACGAACTGGTACCAGAGCATGAGACCGATAAGAATAATGCCTGAGATGAGGAAGTCCACAAAGCTGGTGATTACGGAACTTGCCGGTACGATGAGGCGAGGGAAATAGATCTTGGAAATCAGGTTTGCGTTACCCACAAGACTATTGCTCGCCTCAGCAAGAGAATTGGCAAAGAACTGCCATGGGAGCATTGCTGCGAACACCATGACCGGATAGGGTGCATTACCTTCAGACGGCAGCTTTGCCAGCTTGCTGAAGACTATGGTAAAGACGGTCATGGTGAGAAACGGCCGCAACAATGCCCAGGCGATACCGACTGCTGTCTGCTTGTACCGGACGAGAATGTCCCTCCACGATAAGAAATAAAAAAGCTCCCGATACCGCCACAGGTCTTTCCAGTAGTGGAGTTCTGTCCTGCCGGCTTCGATGATTATGCGGTTACCATTAGTCATACGTCATTCGCGCGAGGTGTGCTGCCCACTTATAACAATGTCCTTGAAGTCGTATTGCGTTATAAGGTTCTTCTTATCGACAACAGTATAATCTGAAGCTTTTTCTTCTCTTATGCCCGTTCGAACCGAGGAAATGTCGTTTGCACTGACCAACGTATACTTCGAACTCTGAATGAGCACCCCATCAGGCGTACCGGAAATGCTATTTCCCTCGACACGGTTACTCCGGTTTGAGAAATCAGATGGCGTGTAATTAACTTGAAAAACATGAACCCCGGCCTGATTTGCCCCGGATATCGTATTCCGAACCACCTTATTGCCGAGCGCCGGATGACGCGCTTCTTTATTGCCGCCCTGTCCTGATGTCCCGGCAAGACCGATGCCGCTGTATCCTCTATCCATTCCCCCGTTTTTTATCGTATTGCCAGTCATAGTATTGTTAAGAGAAGGCCCATAGATCAGTATGCCCTGTCTGCCCGTATCCTCGATGTAGTTGTCCGAGATAAGATTATTTTTTATGGCCTTTACAATAACGTACTTTGTTGTTTTGTCAGGAATTATATCCCAAGCCTTGTCGACAGTTAAGGTGTCAGATGTATTCGAGACGAC
Source organism: Nitrospiraceae bacterium UBA6905 (assembly GCA_002451165.1). Taxonomy (GTDB): domain Bacteria; phylum Nitrospirota; class Thermodesulfovibrionia; order Thermodesulfovibrionales; family UBA6898; genus UBA6898. Next base: position 90,866 of record DKBH01000080.1, read on the forward strand.
TTTCCGATATTGTCCCTCTCCCTTGCCTGATACAAGGATAACCTCCCTGTTTTTCGCGTATCCGGTATCATTGAGGATGTTTCCCGAGGCAATTTTCCACGATTTAAGTCTGTCAGTCAAGGTCAGCGACGTCGCCGATGTTACAGTACCGCCAGAAACAAAAGCGTTCGCAACGACCTCCTCAAGAATGATGCCTTCTTCTTTTGTATGAAGTACCGTATTCCGTGTAATTATATTGTCGCTTGGGCCGGCTGAATCATAGACCCTGTTTGTTCCCAGCATGATGCCTATTATGGTGCCAGTCCTGGTTCCTTCGATATGATTATCACTAATGACTGTCCTTTGAGCATTGTATGTTTCAATTGGTCTCCATGTTTGCGTAAATGTATTGTTTAAGATCTTGAACTCTTGAATATTCCAAAGATAAAGACCATAGGTGCATTCATTAAATAGATTATTCTCGATTGTTACTTTCCTGGTAAAATGATATGATTTGATTCCCATCTTGCAGTTTCTGAATTCATTATTAAGGATCCTGCTATTTTCAGACTGCCCCCATGGATAAGCAAGGTTTGATCCTACTGCTACACAGAAATCACCGTACCTATCGCTTGTGATAATAAGATTGATAATTGCTACGTTTTTCCCGCTTGCATTTATATACTTATTCTTCTTAATTTTCAGGAGAGGTCTTCCGGCACCTACGAGAGTCACATTATCCTTCATATTTATGGTATCCGCAAGATAATATGAAACATCTGAAACCGGCACAACGACATCGCCCCCACCAGCGGCATTTGCGGCAGTGATAGCTGCCTGAAAGGCCTGTGAGTTATCCGATTTCCCATCACCGACAGCTCCGAAGGCAATGACATTAAAGATTTTTCTATTGTGTATTACCCCTGCCATGCTTAACGAGCAATAAATAATCAATATTATTACAAGGAGATACCGTTTCATAACTCAACATCCATTGAGAGCGACCGTGTCAAGCAAAAAAGCCTGCCTTTAGTCTTTTTCTGTTAAGACCTTAAACTTCATAAAGAGTCTTTGACATAAAAACAAACAAACAAATCTGACTCGTTCTTTCTATAACCGATGCAGATGGCTTATCTGCATCAAACATCCATACGGGCTCTGTGGGATTGCTCCCGTGCAGGGGCGATGCAACTACCTCTGCGGCACCAGAAAGTTATCGGTACCTGA
>DKBH01000016.1 GCA_002451165.1 Nitrospiraceae bacterium UBA6905
CAGGGTAGATTACCCACGCGTTACTCACCCGTGCGCCACTTTACTCTCCCAGTTGCCCAGGATTTCTCGTGCGACTTGCATGTGTTAGGCACGCCGCTAGCGTTCGTTCTGAGCCAGGATCAAACTCTCATTTGATTCTGGTTGCTTCTTAACTCAAGAATTAACGTGACCTGCTCTATAGTTTTCAAAGAACAGAAAGCCCAGAATACCTAATCTCCTGATTTGAAAGGTACCCGGGACTTTAGCAGAAGCCAAATCAGTATGATTTAGCTTAACTGGCGAATGTTGATTATAATTATTTCAAATCAACTTTGCAAGTAAAATTCTATCATTTTTTTCGAATACAGTCAAAAGTCGGCAAATAGACGAAAAATATCTTATAAAATAATTTACATTGCTATTTCGCCTAAAATCACTTATTTCCTGGAAATATCAAGCTTCTTTGGCGAGATCTATAATTCATGCACAAAAAAATTCTGCTGCCACTCATCTGCAACTGTTGTCCAGTTACCGTGCCCGGGATAGAGAACCGTCTCAGGAGGCAGGGAAAGTATTCTTTTAAATGATACTTTCAGCTTTTCCACATTGCCGCCGGGGAAATCAGTCCTTCCCACTGAGCCTGCAAATACCGTATCTCCCGTAAAGACACATTTGGCCGCAGCAAGACATATCCCACCTGGGCTATGACCAGGCGTATGCATTACCCTCAGCTGCACGCTTCCGACTACGATGGGATCCCCATCTTTCACAAACTGGTCGGGGTGGGGCGGCTCAGCTATGTTAAACCCCCAGATCGCTCCATGAGATGCAGCCTGAAGATAGACCGGAAGTTCATCTACGTGGAGGAGGACCTTCGCGCCGACCTTATCTCGCAAAGCACTAATGCCGCCGGTATGATCAAAATGACCATGGGTGCAGACGATAAAGCTTATCTTAAGCCCCCGGCTTTCTACAAGCTTCATGACTTTCTCCGGCTCATCGCCCGGATCAATGACAATTGCATCAAGGCACTTCTCATCGTAAACAACATAACAGTTGACCTGTAGCGGCCCTACAACAATTGTTTCTATTATCATATTCACCTCTTGCCGATTTTTTTCATAATCAATCCACGGACATACTGTATTTCTTCATTTTTCATAATCGAGGCGGAAAGAGAATAAATAATAAGGCACAGGATCATGGTTCCCAAAAGGTGTACTGATTTTAGAAGAGTAGCACCGCTGCGGGTCCAAAAATCCCCCTGAAGGAGCATCCATCCAGCAGCTCCCATGAAAAAGGAAGACAGTGCAACCTGAAAAAAAGATCGGACGATTCTTCGTGCATCGATACGCTTCAGTTTTTTTCGAAGAAAGAAGGACAGGAGGAAAAAATTAATGAAAGATGCCAGGGAATTCGCAAGGGCTAGGCCTGAATGCATGAGCGGCCCCATAAGGATCAGGCTAAGAAGGAGGTTCGAAGCAAGTCCGATCATGGCTATCCTGACCGGCGTTTTCGTATTCTGCATGGAATAGAACGTTGCGGTTAAGACCCTAACGCCTACAATCGACCAGATGCCAACAGCGTAAAAGAGAAGTGCCTGCGCAGTGCCCCGTGTTGCTGCATAGTCGAATTGCCCCCGCTGAAAGAGCAGGTTCACAATGGGCTCGCGAAGAGCGACGAGACCTGCCATGGATGGGACGGCGATAAAGAAAAGTAAGCGAAGGGCAAAGGAAAAATCCTCTCTCAGACGCTCAAGATCCCCCTTTACAGCATGCTCGGAAAGCGTTGGAAGAACTGCCATCCCCATTGCAACGCCAAAGATGCCTATCGGAAACTGTATAAGCCGCATAGAATAAAATAGATATGTTATGCTCCCCTGGGGCAGAAATGAAGCAAGTATGCTGCTCACGATTATGTTTATCTGTCCTACGGAAAGCGCGAGCGTAGCCGGCACCAACAGGGAAAACATTTTTTTCAACCCAGGATGCCTGAATGTGGCATCGATGCCAAGGAAATAACCATTCTTAAAAAAAGAAGGCAACTGGAAAGCAAACTGGACGAATCCTCCCACAAGAACGCCGATGCCGGCAGCTATGATAGGCTGCCGAGTCCTAGACTCAAACCATATAATACTCATGATCAGCGTAATGTTCAGCATGGCCGGCGCCAGGGCAGGGATAAAGAATACTTTTCTCGTGTTAAGTGCCCCCATGACCAGGGCGGCAAGACTTACGAACAGCAAGAATGGGAACATAATCCTCGTCAATAAGACGGTGAGAGAGAACTTTTCGGGTGATCCGAGAAAGCCTGGAGCTATAACCGTAACGATTGCCGGAGAGAACATTACACCCAGGAGACAGATAGCGCCGACGACAACAAGTATGAACGTAAAGGTAATCCTTACCAGTCTGCGAGCCTCGTTTTCGCCCCATCTTTCCCGATACTCCGTGAGTACAGGTATAAATGCAGACGACATGGACCCTTCTGCAAGAAGTTCTCTCAGCAGGTTCGGAATCTTGAAGGCCTGAAAGAATGTATCCGAGGTGCCGGTAGCCCCAAAGTAGAAGGCAAATATCATATCGCGCGCAAACCCAAGTATACGGCTGATAAACGTAGCTATAGACATGAGGCCTGCAGCCTTGGCTATTTTGCTTCGAGCGTCCATACAGCGCTCATTATAGCAAATGAGCATCTCTTTCAGTCCCAATTATATTGCAAAACTTATGTAATCCCCTTTAAAATTCGGCATGTCTGTACTAACCAAGATCATCGACAAGAAAAGAGACCGCATACAAGAGGCTAAGGCAAGAAGAACGATTGCAGAAGTCAAGGCGATGATCCATGACATGCCGCCAGTGCTTGACTTCAGGCGTGCCGTAGCACGGGAACGAGGGCATATACGGTTGATTGCCGAAATAAAAAAGGCCTCGCCATCAAAAGGGCTCATACGGCCTAATTTTAATCACAAATCAATAGCAGCTGTATATAAAGAAGAAAAGGTGGATGCGATCTCCGTGCTTACGGAAGAAGATTTTTTTCAGGGCAGTCTTGTATTCCTTTCTGAGGTAAAAGATATTGCTGAACTGCCGGTGCTCAGAAAAGACTTTATCATTGACGAATACCAGATCTTTGAGGCAAGGGCAACCCGGGCAGACGCACTTCTCCTGATTGCGGCATTGCTTGAAAAAGGACAGGCTCGTGAATATCTTCATATGGCCTATGAGCTTGACATGGCAGCGCTGTTCGAAGTGCATAACCGTGATGAACTTGACATGGCGCTTACCATACAGGCGCCGATCATCGGCATCAACAACAGAGATCTTCGGACCTTGCAGGTAGAGCTCAATACGACGCTCATCCTAAAGCAGGAGATACCAGCAGACAGGATCGTGGTGAGCGAAAGTGGCATACGGACGCGCGAAGATGTCATCAGGCTTGAAGATGCCGGAATTGACGCAATGCTGATCGGCACATCGCTTATGGAATCCTTTGACATCGGCGGGAAGATACAGGAACTGCGGGAAACGAAATAGAAAAATGGTTGTGCTAAAATAAGCAGGACATTACCTTGCAGCACAAAAAACCAATCGGAGGGAGATCATGCAGGAAACAAAAATAGTACTTCCCGACAGAGAAATACCGAAGCAGTGGTACAACATCATGGCTGATATGCCGAATCTTCCGAAGCCACCGCTGCATCCCGGGACTAAACAGCCGGTAGGTCCACAGGATCTGAGTCCCATTTTTCCCATGGCCCTTATTGAACAGGAGGTATCTACACAGCGGTGGATCGATATCCCGGAAGAGGTCATGAACATTTACAGTTTGTGGAGGCCTTCCCCCCTCTACCGGGCTCACAGGCTAGAGGCGGCGCTCGGCACCCCTGCCAAAATCTATTATAAATATGAAGGCGTGAGCCCGGCAGGAAGCCATAAGCCGAACACGTCAATTCCGCAGGCATACTATAACAAGCAGGCTGGCATTCGGAGAATAGCTACAGAGACCGGCGCAGGCCAGTGGGGGTCTGCAATGGCACTCGCTGGGGCCATGTTCGGACTTGAGGTCACAGTATATATGGTCAAGGTAAGCTATAACCAGAAACCCTATAGAAGGATAGCCATGGAAACATGGGGAGCGACGGTACATCCCAGCCCTTCAACCATAACGAATTCGGGGAAAAAACTCCTCGAAATGGATCCCGACAATCCAGGGAGCCTCGGGATAGCGATATCCGAGGCGGTAGAGGATGCAGCAACGCATACCGACACCAATTATGCGCTTGGCTCAGTGCTGAATTATGTTCTGTTACATCAGACGGTAATCGGACTTGAGGCGAAGAAACAGTTTGAAATAGCAGGCGACTATCCTGACATCATTGTGGGATGTTGCGGCGGAGGCAGCAATCTCGGTGGCGTGTCCTTCCCGTTCCTGCACGATAAAATAAACGGTAAACAGCTGAGGGTAATAGCAGTTGAACCGATATCTTGCCCCACACTAACCAAAGGTGAATTCAGATATGATTTTGGTGATACGGTAGGGTTGACACCACTTATGATGATGTATACGCTCGGTCATGATTTTGTGCCCCCCGGCATTCATGCGGGAGGGTTGCGGTATCATGCTGATTCTCCGCTTGTCTGTCAGCTTTACCATGACAAGCTGATAGAGGCGATAGCCTATGGCCAGACAGCATGCTTTGAAGCAGCAGTAACCTTTGCGAAGTCTGAAGGAATTATACCGGCACCGGAAAGCTCGCATGCAATCAGGGGAGCTATCGATGAAGCGCTCAAGGCAAAAGAAGAGGGCAGGCAGAAAACAATCTTCTTCAACCTGAGCGGGCACGGATACCTCGATCTTACGGCCTATGCCGACTATCTCGGGGGCAAGCTGGAAGACTATGCATATCCAGATGAGCTGATCAAAGAGGCACTTAAGAAGCTTCCGGTCGTATGACCGGTGAACACGTAATCCCGGAAAGGTAGGCAAAGGGTTCGAGGCGCACCCTTTGCGCGCGGACAGGGAGGTGAGGCATTGTGGTTAGGGTAAAGATCTGCGGTATAACAACCCCTGACGATGCCGCAGCCGCGGTCGATGGCGGCGCTGATGCCCTTGGTTTTGTTTTTTTTAGAGGAAGCCCACGTTATATTACTCCTGAGCGAGCCTATGCTATTGTTAAAGAGCTGCCTTCTTTCGTCACTACCGTTGGTGTTTTTGTCAACGAGCAGCCTCAGGAAATTGATCGGATCACCTCTCTGGCTCGCTTGGATATTATTCAGTTACACGGGGATGAGAAACCCGAAGCATGCCGGGTTGCGAGACGCGTAGTCAAGGCAATACGGATAAAGTCTATTGACAGTCTTGAGCCTCTCAGGAATTATAGGGAGGAGATATCGGCCTTTCTTCTTGATGCTTATGCCCCTGATTCGTTAGGAGGTACTGGTCTCATGTTCAATTGGGATATTGCCGTTGAGGCAAAGCAATTCGGCCGTATTATTCTTGCAGGGGGGCTTACGCCTGAAAATGTTCAGAAGGCAATCAGACATGTCAGGCCGTATGCCGTTGATGTGAGCAGCGGTGTTGAGCGCGTAAAGGGGAAGAAAGACCATCAAAAGTTGAAACTCTTTATTGATCGAGCCAAGAACGTCTGAACAGAAGGTGCAACAAGCGACAAAAGATGCCTTTATCACCCTGCATTCGTTGATGTTACACGGATTACGGTCTTTACATTCCCACGGGGGTTGAAGTCGCCGACTACTTCTAGGAAGCGCGGTTTCAGCTTCTTCTCGATCTCAGAGAATATCCGGTTTGTGCCTTCTTCATGGGAGATGTGGATATCTCTGAAGGAGTTCAGGTACAGCTTAAGGGATTTCAGCTCAACGATCTTTGCATCAGGAATATACGTTATATTGATTGATGCAAAGTCAGGGTACCCTGATCGCGGACAAAGACAGCTGAATTCCGGGAAGTTGATAACTATCTCATAGTTTCGCTCCGGATTCGGGTTTTCCCATATTTCGAGCCGAGATTTTCTTATGGATTTTTCACCGTATTCCATGGGGGAATCTACCATGCGTGAAAGGTAATTGTAAAGTGCTCCCTTGACAAAAATAATTTGCTTTTTGTAATTTACAAGCATAGTTCTGCAAGAGTAAGAGAACAATCCCGCGTGATAGGCAGAACCTTCCGCGAATAAAAACCCTAACGAGTAAACCCGGACGAGGAGCAATGTATGGGAAACATCTCAATTTCCGAACTAAAGGATAAGACCATTGATGAGCTTACTGCTGTTGCAAAGGAACTGAAAGTGGAAGGCGCCTCGGGTCTCAGGAAACAGGACCTGATCTTCGCAATTCTTCAAGCACAGACCGAAAAGACTGGGAATGTATTCTCGGCAGGTGTCCTTGAGATCCTCCCTGACGGGTTCGGATTCCTTAGATCTCCGGATTACAGCTATCTTCCGGGCCCAGATGATATCTACGTTTCTCCATCGCAGATTCGGCGCTTTAACCTTCGTACGGGAGATCTCATCTCGGGACAGATACGGCCGCCCAAAGAATCTGAGCGCTATTTTGCATTGCTCAAAGTTGAAGCAATAAATCATGAATCTCCCGAGGAGAATGTCAATCGGCCGCTTTTTGATAACCTGATCCCCTACTATCCTACGGAGAGAATAAGACTGGAGTACGATCCGACCGATTATTCCACGCGTGTCATGGATTTGATCACGCCTACCGGCATGGGACAGCGGGGAATGATCGTTGCAGCACCAAGAACCGGCAAAACTGTCCTGTTGCAGTCAATAGCGAAAGCCATCAAGAAGAACCATCGGGATATTCACCTCATCATCCTTCTCATTGATGAACGGCCGGAGGAAGTGACCGACTGGAAACGGCAGGTCTCCACTGCTGAGATCATCAGCTCAACCTTCGATGAGCCTCCTCAGCGTCATGTGCAGGTTTCGGAGATGGTTATCGAGAGGGCAAAGCGCCTTGTTGAAAGTAAAAAGAATGTGGTTATTCTCCTTGACAGTATTACACGTCTTGCACGGGCCTACAATGCAATCATGCCGACCAGTGGCAAAGTTCTGTCAGGGGGACTTGACTCCAATGCCCTGCAGAGACCGAAGCGGTTTTTTGGTGCAGCAAGGAATATTGAAAATGGCGGAAGTTTAACAATCATCGCAACAGCGCTTGTGGATACCGGAAGCAGAATGGATGATGTCATTTTTGAAGAGTTCAAAGGAACGGGCAATATGGAACTGCATCTCGACCGGAAACTTGTCGACAAGAGGATATTCCCAACAATAGACATCAATGCTTCTGGCACGAGGAAGGAAGAGCTTCTCGTGGAGAAGGATGTCCTGAACAGAATATGGATCCTGCGAAAAGTGCTGAACTCGTTAAGCACCGTAGAGAGCATGGAATTTCTTCTTGGGAAGCTTGCGGGGACAAAAAGCAACAAAGATTTTTTTGATATGATGAACAAATAAGGTCCATGGACGATCAGCGGAGGGCCAAGAAATTCCTGTTGGGAGGTGCAATCGTCGGCGGGATCATGAGCCTCTCGATATCATTGATGATGGATATGGTATTTGCCGACTCCCTCCAGGGCACGTGGCGTGACGCCATCGCAAAAGATCTTAACACCATGTTTGCACTGGGAGTTTCTTCAGGGAGCATTGTCGTAAGCCTGGTCTTTATCGTAATTCTTGCTATTCTTGCCGCATTCGGCGCCTTTATGGGTTCCATCTTCTCCTTTTTTCTGTACAAATTCTTCGGACTTCTGGGCAGACAATGAGGGAAGAGCTTGCCTGATAGCGCCCACGGGTTTGTCCGTTTCATAGAAGAGAACAAGAAAGCCATTGTAATCCTGCTTTTCTTGATCACCATCACCGGCGGCATTCTTGCATATCGGTATTATCGTTATACCCGCGAAGACCCGAACTTTTGCATGTCCTGTCATCTCATGCAGGAGGCATTCAAGACCTGGCAGGAAGGTAAGCACCGCGATTATTCTTGTCAGGTATGCCACACCATGACACTTCTTGAACAGAACAAGATGCTGCTTTCCTTCGTGGTAAAGGGTAACAAGACGATCAAGCAGAAGCATGGAAGGATCTCGCCCTGGGATGCCTGCCGGACGTGTCATGTCTCTGATATTGCCCAGGGATCCAAGAGTCTGAGCAATTCCTATGGACATGCGCGACATGTCTTTATGGAGCACATCAGCTGCGGGAGGTGCCACTTCGGCAATCTGCATAAGTTCAGGCCCAACGAGAAGGCCTGTTCCGATTGCCATGCGGACAGGATGATTCACGGCATGGGCATGGAAGCACTCTCCTGCTTGAACTGTCATAACTACGGCGAAAAGTCACCAAAGATGATCACCAATGACCGGTGTTTGAGGTGCCACAAGAGTCTGACTGAAAAGAATGTCATGTCATCACTGAAATGCTTTGACTGTCATCAGCCGCATGGAAAGATCAAGCTGTCCAGCCAGGACTGTCTGAAGAACTGCCACGGCAACGAAACAAGAGTGGGACAACATAACCTGCATATGACCAAGGCCGGACTGCAGTGCCTCGACTGCCACAAGGCTCATCGCTGGACAGTCGGCAAGGAGCAGGCGAAAATCCTCTGTGTCAAGTGCCACAAGCTGAAAGACCCGGCAACCTTCATCTACTGAAAAATAAGAGGAAGAAAAACTTATATAGAAGCTTTACACAGATAAAGTGCCTGTATTCGATTCCCACCATCTTAACCTCAGCTCATTTTCTTGAGACGATAGCTGGAATAAGAGTCTTTTTTAATAATGGTGCGATTATTATAATAATAATCATAAGGTCATCTTTATTTATTCTATGCTTTTGTCACTTTATCAGAAAGGACTAAGATGCATGCTTCACGAGTTGTTATAGTTCTGCGGAATAGACTTTGGATTCTTCCAGCTTTATGCATCCTCACGATAGTCATCGGCCAGCTCTGTGCTGCAAAGTGTTCCTTTATCCAGGGAGATATCCTCGGCATTGACCTGAATGTCTTCGGCATACTCTTTTATTCCATGCTCCTTATATCGGTCTTGGTGCAGCGCAAATTGAATCCGGAAGACTGGCTCATGAAGACGATCGCCGCTATAGTATCTGTGGGGGTGGGGGCTGAGTTGGTCCTCATAAAGTTCCAGGTCGAAAACAGCGTTTATTGCCCGAAATGCCTTATATCGGGGTTCTTTTTCCTAGTAATGTTCTTCTTGGTTGCCCGGCACCTGAAAAAATGGCTCATCATCCTGCTAATCGCGGCAGGTCTGCTCTTCACCTCATTCACCTTCAGCGGCTCCATTATTCCCTCGTATGGGGATGTGCTGGAGCCGCAATTCGGTTCAGACAAAGCACAGGACGAAATTATCATCTACTCGGATTATTTCTGCCCCCACTGCAGAAAGATAGACCAGCAAATAAACACCGTATTGGTCAAAATAAAGGACAAAGTCAGGATACGTTTTGTCGATGTACCGCTGCACCCAAAATCTCTTGAATATGCAGAGGCGTTTCTTTATGCATGGTTTGTTTCAGGAAACAACATAGAAACTGCAGTCAAGGTGAGGGAGCTGCTTTTTGACGCAGCCATAAAGAATACAGATCAGGCCGGGGTCATCTCCCTGCTCACGTCAAAGAACATCCAAGTAAAATATGACAAAGAGAAGGCACGCTCGATTTTTCGCGGGTTTTATAATGAATCCCTCAAGAAGGATAAGGTAAACGCAACGCCTGCAGTTGTTATCGTGAAGGATGGAGAGAGAAAAAAATATGTCGGGGGGATTGATATTATTAAAGCCTTAGCGGAGCTGTCATCGCTTTAATGCAGTACGAAGATAGACTTCCATGTAATATATTGCGAAGATCCTATCCTCTTGTTTTTCGTCTTTCTGCAGTATTATGCTTCGCCACCTTGCGCAGTCCACACCCAAGGCAATAGGTATCAGCGGGTGAAAGTATTGTGAATTTCTATTGGAAGCAGCTCAAAGGCAGGAGGCGGAGTTACGCGACAAATACGAAAAATCACCTTTCCTGCCCTGCGCGTACTTTCTCATAGATTTCTGCGTAAGGTGCATTTCTCAATAACTCACGGGTTTTGTTATATAGAGACGTTATATAAAAAAAGTCGGTCGCTCTCTATGAAATGATAACTGCATCGTCGTCCCTGACTAGGGTGACTTTGTCGAGAATATAAGCAGAAGTAATAGAGGGGAGTGATGCGAATTTCAGCTCAATGACCTGCAAATATCACTCCTTCTCATGATCAAACAAGTCAATACATATCACTCTGCTGGTTCCCATAAATATACTAGGGACTTCATAGACACGTAATCGTATGTCTTTCCGGTTCTTCGACCGAGGGCAATCGTTGTTTTCCATTGTAATAGACGACGCGTTGAATCTTACATCCCTTGTATGATCTGCATTTGGTATTACACGCGATGTATCATTGCAGAGTGCGAGGCCTCGGGACATACTACATGCTGCATTTATTACAACTTATACGATTAAGATAACTTAATTTGACATAGCCTTTATAGTCTTGTAGCCTGTGGAAGATTGATGCTCTATGAAATGTTGTTGTAAGCCGTAAGTTGTTTCCGAAAAAGGTAACCCCTCAGAAATGGGGGGGCACAAAGCCACAGGGTCCCGGGGTGGATAGCCTGGCTGCCGAAGAAACATGCTAATCGGGAAGTAAGGATGTATCTTTTTTTATCCTTGTCGTTCGTCTCATGATAGCCTGTTTCTCTTAACTGGGGAACAGGCTTTTTTTGTGGTATCGATCGCATTGACTCTCCCTGCATTCTGCAGGGAAATACCCCATCAAGAAGGAGGCATCACATGAAGAAGGCAGTACTCGTAAGTCTTATCGCTATGTTTGGAGCGCTCATGTTCGCATCACTAGTGAGCGCGCGGACCCCTTATCTTTCAGGTACTTCAGGCGTTAACACGGTCTGCGGCACGAACTACGACTGCAATTTCTGCCACGCAAATCAGGACAATGCGGACATATGGAAGGCAGCGGGCGCATGTGGTTTCTGTCCGAACGACCCTGACTGTACGACAACGCCGATCTGCACCGATGCAGACCGAGACGGCTATAACGCTGAGGGGGGAGATTGTGGAGCTATCGACTGCAACGATAACAATGCAGCGGTCAATCCAGGGGCCATTGAAGTCTGCAACAACAATCGCGACGACAACTGTAACGGGCGTGTCGACTGCGCTGATGCAAACTGTGCCGGCAATGAGGCATGTGCAGGGATCTGTGTGCCGACGGCACGGAATGAGAGAAAGGTCTGCACTAATGGAGCAGATGACGACTGCGACGGAGCAATGGACTGTGCCGATTCAGACTGCCGCAGCAACTCTGCCTGTGTCACTGCCGCGTGCAGGCCGGAGGGGAAGGGCAAGACCTGCTTAGACGGGAAAGACAACGACTGTGACGGGCTCGTCGACTGCAGCGACCCTGATTGCACAGGCAACCGCGCCTGCAGGTAGTGTTGTACGTCGTGACGTTCCTGCTGAGTCTATTGGTGTAACGGTGAAGAGGGCTGGGGCTTTCCGGCCCTCTTCATCTGAGCCAGACTCGCTCTGTCCCTTCATAATGCGACGGTGAAAACAAGAGTGCTCACTGCCATTTGTACTCAGTTGTATGGCAGTTGAACTTGATTGTGTTTATAACAAGGCGTACTGCGCACCACAACAAGGTATGCTGCGAAGGCAAGACAATAAAGGAAGGATAGCACCTAAGCGTAAGATTTTTTCGTGCAGCCAACAAATAATACAAGCACAAGGCGATACATTTTTCACCTTCTCATCTGCAGATATTTGCTTTTGATTCCGTTAAGAATTTCCTGAGGGACCTCACATGAAGGGCGTGGAAGTGATAAATTGCCAGCAAAGGCTAAGAAAGCTTATGGGCATCACCTAATACAGTTCAACTCTTCACATCCTCCTTTTCTTCTTCAATAGTATAGGTAACATTTACCTTTAGGTCTTTTCTGAGCGAGTGATAGACCGAGCAGTACTTTTCCTGGGAGAGGGAGATGGCCCTGTCAAGCTTCTTCGATGTGATATTTTCACCGGCGATGGTGAGCAGCATATCGACTTTGGTGTAGTACTGTGGAGGGGTCGGGTTCCGCTCTCCCGCAATGTCGATCCTGAATTTGCTGATTTTCGACTTCATCTTTGTAATAAAGGATACGACATCTATAGCCAGGCATCCCGCAATGCTCAGAAGCAGACTTTCTGTCGGTATGCACCCCCATTGTGCCTCTGCATCGAAATCGAGCTCAAATCCCCTCGGCGTCCTGCCCAGAAAGATGAGGTCCCGGTCCCATGTCAGGGTCGCCTTGTTGACAGGGTTGATCTTGCCTTTGTATCCTTCGAGGCCCTCTTCAAGCGCTCCTTTTTCTTCTGTGCTCATATGAAATCCTCCCCATTAGTAACGCGAGCAATAAACCATTGAAATAATAATAAAGTTCAGTACTTCTTTTTGTCCAGCGTCATTGTCCTGCACACCACAAATTTTACAAATTCAGCGTACTGACTATCGGGATGGAGATATTGTCAACAAGGTATTCCGGCGCCTCAGTTCCGCTGCAATAAAGACCGCTCTTATGATAGGCTATTACGATAATGATGTCAGAGGATTTCACCGATAAGATTGTGCTGATTACGGGAAGTTCCCGCGGCATTGGCACCGCCATAGCGCGGAAGTTTGCCGGAGCAGGTGCGGATATCGTCTTGAACTACCGCAAGGCGGGTGGTTCTTCGCAGGCGCAGGCCGAAAAGTTACGGGATGAAATTCTTGCTATGGGAAGGCGGGCTCTGCTGGTTCAGGCGGATATCGCCTCATATGAGTCTGTTAAGGGTCTCTTCAGACAGACGGCAGATGCCTTTGGAAGACTTGATGCCCTTGTTCTGAATGCGGCAAAAGCGCCATTCAAACCGATTGAACGTCTTCTGGAGAGGGATCTGAGGGCCTTGGTGGACGTCAACTATCTCGGCAATATCTTCTGCATCAAGGAGGCGCTGCCCCTGCTCGAAAAATCGCGCGGCAGCATCGTCTTCATTTCAAGCCTCGGCAGTCGTTTTTACAACCCTGCCTATCCTCTGGGGAGCATGAAGGCCGCGATGGAGTCGGTCGTCAGAGACTGTGCGGAGACCCTTTCGGAAAAGGGCATTTCGGTCAACGCGGTCTGCGGCGGCATCGTGAAGACCGATTCTTTCAAGGTGCTCCGCCAGTACTGGGAGGAGATCGATCACCTCCCCGAAAAGTTCTTTGTCGAGCCTGACGAGATTGCGGATACTGTCCTTTTTCTCTGCGGCGCTTCAAGCAGGGGAATTCGGGGACAGACCGTCGTTGTGGATCGGGGGCTCGGCAACAGCCTCTACCGGTCGAAAAAGAAATGAATATATCCAGGGAGGTTATCGTATGAAACAGAATCTTATTGCGGAAGAGAAGGTATTTGAGGAACTGAAGAAGGCGGTTGTCGAAACACTTCGCACGGAAGGCAATGCTATAACCCGTGACAGCTCGCTGATAAAGGACCTCGGCGCCGAGTCGCTCGACTTTCTCGATATCAACTACCGGCTAGAGCAGGCATTTGGGATCAAGATGGCGCGCCATTTCATCCTCGAACATATCGAGGAGATGTTTGGCGAGGGTTCCGCGATCGACGAAAACGGGCAACTTACGGAAAAAGCGGTCGCGCTCTTGAAGATGAGATATGGAGACACATACGGCGATCTTGCGGGCGGAGTGGATGTGGACGACGTCCCGAGCATGATCACGGCCGGTTCGATGACCGAGGGTGTCCTCGAAATCCTTGACAGCCTTCCTGAAAAGTGCGCTCACTGCGGAGGCTCCTCATGGAAGACGGACGACGGAACGCATATAGTCTGCGGCGCCTGCAATGAACCAGCTATCTTTACCAGCGGCGACGATCTGATTACGTCCTGGCTCTCCTCAGTTCAGGAAGAAAAGAAGATATTCTAGCCTGCACTAATACTGCTACAGGGAAGAACATGGAGCAACGAAGTATGAAGCGCCGGGTGGTCGTCACCGGATCAGGGATGATAACCCCGCTGGGCAGAAACTGTGAAGAGACTTTTACGAATGCGTCGAGGGGCGCTTCGGGGATCGATTATATCACCTCCTTTGACACGACTGGCCTTCCCTGCCGCATTGGTGGCGAGGTGAAAAATGAATGGCTTGTCGGGGCAAGCGATCCTGCGGCAGCCCGGCTGGACCGTTTTGCCTCACGTGGATTCCGTCTTATGGCAACTGCGACACGCGAGGCAGCTCTCCAGGCTGGTATCGAAGATGTTAGCGATAGGGAGAGGGTGGGAGTTGCGCTCGGTTCTCACGGTGAGAATGTCCCTGTCTCCGAGATGGTGGCCCTCCTCCGGTACTATGATGGTTCGCGCTGGGACATCAGAGGTCTATTGAAGTCAAGGGACTACTCCCCCTTTCAGCTGTTTCTCCGAAAGCCGGATACGGCATCTTCACTTCTCGCTATGCTCTTTGACTGCCAGGGGAGCAACCTCTCGATAGTTTCGGCCTGCGCAGCAGGCGCCCAGGCGATCGGCGAGGCCTGCCGGATCATCCAGGACGATAAGGCGGATGTAATGATAGCCGGTGGCTGCGAGGCCACGCTCAACTTCATGGGATTCATCGGGTTCGTGCTGATCAAGGCGCTGACTGAGAAGTACGTGACACCTCAAACCGCATCCCGTCCGTTCGACAGGAAGAGGAACGGATTTGTCATGTCCGAGGGCGCCGGAGCAGTGATTCTCGAGGAGTTGGCGCATGCTCGGGCGAGGGGCGCGGTTATTCTCGGGGAGATTCTGGGATACGGTTCGTCTGCAGATGCGTACAGGATTACCGATACCCATCCGAAGGCTGAAGGCGCATTTATCGCGATGACAACGGCACTGGAGGATGCTGCACTCAGTCCGAATGATATAGAATATGTCAACGCTCACGGGACCTCCACGCTCCAGAATGACCTCGTCGAGAGCCTCGCTGTCAAGAGAGTCTTCGGGGAGCGGGCGAAGTCAGTTCCAGTGAGTTCCAACAAATCGATGCTTGGCCATACGATCGCGGCCGCAGGGACCATCGAATGTGTTCTTACGCTTATGGGGATGGAACGGTCGATCATCCTCCCGACGATCAATCATGAGTTCCGCGACCCCAAATGCGATCTTGATGTTGTGCCGAACGAATCGCGCCGCGTCGCCCACAGCAGAGCGCTCTCGAACTCCTTCGGCTTCGGCGGACAGAACGCCTGTCTCTGCCTCGGCTCTTTTAGGGAATGATGATTGCACCTCAGGTGGTCGTCACAGGCGCCGGCAGCGTCTCTTCAATCGGGGCAACCTCCTCAGAAACATGGACGGCATTGCTCGGAGGACAGAATGGCATCAGGCCGGTGAGAGGCTTTGATGCCGGAGGTTTCGGGAGGCTATTTGCAGCGCAAGTCGGAGATCTGACGGCAGAAAACCTCGGCATCCACCCCCGCGACGCCCGGATCATGGACCTTCACTCCCTGATGCTCATGTCCGCAGCGCGTCAGGCGTACGGCGCTGCCGGCTTGGCTGATGCCGGGATAGCTGGTGATGCCATAGGGTTCTTTGCTGGCATGGGCATGGTCGACTATGAGGTTGACGACATCCTTCCTGCTGTTCTCAAGTCCCTCGGCCCCGCCGGGGTCGACTACGGGCGCTTCTATGCTGGTGCATACCGCGATATCCATCCCCTCTGGCCCCTCTCGATGCTCAATAATGTCACCTTCTGCCAAGTGGCAATCGATCTCGGTATTAAGGGCGAAAATGCCGTATTCTGCCCTCATGCAGATTCCGGAGCGGTTGCAATAACCGAGGCTGTTGGTGCCCTCTGCGAAGAAAGAGCAGAGGCCGTTCTCACAGGCGGCGTGAGCGAAAAGATATCCCCCCTGAGTATCGCAAGAGGACTTTTCGCAGAGATTCTGAAGAGAGCCCCCGAGGAGCCGGGTACGGTCCTCGGCGAGGGGGCAGCTATCCTCTGCCTTGAAAATCGGGCCTCGGCCGACAGGCGGGGAGCTACCTATTCAGTTGCGGTCGCCGGATACGGTCACTGCTGCGCTCCCCGTGACGATGGAACAGCTCCTTTACCCGGTGCAATTGCCGGGGCAATGAGCGCTGCTCTGGAGCGGGCATCCCTGCAGCCGAAAGACATCGATGTCGTCATCGTTCATAGAGACGGCACAGAGCAGGCTGATAAGAGCGAAGACGAAGGGCTGCTCTCCATTTTTGGGGACCTGCGCAATCTCCCCGTATTTTCGACCAAACCCGCTTTCGGACATCTTCTGGCCGCAGCACCTGCCATGGATATTGTCGTCGCTACCATGATGATCGAGCGTGGTATAATACCGCCCATTTGGAGCGGGAAGCCTGCGCAACAGGTCAGAAACGTCATGGTCAACTGCCAGAGTTATGAGGGTCAATGTGCTACTATCATCGTGCAAGCTGTCGCATGAGGAGGCCTGATGCGATTTCTCTACTATGACCGCGTGCTCACGATCGATAAAGGCAGGTCGATCACCGGCGTAAAGACATTCCCGCTGTCTGAAGAGTTCTTGCGGAAGCACTTCACGAGAAAGGCCCTTGTCCCCGGAGTTATATTCATCGAGTCAATGGCTCAATTACTCGGTTGGCTGATCATCTATTCCCATGACTTCCGGCTCTCTTCGATCATGTCCCTCATAGAGGGAGTGAAGGTGCCGGCTGCGCTCCGACCGGGCTTCGCTGCTGAGATAAGTGCTGAAATCATCTCGACTTCGCGACGAGACTCCCTGGGGCGCGCAAAAGTGCAAGTGGACGGCTTGGAAGTCGCATCGGTGGACCGCTTCATCTTCAGCCATTTTCACAAGGTGGACCAGGTTGCCCTCAAGGCTCGTTTTTCCTACTATAGTGGCATCCCTGCCGAATCATTTGACGGGCGTGGACCGTATGGCAGCTAGACGCAGGGTAGTGGTAACCGGCCTCGGCCTGATCACACCTCTCGGGACCGGCGTCACTGAGAACTGGGATCGCCTTCTTGCCGGTGTCTCAGGAATTCGACGGCTGGCTATGGCAGAGGCCATTGGGGCACCAGTGAAGGCAGCCGGAAACGTGACTGCGGGGGACTGGCAGGCTGCTAGGGACGCTTTCCCTCAGGATGCGATCAATGAAGGGGAGCGGCGAACGCTCTTTGCGCTCTGGGCTGCGAAGTCCGCTCTCCATGATGCGCAGCTAAGTGAAGGCCCTTTTGAACAATATCGTTGCGGCGTGGCCTTAGCGGCCGGGCTGGGTATCAATAGGCTTGAGGATGTCGCCCGATGGGTCGACAGCAACAGAAGATTTGATATCCCCCGCTTCGGCCGTGAATATACCGCCATACATCCGGAATCGATAATGCGCAATAACTCCAACCGGCCCGCGGCGCTCATTGCTCGGAGGTTTGACCTTCACGGCATGAACCTCACCGTGACCACCGCCTGCGCATCTGGGACACAGGCAATCGGAACCGCCTTTCGCGCTATCCAGCGAGGTGATGCGGCTGTGATGCTTGCGGGTGGTGCCGATTCTATGATCAATCCGATCGGGCTCGTCTTCTTTGCGCTCCTGGGAGCCGCATCGGCGTCCTCGGACGATCCCGCTACTATCTGCAGGCCATTCGATCGTAAACGGTCGGGCCTTGTGATGGGTGAAGGAGCAGGCTTCGCCCTTCTGGAGGAAGAAGGCCATGCGTTGAGAAGGGGTGCCAAGATCTACGCCGAGGTCTCCGGATACGGGACGTCCCTCGATGCCTATCAGGTGACGGCACCGCATCCTGCCGGCAGGGGCGCTGAATCTTCCATGATGCGGGCACTTCAAGACGCTGGCATGCATCCGCGTGAAATTGACTATATCAATGCTCACGGGACGTCCACCAAACTAAACGATGTGGCAGAAACGACAGCCATCAAGGCTGTATTCCAGGAACATGCCAGAAAACTTGCCGTCAGCTCAAGCAAATCAATGATTGGCCACCTTCTTGCTGCCGCAGGTGCACCGGAGTTCGTGTATACTATCCTGAGCGTACAGCACGATGCAGTCCACCCGACAATCAATCTCACGCACCCTGATCCGAAATGCGACCTGGATTACGTTGCAGAGGGACAGCGTCTGATGAAAGTACGCGCGGCATTATCAAATTCCATTGGATTTGGCGGGCAGAATGCGTCCATTATCGTGCGGAAGTACCATACATGATAATGATAGACCGAGAAATGGGGGGCCATGAGCATCACCATTGATCTTTCAGGAAGGGTTGCCCTGGTGACGGGGGCATCAAGGGGCATTGGTAGCGCATGCGCGAAATCGCTGGCCGCTGCAGGAGCACAGGTGGTCCTGAATTACCACAAGTCCGCTGAAAAAGCTGGGGCCCTTGTCGAAGACATCCGCGCAGCAGGGGGTAAAGCCGAGTGCATCGGCGCCGACGTCTCCGACCCTCATCAGGTGGGCCGGCTCTTTGATCATATGCAGAAAACGTACGGCAGGATAGACATCCTGGTGAATAATGCGGGCATAATCAAGGACAGACTTCTTCTCAGCATGGAACTGACTGACTGGGACAGGGTTATTGACCTGAACCTCAGGAGCGTCTTCCTCTGCACGCAGCATGCCGCTGAGATGATGATGCTGAACCATGCCGGCAAGATCATCAATATCTCCTCAGTCAGTGCGGTGAAAT
The DNA here is from genome assembly GCA_002451165.1 of Nitrospiraceae bacterium UBA6905. Lineage (GTDB taxonomy): Bacteria > Nitrospirota > Thermodesulfovibrionia > Thermodesulfovibrionales > UBA6898 > UBA6898. The sequence continues at coordinate 18,774 of DKBH01000016.1, forward strand.
GCGGGCGGGGACAGACGAATTACGCATCCGCCAAAGGCGGGGTGATCTCCTTCACCCGGGCATGCGCGGTTGAGCTTTCGGGTAAAGGCATCCAGGTCAACGCGGTGCTCCCCGGCATGATTGCGACGGATATGAGTAGCCGAGTGAGGAAGATAGCCGGCGAAGCGATCCTCAAATCAATCCCGGCGGGGAGGTTTGGCGAGGCATCGGATATTGCGGCGGCTGTAGTCTTCCTGGCATCAGGTCTTTCAGATTACATAACCGGTCAGGCAATCAGCGTCGATGGAGGGATGACGGTCTCATGATACAGATACACCAGGGTCTCGACATCGTAGATATCGGGAAATTCAGAGAGGTTGCAAAAAGGTGCGAAGGTCTGATCGCGGATATTTTTTCGCCCGGAGAGATCGAATACTGCACCTCGCAGAAGGATCCCTTCGTCCATTTTGCCGGAAGGTTCGCCGCAAAAGAGGCATGCCTGAAAGCTCTGGGTCTCGGGATAGCCGCGCGGGGAGTTAGTCATTCACTTCGCGATATTGAAATAACACGGCATCGGTCCGGGCGACCCGGGCTCCTTCTGAAAGGCTGGACCGCAACAGTCAGCAGAAGGAAGAAGATATTTCAATATACGGTCTCGATCTCCCACTCGGCCGCCGCTGCAGTTGCCTCGGTAATGCTTCTGGGCGGAGAGGTAGAGGCATGAGCCGGCCCTGCCTGCTGACGAATCCGGCGATGATATCGAGAAGAAAAAGGGAAAGAGACCGAGGAAAGGGGTGCCTATGCGGTATCTTCTGATCGACCATATCACCGAATGGAAACCCGGCGAGAGCATCAGGGGCATCAAAAACGTGGCGATGAGCGAGGACTTTCTAGAGTTCCATTTTCCGGGAACCCCGATCATGCCGGGCGTCATGCTGCTCGAAGCGATCAGCCAGCTCACGGGCTGGCTGGTAGCGGCATCGTCGGACTTCAAGGAGTGGTTCCTCATCGGCAGGGTCTTAAAGTGTGGATTCTATGGCTTCGCACTTCCAGGCGACAAGGTGGAGTTCACGGTGAGCAAGATATCCAGCGGTTCTGAGGAATCATTGACCTTTGCAGCAGTCGGAATGGTCGAGGGGAAAAAGAAGATAGCAGCAGAATTCGGAGGCTCGCTCACGCCACTGTCAGAACTCGAAAACCCTGAAGAGCAGCGGCGATTTTTTTCGATCCTGACAAGACAGACAGGTATGTAGATGGCGGATCGCGATGTTGTGATAACAGGTATGGGCCTTCTGAGCCCTCTCGGCGCAGACTGCAGAGAGAACTGGGAGAATATCAGAGCTGGCCGCACCGGGATTTCCATCCATACGGCAGACGACCGGCCTGCTGGCATGCGGCATTTCGGAAAAATTGCTAATACCGCGCTGCCTGCCGACATTCCCCCCAAGCTTTCCGGTCAGGCTCGATTTCTCTGCAGGGCTTCGGTCTTCGGCTTCAAGGCCGCGCAGGAAGCGGCGGCAATGGCGGCCTTTCCGTTGGAACTGATACCGCCAAGCCGGCGCGCTCTTTTCATCGCTTCGGGCGACTTTACGAAGGTCGGATACGAATTCATGCATGCCGCAGTTAAGGATGCAGTGAAGGGTGGAAGTATGGACCACGTCCGGCTCAATGCGGCAACACTCAATAAAGTGAGCCCTCTTTTCCTTCTGGAATCCTTACATAACAACCTCTTCAGTTTTCTCTCTGCATACCTTGAGTTCATGGGACCGAATACCAGTTTTGCCAGCCTTTCGCCGGGCGGTGGCCAGGCGATAGAGTTGGCATGCAGGGCAATCCGCCAGAATAGGGCTGACATAGCTGTAGCGGTAGGATATGGGAGCTGGATTAACGAGGTCACCCTTTATGAACTCGACACGCTTGGTCTGTTGTCGCGCTGTAGGCAGGGCTCCTCCTCATTCCGGCCGTTCGACCGTCACAGAGATGGTTTCATCACCGGCGAGGGAGGAGCGGCGCTCTTTCTCGAGTCTGCTGAAACGGCAAGGGCCAGGGGCGCCCGGATCTTGGCAAAAATACGCGGCGCAGGCGGGTTTCATACACTTTCCGAGGGCCGGCATTTTACGGTGCCACGGATGGTAAGCAAACGAGTTATGGAGCTTGCGCTGGCAGACGCCGGCTGCACAGTCGGGGAACTGGCATTTATTCTGCCCCATGGCAGCGGGACGCGGAAAGGGGATAGTGCTGAACTCATGTCACTTGCCGCTCTCTTTTCCTCATCCGGTTTCGACGTACCGATTTGCGGCCTTAAGCCATATACAGGCCATCTGGGCTCTGCCAGTGACATCGCTGAGGTCATTATCGGTATCAGGGCAATTGCTGATGGGGTTGTCCCAGCCACTCTCAACTTCTCCGAAAGCGACCGGGAATTCGCAGAGTTAAAGATATCGGGCAGCCGCCAGCACTGCCAGGGAAGACATTTTCTTTCAGTCAGTTACGGCATTGGCAGCCAGTCCTCCTCCGTTGTTGTTGAGATCCCTTCTGAAAGCGCAGTACATGCAGAGGAGTATGTCCATTGACATGCATCACGAGAATAGTTTTCTCTCTTATTGTCATGCGCTGTTGCACAAGGGATGCGCCGCCTTCTGTCGCGCCATGGCGGTGAAGCTGGCCACTCTCAATAACGAAGAGGCCTGTTCGATCCTGTTATCAGATTGTCCTGCTTCATTTTACGACGTGAAGTCCGAAGTGCTCACCGCTGTGCGGCGTCTTGAGTCTTCAGACGGTACAGCCAGCAAGCGGCAGTCCTGAGGCGATGTGACGTGAGCGGAAGGCTGAGTGTTTTTCAGAGGGCAATGCTCCGGTGGAATGATATCCACCCCTATAACGCTGTCCATATCGTTCATGTACAACAGAAACTTGATCGTGAGCGCCTCAGATGTGCTATTACCCGTGAAATCAGAGATTTGGGTCTCGGGAGCTTCATCATCGACCGTGTACAGGGAACGTATGCATTTGCCGACGATACGAATGCCATTGAACTGCGGTTCCTTGCTGCGGCGGATGAGGTGACTCCTGTTCTTTCGCAACTGGTAGAGGCAGAACTCAATAGGCCTTTCTCCAACAGGATGCTGTCACCCTTCAGGTTCTTTGTGGTCGAAGAGACGGAGGCCTTCTATCTCGGCTTAGTATATTTCCATGCTGTGGCTGGGGCCGAGTCGGTTGCCTTTCTCATGAACCTTATCTTGAACAGATATATGGAGCGAGAACACCAGTCCTGTTCCCTTCCGCTCGATCTGTATTTTCGTCCCTCTGTTCTGAAAAGGACTGTGCGTCCTTCGCTTATGGTAGGGCAGCTCCGCCTGCTGATGCGGCATGTTGCAAATGTGAGAAGGTCCTGCAGACCCAACTACCGTGATATGGAAAATCACCGGAACGCTTTTTTTTCATTTGTGATCCAGGAGGAACGCTTTCACCAAATTTTGGCGAAAGCGAAACAATGGGGTGTTACCCTGAATGACTTTTTTCTTGCTGGTATTCTCTGGTCGCTCTCTCCGCTTGCGTGGAAAAGACTGAAGGCTCAGAGGCGACGGCTGCTCTCTGCCGGCTCGATTGCGAATATCCGGAAAGACTTAATGGTCGAAGAATCGAGAACATTCGGCCTCTTCCTCGGCTCGTTTATCGTTTCCCACGAAGTTCTCGAAGACATTACGCTCGAAGCACTTGCTCGAGATCTCCAGCGCCAAACTTCACAGATTAAGAAATATAAGACATATCTCTTTTCCTTGCTTGAACTGAAGGCAGCGGAGGTCCTCATCCCTTACTTGAGCGGTGGCGAAGCCCGTTTTTATGCAAAGAATTTTCCCCTTTGGGCAGGCATCACAAACATGAATCTTAATGCCATCTGGGCCAGGGAAAATAGGAATGAAGTCACTGATTACCTGAGAATCGTCTCGACCGGTCCGGTCACTCCGTGTGTCTTTGCCATTACGACCCTGGGGCAGCGGATCAATGTCGGCGTAAGTTATCGTACAGCTGTCTACAGCCCTGTGGATATGCAGGAAATAGTTTGCCGATTCCAGGGTATTATCGAGGAGACCGTATGTCGCCGGTGAGGAGATATTTCTCTTGGGCGTTCGTGCTGATAATCGTCATGATCTTTTTCATCGGCTGCGCTCCGAATGGTTATGTACGTCCGGAAAGAGCCTATCCGCTGACGGTAGAATCAGAAACCGTTCTCCGGGCTGTCGAGATCGATCCCGCGCTTGAGGAACCTATTCTGGCCCTTGATCCTGAGCACATCAGCGGAGAGGATGTCAGTAAAGTTTTGTCGCATGCGCCTGCACCCCGCATCATGAAAATTCATGGAGGCATATATCCTGTCTATCTTGTCATGGAGTCCTTCTCCCGATTTCTCATCAAAATGGGTTATCCCCAGGAGGCGGTCAGAAACCCCAATGACGGCTCATACTCTTATAGCTGTTATGACAGCGGTGAGAAGCTTGCCGGCATCCTGGCGTGGCACTATGAGCGGGAGGGCATGCGGCCGATGATCATCGGCCATAGTCAGGGAGGCATGCAGGCGGTAAAAGTCCTCTATGAGCTTGCTGGCAAGTTTGACAGTACCGTTAACGTCTGGAATCCCCTGACCAACAAAAAGGAAGAGCGCCATGCGATCATCGATCCGTTGACCGGGACAGTAAGCCCTGTTGTGGGTCTGAAGCTTTCCTATGTCAGCGCTGTTGGCGCTGGCGGACTGACCCGTCTGCTCCCAAATCAGTGGATCATGGCAGGAAGGTTAAGGAAAATCCCTGACAGCGTTGAAGAGTTTACTGGATTCTCAATCGGCATCGACTTCTGGGGTGGAGACGTGTTCGGCCTTGGCAGCTCGAATCTCTACCAATCCAACGGATCGGCGGTCGTGCGCAACGTGAAACTGCCGGCATCGTACAATCATGTGATAATTCCCGTGACGTCACATCTTGCAAAGAACAGAGAGATGCGCGCATGGATCAACTCCTATACCCCCGTTGATGAACCCCATCTCGAGGTTGAGTTCGATGCGGACAGCATGAACATTCTCTGGGCTGCAGACGTCTGGTACAGCATCAAGAAACATTGGACGATTGAATTGCAGCGACTTATCAGAGCGAAACGGCGGCTATTGAATGACTAACTTCCCGGTAGGCCTGCGCACGGAGGCTGTTCTCATATCAGGCGTAATTTATTGGATCGGGGTTCTTCTTCAGGCCCAGCGCTTGAAGCGGCGGACCGGAACATATCCGAATCTAAAGCCGAAGGGGCTGAAGGAACAACTGCTGTGGATAGGCTGGATCTTCGTCATCTGCGGTTGGATAGGGCAACCGCTTATCATTAGAGAATTTACAAGAAGTCCCTTTTTCGTAGTGCCAGCTTTTCTGCTCGCAGATGCGGGAGAGGTTGCGGGGGTTGCGCTGCTCATTCTCGGTTATGCCGGAACGATCTGGTGCTATCTGATCCTTGGCGACTCGTGGAGGATCGGGGTGAACCGTCAGGAACGGACATCGCTGATCATGACGGGCCCCTATCGATTTGTTCGGCATCCGATCTACGTCTTTCAGATCGTGATGCTCTCAGGAGCTACCATTCTGCTACCCACTCCTTTCTCATTGCTTGTTGTCGTCACGCATCTTCTCTGTGTAGTAACGAAAGCTGCTGACGAGGAGTCGTATCTCCTATCTGTTCATGGCCTTTCATATCGTAAATATGCCTTGCGAACCGGATGTCTTCTGCCCCGGCTTTTTCCCCTGAAAACGCATCAGGTGGGCAGGGACCAGCGGAAAGCCCCCGCTGAACAACTGGCAAGCAGAAAGATCAGGTCAGACCTGAAAAATAACAAGAAAAAGAATAAGGGGCAGGCGCTCCAACTTGTCGAGTACATCACCGCATCTTCGTTGCTATTCCTGGTACGTCTGATCCCTTTTCCCCTAATGCGTTTGCTGGGTCTTGTTATAGGACGGCTTTTCTACCGCTTTGTGCCCCGTCGCCGGAGGATAGCTCTGGATAATCTGATGCAAGCATTCCCCGAGTATAACAGGGAGACAGCAGAGCGTATCGCTCAGGAGAGCTTCATCTCCTTCATCCTCACCTTTCTGGAATTTGCCAAATTCCGCAGTGTTTTCACTGGACCGAATGCGCTTGATAGGGTTCAGCAGAGTTCGGACGGTGCAGAAAAACTCTTCCTGAAGGCCCGGAAAATTCATGATGAAGCGGGAGGCTGCATTTTCGTTACCCCCCATATCGGCAACTGGGAGTTTCTCCCGCACTTAAGCGCTCTGGTCGGAATTCCATTGGCTGTTGTGGTCCGGCCCCTAGACAATCCCTATCTTGAGCGGCTTTTTTACCGTTCACGGACAGAGACCGGCCAAGCCATCATTCCTAAACGTAATGCTTTTTTTGTTCTCCAGAAGACGCTCCAGGCAGGGCGGTCAATCGGCATGCTACCGGATCAGAGTACTATGCACGGCATCCCTGTAGAGTTTTTCGGCCGAAAGGCGAACACCACCCCTGTCCCGGCACTGCTAGCTATGAGGCGTAAAAGGCCGATAGTTGTTGTTGCCTGCTGCCGCAGAGGCGTCGGCACTTATGAGGGTTTCGTGAGCGATCCGATCATGCCGCGGGAAAGTGAAAGTGAAAAACCGGAGATAGTGCGCTTGCTGGGAGCAATAAACCGAGAGATGGAAGCGATCATCCGTAAGTATCCCGGTCAGTACCTTTGGATGCATAACCGGTGGAAAGTTTACCGACATGACAAGGAGTTTTATACCTAACCGAATACTTCCTGGAATAGTATGCTATTGATTCGTAGTGTAGTCCTGTACCATCAGTTTCTTTATCCCTATCGCTTCTTCGATCTGACAGGTCTCACGGTCATGGGCTAGCGCAGAGCGATACGCAGCGTTTACTCTACCCTAATACATAGGATACGCTGGAGATACGGTTCCTTATGTATCACCTCCCATCCAGAGGGTACCTGACAAGGGGCCTGTTGTAGACCGGGCGGCAATCTTTGGGGAACAGCGTTGCCGCTTCCGCCCTGAGTCTCATCTTGTCAACCGGACGATCCTGAAGAGACGCTCAGCCCTTGCTTATGTCTGCAATGCATTGGCATGGATCAGCTATGCCTCCAGTTCCCCCAGTGCCCTGCCGAATTCACGCACAGACTCCTTGCCGTTGAACTCGTCTTCACTGGTTGGCTTTCCTATAGTTTCATTAGTAGTATGCTTGGACATGTAAAGGCTCATGGGCTCCCATTGTTCCTGTGTACCATCCCTGCAAATCATTACGCATCTTATCTTACTCGCTAGCTGCCGTACCTGCTGCTCTCTCAATAAGAGCTCCGCAGGACTTCTCTCCTTTGACTACTTAGAATATTTTATCTCTTAAGCGCTGCACCAGCGTGAGTCAATGAAGTCTGGAATTGGTAGGCTGTATGCGATCTGTTCATACCCTCGCCGGTTAATAATTAATAATGTTCTGCTGTTCTTACTCCTTTTTCTCTGGTATATTAGAAAAGTAACGTTTGCCGTGGAATAGGAGGCTAATGAACATCAAAGCCCTTTGTCGTTATGTTTTTTTGTCGATACTTTCGATTAGTCTGGCCATCAGCTGCTCTGTTGTAACAGTAGCCGGAGCTCCGTACGGGTCATCGGTGCCGATTTCTCCTGAGTCGGTTTGCCCTCTTCTGAACGGACAGAAGGTCCCGCCGCTAACCCTTAAAACTCTTGAAGATAAATCATTTGACCTTTCTGCTGCCCTTGCAAGAAAACCGACCATCCTGATCTTTTATCGTGGCGGCTGGTGACCATATTGCAACGTGCAGTTAGGTCAACTGCAGGAGATTGAACCAAAGCTCAATGAGATTGGATACCAGATTATCGCAATCAGCCCTGACCGTCCCGAACTTCTAGCAAAGAATATTAAGAAACATAACTTCACGTACCTGCTGTTGTCAGATAGCAAGAAGGATGCTGCTCGCGCCTTTGGGATCGCTTTTCGCGTTGACGAACAATCTCTGAAGACATACGAGCAGTATGGTATCGATATTGAAGCTGCCTCAGGAGAACATGATCGCATCTTGCCGGTACCGGCTGTCTTCGTGATCGGTATCGATGGGATCATCAAGTTTGAGTATGTGAACCCAAACTACGAGGTGCGCCTAGATCCGGACATCCTGGTGACTGCCGCTAGGTCATCTCTGAAAAAATAGGGTGCAGCATGGCTAATTGCTCTCACTGCGGCAGAGAGATAGCGGAAGGATTAACGTGCAGAGCATGCGGCATCGAAATTCAGTACAAGGATTTCAGGGGTTCTGAGATGCTCGACATTAAAATGCCTTCGTCAGTATCCAGCCGAAGGAACAGAGCTGCAGAGAAATCCAAATCGGAAAAGAAAGAGAAGGACGACACTCCTGTTACGACGAAAGCAAAAAAAAGGGCACTCGGCAAATCAGTCTTTTTTATCCTTGCCGCAATTTTGATCATCCTTTCCTCCCTTGCTTGGTATTACGTACTCAGATTCCTGCTAAAGTTTTAACCGGGAGCTGCAAATTGCTGACTTTTGATCATGCTCCCAGATAATGCAGAAATCTCCGGCTATCCTATGATGTTATCCCGCAGCAATTAACCGCCTCTCGTTCCGTACCGGATGATGTTTCGGTCACGGGTAGTGCATTTACCCGAAGGAATACGCTGACCCTTCTCCCGAACGTTACTCGCCAATAATCTTTACTAGGAAAGAAGTCCGGCCGATGCTCGGGCAATAATGTAATATTATCCTCATCCTCGGCAGTTATTTGATACGGTGTTCCTCTTTGTCATTTTATAATATATTTATATTCGGGATATTCAAGACCCTCGAGTATGGCTTCTAATTCTTGGTGAATCTCTCCAGGAACACTACCGCTCTATGTTTCAGTGCACGCCGAAAAATTTTCCCGGAGTGCATTTCCCAAGCGATAATAATATATTATGACGGTCTATGCAAAAGATTGCCCAATCCGCATAATGCTTCGCCTAGCAGAGCGTTTACTCGCTCTGGCAGACAAGCCCAGATCAATGCCGGGATGCTGGTCATGAACATAAAAAGGTTCAGCTCCATAATCGGCAAGCTTGGCGGACTGACCTTTATCGATATAAGGCACGTGCTCGTCTTCTTGGCCTTCTTGATATTCTGTTTGTCAATCTACATCAGACCCCGTTGGGGCTGCCCCTTTGAACATATCAGGACTATGATCACCGGATACTAAGGAATAATGGTAGAGATTAGCATTCATGAAGCGGCTACAGCAAGCTGATAACCCTGGCAGCATGACGTAGGGGATCAACTGCGCAGATCTAGGGGGCTTTTCAATAAAGAACCGGGCAGCTGATAATTCCTATCCTGCTGCCCGGCTCCCGTTTACCAGACCCCCTACTGCCATGTTTCTAATGCTATGGTCTGGTTGTGTTCCGCAATAACTCCCCTAAGCTACCTCTGATTTTGACATTATTACGTTTCTGCCAGATTGTCAATCCCGTAATTTCAGATCGCAGGAAAGATAAGAATTGTCGCTTGAGAAATCCGATATGCTATAGTACTCTCGCTAAGGTTATGCAGCTGGTTAGTCTTATGCCATGTGATAAATATAATTCTTACACCCTCCATTTAATGCCTATTCCATTCCCCTAATTAATGTTACCAATAACATCATCTTTTCTGAGTTGTTCACCCTTAATAGTTCGCCGGGTTGCGCTATTACCGCGAGCCGATTTTCATTAGGGCTTTATTCTCTGCTACCTCAACGGACGCGAGATATTTGCATGTTATCCCACCCCTTAGAAAGATTGTTAGCACAATAATCCACAATGAGGACAAAATAATGCGGCTTCTTCTGTTCGTCAGCGTAGCATGTGATGCGGTCATTGTTCGAGTGTGCTGATGTCATCAGTATCCTGCGCAGAACTCCCGCAACCTGAAGTAGCCTTGTGCTGTATCGGTATTTTGCTTTGGGTGATTCATGCATTACCCTTGCAATAAAATCTTGACGAAAAGCTGAAGATTCTTGCGCCAGCCCAGACCAAAATCCAGTTGTCACGGAGCTAAACCTTTAAGGACACCGACAGGGAAATATGTGACGACGGACAGACTATACCGCCATTCTTCTTCAGTCCATGGCTGATAGGTAATGATCTTCTTCTCTTGATTCTGTAACGGCTATTTTGCTTCAAATATTCACGAAAAAAAAGAGCTATGCGTTTTTCAGCGCTTTGTCCAGATCGGCAATGATATCATGAACATCCTCAAGGCCAGTGGATAATCGTATTAGGTGTGGGTCGATCCCAATTTTTCTGCAGGCTGCATCAGTGAGCTTGGGATAAAGCATGAGTGCATTATTCATGACAAGGCTCTCGGTATCTCCCAGACTCACACCTATTTTGCAAAGTTCCATTCGATCAAGGACTTTTCTGCATATTTCCCTGCTTTTGAGCCTGAAGGATACCATGCCGCCGAACCCGCTCATCTGTTTTTTTGCAATGTCGTGGCCGGGGTGGTCTGCAAGACCAGGATACAGGACTGCGCTGACTTTCCGATGACGCGACAGATACTCTGCGATGGCCGCTGCCGAACTGCAGTGATGCTCCATACGCAGATGCAACGTCTTCAAACCTCTGAGAAAGAGCCATGCATGAAACGGTGAAAGACACCCGCCAACATACAGGAGCATGGTCTTCCTCAGCCGCGCAATAAAATTTGCTTTTCCCGCAACAATTCCTCCAATGGCGTCACCGTGGCCGCCGATATACTTTGTAGCCGAATGGGCTATGCAGTCAATGCCGTGAAGCAGGGGTTTCTGAAGATACGGGGTAGCAAAGGTGTTATCGATGATACTGAAAAGCCGATGTTTTTTCGCTATTGCTGCTACGACACTAATATCGATGATGCTCAGCTCAGGATTAGATGGAGTTTCGAAAAAGATGACCTTTGTCTTGTTATTCACCAGCGGCGGTATCTCCTTTCTGATATCCGCAAAAGGACTGAATGACCGTACAGTGCACCCTATCCTGGCAAGAATCTGTTCAAAAAAACCTCGCGTGCCCCCGTAGATCCGACTGCTTGATATCACCTCATCGCCCGGTCTGAGAAGTTCAAGGAAAACCGCTGAAATCGCTGCCATGCCTGAAGCAAAGGCCACCGCGTCATCCGCATCTTCGAGGGAGGCAAGCTTTCGTTCGAAGGCCTGTACCGTAGGGTTTCCTAAACGTGAATAAACAAAGCTGTCTCGTGAGCCCTGCATCGCTTCTGCAGCATCGATTATCTCATCAAAAGTGTAGGTGCTTGTCTGGTAGATTGGCGTGCTCGAAGGACTATGCAGGAATCCATCCTCTCCGGCGTGAACAGCTAGCGTTCCGAATCTCTGCTCTTTATTGCCCATGTTTTGAAAATTATATTACTCTTCTTTCTCCCGGTAGACCGTAATGGCAACCTCCGGGCACATGTTTGCACAGATAGCGCATCCGGTGCATTTTTCGACATGCTTCGGCACTGCAATGAAATAGCCGGCCTTATTGAACTGTCGGGTTATGACAATGACGTGAAGGGGACAGGCCTCAACACAATATCCGCATCCCTTGCAAAGTTCCCTGTTAATGGTTACCCTTCCCTTCATTTAGTCCTCTCCAGAAGCTCCTCTGCGTGTCGGCGCGAGATTTCCGTCACGGTCCCGCTCAGCATCCTTGCAATCTCTTCCTTCCGTTCCGGGCTGGAAAGCTCCTGTACCGCAACGTATACCTTGGCATTCTTCTGTGCCTTCTCAATCCTGAGATGATGCGCCGCAAGGCTTGCAATCTGCGGCAGATGGGTAATGCAGAGAAGCTGATGACGAGTTGATGCCTTGACGAGCTTCCGGCCGACGCTTTCGGCAGTCTTGCCGCCTATGCCTGCATCTACTTCATCGAATATGAGGACTGGTACATTGTCAACATCTGCGAGGATGCTCTTCAGTGCAAGCATGACCCGGGAAAGTTCTCCGCCCGATGCAACCTTTGCAAGAGGTTTTACCGGCTCACCAGCATTCGCTGAAAAAAGAAATTCGACTCGATCAATCCCATTGTAGGTGACGCAGTAACTCCCATCCTTATCCCTGTCCTGGGAAACATCGATCCTGAAATTAGCGTTTCTGAAGGCAAGATCTTTCAGATTCCTTTCAATGAGATCCTCCACCTTTCTGGACGTCTTTTGTCTCTTGCTGGAAAGTACCTCCGCTGCGTGGAGAAGCAGATCACGCTGTTTGCCGAACGATTCCTCGAGGGACTGAAGGCGCTCGTCAGCAGTTTCGAGCTCCTTTAGCTCTTCAGCAGCAGCGTGCCGGTAAGCTACAATATCCTCGACGCTGTTTCCATACTTCTTTTCAAGCCCCCCGATGAGGTCGAGACGGTCCTGAACTTCATCTATCCGTAAGGGATCGAGATTATATTTGTCTCGGTAATGCCGCAGCGAAATAGCAGCATCATCAAGCAGCGGCACGGCAGACTCCAGCATCTCAAGGGTATCGGTAATCGCGGGGTCGACTGCCTGCATATCGCGCAGCCTTCTGAGCACCTTTGATAGGCTTTCCGTACATGAGCCATCAGCTTCATGGAGCAGGGAATACGCCGCTTCAGTCGCTTCCTTCAGCCGGTGAAGGTTCGACAGTATTTTCTGTTCCTCTTCGAGCAACTGCTTCTCATGAGGCTTCAGCCTTGCGGAATCAATTTCACTGATCTGAAAGCTGAGAAGGTCAATCCGATGGGCCCTTTCCTGAACCCGCGCGGTCAGGGCATTGAGCTCTTCTCTGAGCGCTTGCACCACGGTATAAAGATCCTGCACTCGTGCAAGCTCTTGAAGATGGCCCCCGTAGGAATCTATAATCATTCGTTGTTTATCTTGCTGGAGCAGGCTCTGATGCTCATGCTGGCTGTGGATATCAACCAAAGCTTTGCCCAGCTCAGAGAGCGTCTGGAGTGTCACCATTACATCATTAATATAGGCCCTGCTTTTTCCGCTGGTCGATAACACCCTTCTCAGCACAACGCCGTCCGAGAGGTCTATGCCAATTTCGGGCAGAGCACTGGCATCACCGATCTCAAAAAATGCCTGGACCGAAGCCTCTTTTTCTCCAGCTTTGATCATATCGCTCTGTGCCCGGTTGCCAAGGGCAAGCCCGAGAGCGTCGACGATAATAGACTTCCCTGTCCCGGTCTCGCCCGTAAGAACATTGAATCCTTCTTCAAACCGAACCGTGAGATCATCAATGATCGCCAAATTCTTTATATTTATCTCTCTCAGCATAAGCTACCTAAATATAGCACAAACAATGTTGAATAGGGCGGCAGGACAAAACAGTTTATTACCTCGCCAATATATATTGCACCCACGCAATCACGATGATTGCCATGCATGCCGGAACCTTTTTACGGTAGATACCGTATAGTTCCGCAGCAAAGTATTCTCTGGTAAGAATAAGGCAGAGATGTACTGACGATAACGGCACACCGACAAATCCTGCAGCAAAGGCAAGGGTAATCAGTGGCAGAGAAGAATTTCCTGCAAGCGAGACAAGCAAGGGAAAAGTACTCCCGACAAAACCTACCATATGGCCCGTGAGCATGCCAGCAGTGAATGGAAATATACAGAACAGGGGCACTACAGGAAAACCATGAAGCATAAAAAGGTCGGTGAGTTTTTTTACCGCACCCGATACCTCCATAGTCTCCTTGAACAGCATAATCCCGGCTATCATGACGAAGACCTCCGGTGAAAAGCCGAAGCGCAAGGCCCGCAGTATTCCGGCGATCCGATAATGGTAGTGCAGGAAAAGTGGAATGAGAACGACAAGCACTGCACTGTGAAGCTCGAGATGGGCACCAATGACCAGGGCAAGAACTGCTGTTATAGGAAGAAAGCTCAGCCATGCCGCCCTGCTACCGGGCAAAGGTATCTGACGCGCATATTCCTGTCCGGCAACTGTCATCTTTCCGTTGCCTCTCATGCTGAATACAAAGCCCATAAAGACCATGATTGCGGCATAGCCCATATTCGCAAGAATCAGCCTGTTTAATGCTATGCCGGAGACCGCCGAGGTAAAAAAACAATCCCTGGGTAAAGTGGAAGAATATATTCCCAGGGATGCCTGAACCAGCAATTGATGAATGCCTTTTCCTTGTTGCTCATATCAGTTCCTTCGGTTGCCTCCTTCACCATGGGTGCAGAAAAATATGCACCTCCGAGGGAAGGGAGCCTGCCTATAAGAAGGGGCATGGATATCATAATTGCCTTTCTGAACCTGAAGGATGTCTTGATAATCCCCATCATACCGCTCAGGATGTTCTGCTCCCTGAGGACCATCTCAAATACTCGTATGAGGGAAAGAGACAGAAGAAGCGTTATCGTTATACGTCCTGTAGCAGCCTTTTCGGCCGCCAGCATTATTCCAGAGATATCCATACCATAAAAAAGGATGAGAGCAAAGGAAGATATGAGCATGACATACCCGATCTTAACGCCTTTCCTCAGCAGGAAGAACATACTCCCGATTATGAGCCCTATTCTGAAAACATCAAGCTTCATGAATTGTATCACATCTACCTTATCTATCATTTATGGACAATAATAAGAAAAGCATAGAATTTTTCCGATAAAATAGAAGAATTACTATACTTATAGAGTAATTTTTCACTCTTAATGCCTATTTCTCCATATTTTATGCTTATTAAATGCTATATTTTGACTGTTCCACGTGGAACAGTCAAAATAACCTAAAAACCTATATAATGCATTACTCCATGTTATAATACGACGTCATGGGCAAGGTAATCTCCATAGTAAACCAAAAGGGTGGCGTAGGAAAAACTACCACTGCGGTCAACTTGGCCGCGTCTCTTGCGCTTGCCGGCGAAAAAATACTTCTTATCGACACAGACCCTCAGGGGAACTCCACGTCAGGGCTTGGGATTTCGAGGGATGGCATTGATAGTTCGCTCTATGAGGTTATCGTGGGAAATTCCAGTTTGCTTGACGCTACAGTTATGACTGTCATCGAGCACCTCTTTATTGTTCCCTCGAGCATTGATCTGCTCGGCGCGGAGATAGAACTCGTTGATAGAGATGGTCGGGAGGCAATTTTATCACAATGTCTCGGGACTGTGCGTGACGCGTACCGATATATTCTTATCGATTGCCCTCCTTCATTAGGCCTGCTGACACTGAATGCTCTAGTGGCGTCTGATTCCTTAATTGTCCCGGTGCAGTGCGAATATTACGCACTTGAAGGGCTTAGCATGCTTACTAGAACCATCCAGCTTATACAGGGCTCTTATAACCGAGAGCTAGAAATAGAAGGGATACTATTGACCATGTTCGATATGAGAAACAACCTTGCCCATCAGGTTGCGAATGAAGTCAGAAGGCATTTCGGTGATAAGGTTTATCAGACTATTATTCCGAGAAATATTGCGTTAGGAGAAGCTCCAAGCCATGGAAAACCTGTCATGCTGTATGATATGAAGTCCAGAGGTGCTCAGAGTTATCTTGCCCTTGCAAAGGAGATCTTACGTGAAAACAGCCTTAGGTAAGGGGCTTGATGCCCTCATCCCCGATAAGGGAGAAAATATCATACAGATCGATGTTGGCAGAATACTACCCGGCAAGCAACAACCGAGAAAGGTATTCAATGAAACTTCTCTTAATGAGCTCTCTGCTTCCATAAAAGAGAAAGGTATATTACAGCCAATCCTTGTTTCTAGAACTGGTGACGGCTCGTTTAACCTAATTGCCGGCGAAAGAAGATGGAGGGCGGCAATACAGGCTGGGCTGAAAAAAATTCCGGCAATCGTAAAAAATGTAGACTCTCGTGACTCTCTTGAAATGGCCCTTATTGAAAATATACAGAGGGAACAGCTTAACCCTATTGAAACCGCTGAAGGATTTTATAAGCTAATGCAGGAATTTAGCCTTACTCAGGAAGAACTGGCAGACAAGGTAGGAAAGGATCGTGCAACGGTCGCCAATTATATACGTCTCCTGAAACTTCCTGTCGAGATAAAGGATATGATCTACATGGGAAAACTGAGCATGGGGCATGCTCGGGCATTGCTGGCTTTAGAGGGACGTGTTATTCAGGTTGAGGCAGCCAGAAAGATTATTAGGAGTGGTCTGAGTGTCCGCGAGGCTGAATTATTGGCAAAAAAATCTATCAGACCTGCTAAAATACGGGCCGGGCAAGACCCTCAGATAATATCGCTTGAAGAGAAACTTATTAAGGCTTTAGGAAGTAAGGTCCATATTAAACAACAAAATAAGAAGAAGGGGAAAATAGAGATAGAGTACTATTCTCTGGAGGAGCTAAACAGGCTGCTCGACTTTTTATTGCAATGAAAAATATACTGATTACCGGACTTCAGGGTGCTGGAAAAACAACTATCATCAAAAAGCTTTGTGTGATCTTCAAGGAGTTTAATCCGGTTGGATTTATTACCTCCGAGCTGTATGAAGGTGAGAATAGGGTCGGTATTGAGGTGTCAAATCTCTTCGGTGATAGCAGGGTATTTGCTCACAAAAGGCTAAAGAGTAAATTAACCGTAGGCAAATATAAAGTAGACCTGAGGTTATTTGATGATTTTCTTGACAAGACCTTTTCAAGAGAAAAGAAGACGGGCCTGTATGTGATAGATGAAATTGGCAGGATGGAATGTTCATCAAGGAAGTTCTCTAAACTCATCATAGAGCTTCTTGACTCGAATCGGCCTGTAATTGCAGCAATTGCTGAAAAAGGGGCCACGCTTATCAATGATATTAAGAAAAGAGACGATGTGTCGCTGATTGAGGTTACCGACCAGAATAGGGATCTTCGCATAAAAGAACTAACCATGATGATCAGGGATCTCTTGCTCGAATAGCTGCATTACCTCTTCAAGTTGAACTATGCCATTCTCAGTAATAAACGGAATTGATCTCCTTGAAAAACTATTCCCCCGGCAATTGAAAAATGCCCGAGCCGGCCTACTGGTGCATCCAGCATCAATAAGCCGTAGCCTCAACCATACCATCGATATATGTATGAGATCTGCAAGATTCACGGTTACGGCCATCTTTGGTCCTCAGCATGGATTAAGGGGGGAAACCCAAGACAATATGATCGAATGGCAAGGGTTCAGAGACAAAACAACAGGGCTTCCCGTTTACAGTCTTTATGGAAAGACGAGAAAGCCCTGCCGAGAGATGCTCGAGAATGTCGATTTCATCATCATAGATCTCCAGGACGTCGGAAGCCGCTATTACACTTTTATTTGGAGCATGTCTCTTGTCATGGAAGCATGCGAGGAGATGGGAAAGTCCGTTCTTATTCTTGATCGTCCCAACCCGATTACAGGTTGTTATATCGAAGGCCCTGTGCTCCAAGAAGAATTTGCTTCTTTTGTCGGTCTTCACCGGCTTCCGGCACGACATGGCATGACTCTTGGTGAGATCGGTCTTTATCTAAACAAATGCTATTATCCAGAACTGGACTTTTTTGTCATACCGATGCGCGGCTGGAAACGAGTATTATGGTACGATCAAACGCGTCTCCCCTGGGTTCTGCCATCTCCGAATATGCCAACTATTGAAACAGCTATCGTTTATCCTGGCATGTGCCTTCTTGAGGGGACGAATCTGAGCGAGGGGAGAGGCACCACACGGCCGTTTGAGCTGTTTGGAGCTCCTTTTATCAGCCCTGATGCACTCGTGCAAAGACTGGACGAGCATAGACTACCAGGCGTTTTTTTCAGGCCTCTTCATTTCCTGCCAACTTTTCAAAAGCATGCCGGCAAAGTCTGCGGAGGAGCCCAGATACATATACTTGACAGGGAAAAATTCAGACCTTTCAAAACGGCAGTAGCCGTTCTGAAGGTCATTTGTGAGTTGTATCCCACCAAGTTCAAATGGAAGAAGCCTCCCTATGAATACGAAAAAAGGCTCTTACCTATTGATATTCTGGCAGGCACTGACAGGCTGAGAAAGGACATTGAGCATGGGAGAGGACTTGCCTTCATGGAAAGCTGGTGGAATAGAGATCTCCGTGATTTCGATAAGGCGATCCGAAGCAGGTATCTGCTCTATTAGTGGAACCGATCACGGCTTTCATTCCTGCTGCAGGTCTCGGAGAAAGACTTCGGCCTATAACAGATCATATCCCTAAACCTCTGCTTCCCATCTTGGGAACCCCGGTGATCGAGACCGTGCTTCACCGAATTTCCCGGCTTGCGCCTACTGCTATTGCTGTTAACATGCATCATCGCTGGGAGCAGATACAGACCTGGGCAGCTTCGTCTGCATACGCACGGCTCATTTCACTATTTCATGAGGAACCGATTCTCGGTACTGGAGGCGCAATTAAGAACGCCTCTTCATGTCTGAAGGAATCAACATTCATAGTTCATAACTCAGACATCGTCTCTGACATTGATTTATCCTCTCTTGTAGAGAGCCATCTGAGGTCGGGAAACATTGCAACGCTCGCAGTGCATGATAATGACAAATTCAACAATGTCTGGATAGATAGAGCGGGAAATCTCAGTTATGTGGCTAAGCAGAACAGCGCGGCCGATTCTACATTATGTAAAATTGCTTTTATGGGAATAGCAGTTTACTCTTCTGCATTTCTTGATTTCTTGCCATCAGGATCTTCCAGCGTAATTGATGCCTGGCTTGCTGCAATCAGATCAGGACAAACTATTGGTACTCTTGATTTCTCAGGTTCTTCATGGACGGATATCGGTACACCGCATGCTTACGCTTTCGCTGTTTTTGATACCCTCAAGCGTCAGGGAAGAATAGTTTATGCTCATGCCTCGACAACTTGTGGCAATGCTGAACTTCAGGGGTATATTGTTGTCGAACAAGGAAGCTCAATCAATGATAATGCCTTTGTCAGCAACAGCATTCTCTTGCCCGGTGCTCGTGTCGCATCAGGATCAAGGATAGAACTGAGCATTTTGGGTGCGCGTTTTCATGTATCGATAGATACTGCATGTCTCCCGGAACGAACGCAGGCTCTTTCTATCCCATTATTAGAAAAGTTCGGCAGTCCTGGGGGCAGGGCCAATTCCGTATGTATAGGTACTGGAGGCTCTGACAGGACCTTCTTTCGCATACCGCGTGGGGAGACTACCTTCGTTCTCATGACCTGCAAAGATTCAGACAAGGACTACGAGCGTCACCTTGCTCTGTCCAGGTTTTTCAGAAGACATGGAGTCCCGGTTCCGGAGTTGCTCGGAGAAGACATACCGATGAAACATGCCCTTTTTGAGGACCTTGGAGACCTTTCACTGTATGCGTGGCTAGCGTGCAGACGAACCACAGATCATATACTGAACGTCTACCGCAAAGTTCTTGATATTCTGCTCATGCTTCATACCTCTGTCACGGATCATGCCGATGACTGCATGCTGTTGCGGGAACGAACTTTCGATTGGGAACATCTCAGATGGGAAAGCAACTATTTCATGGACAACTACATCGGCAATATTATGCAGATTCATACAATTGATCAGAAGCTTCTCGATGATGAGTTCGATCGTCTCGCCCGTACCGTCGATGCCTTTGATAAGGTTATCTTGCACAGAGATTTCCAATCCCAAAATATTATGATTGTGCGCGGCAATAAACCGCGAATCATAGACTTTCAGGGTGCCCGCATGGGACCTGCCGCGTATGATGTCGCATCACTGCTTTGGGATCCCTATTCATGCCTTCACGACGTCGTGCGTGACATGCTGCTCTCCCACTATATTAATCGCAGAAAAGAAATCCGCACCGATTTCGATGAGCTTGCCTTCAGGGAAACGATCCTGCCTTGTAGACTTCAGCGCCATATGCAAGCTCTCGGGGCATACGGCTACCTCTCTCATGTAAAGGGCAAGAACCATTTTCTCAGACACATTCCCCAAGCATTGGCTTATCTAAAGCAGGAAAGCGCAGAGGCACAAAGCTCATATCCAGCACTGCATCGTATGCTCGCGGATATTCATGAAAAAACTGAGCATTAATATTGATGAGATACAGAAGGCTGCTGAAGATACGGAACGTGATGCCTTCGACTATTTTCTGGACCGGAACAACGGTGAGGTCGTCATTCTGTCAGCAGATATAATAGCGCTTGCCAAAGAATTACTTTCCCAAAGCTACGATGACGATATTGCTGATTTTGATGATGTCGAGCCAGATGAGTTGCCTGAGATACCCGAGTGGATGGAAGATGAGATTGAATTGGCCCTCCATATCTTCTTACAGGAGCGGAAACGTTATGAGAGGATACCGGAACGAAATCCTTCAGATACCTATGCTGCAATGAAGATATTCGCTGAAAATCTTGAAAACCGACAGTTGGGGGAACTTCTGCAGCAGGCGCTCGATGGAGATGGTGCGTTCAGAAAGTTTAAGGACCTCCTGGTTCCCTATCCGAAAGAGCGGAAGCTCTGGCATAGCTTCAATGCCACGGCAGCAAAAAAAGAGATAATATCATGGCTCGCATCGCACGGCATCGAACCTGCAACCCCTTGACATCAGTCCGTTTTACGCTGTGCGGTACTTGCCATATCTGCGCCCGGCTCTGCTCATTTCCTCCATCACATCCCATCATCCCTCTAGATTCTGTGCAGGCGCGACAGAAACTCAATTGACAGAGTATTCTTCAAACACCGATAATGAACTATGCAGCGGTATAACTCCTTCGGACAATACATGAGAAAAAAATTCGGTGCCACCGTCTACAAGGTTAACGTGGACGCTGGTTTTACCTGCCCCAATCGTGACGGCACACTGGGCTTTTCCGGCTGTATATACTGCAACAACGACAGCTTCAGGCCGAGCTCTTGTAAGCCTTCTCTTTCGATTTCCGAGCAGATACGCAACGGGATCATCCACACAAAAAAACGCTTCAACGCGCATAAATTCCTCGTCTATTTTCAGGCATACACGAATACCTACGCCGCGGTGGAAGAACTTGAGCGGCTGTACAGGGAAGCACTTTCATCCCCGGATGTGATCGGCCTTGCAATCGGTACGCGTCCTGACGCTGTTGATCGTAATAAGATAGACCTGCTTGAATCTCTCGCATCGAAATTCTTCATACTTGTCGAATACGGACTGCAGTCCATGTATGATAAGAGCCTTGATTTCATCCAGCGCGGTCATAATTACAGCGCGTTTCTTCGCGCAGTCGAAATGACGATGGGCAGGAATATCCATATTGGAGCTCACCTGATGGCGGGGTTTCCCTCCGAAACCCGCGATGAAACACTTGCCATGGCGGGAGAGATATCGCAGCTGCCCATAGGGTTCATTAAATTGCATCAGCTTCAGATAATAAAAGACACGCCCCTTGCAGCTCTGTATCGTGAAAGGCCGTTTCCTGTCTTCACATATCAGGCATACCTCGACTTCGTTGCCGATTTTATTGAGCGGACTTCTCCGCATATTGTCTTTCAGCGGCTTTTTGCAACTGCTCCCGATTCAATTCTCATAGCGCCCGAGTGGGGCAGGAACAGGCATCAGATTCTGCAGGATATAGAAAAGAACCTTGCGATAAGGGATGCTGTTCAGGGACGAATCTTCAACCAGCGCACCGTAATCCTGACGGACTAGAAGTCCCGATAGACGATTAAATCCTTCAGTGCTTTGCGTTTTGTCGGACGCGGTATTTCATCCGGCCACCCCACGGCAATAACAGCCATCAGTTCGAGGTCGCTTCCAAGACCAAGCAGCTGCCTTATAGGGAGATCGCTCTTGATGATCTCACCAAGCCATACTGCGCCCAACCCCAGCGAATGAATCTCCAGAAGCATGTTCTGCAGACATGCTCCAATGCCCTGGATATCTTTTTCCCTGTGATAGATATTCGTTGTGGCTATGAAGACGGGTAGCAGCACCTGTGCGCCTCTTACTACCTTATCATAATGGGTAAGTTTCGATATCTCTGATATGAGCCCCCTTTCCTTGACAACGGCAAAGCGCCAGGGCTGATTGTTCAACCCTGAAGGGGCCCATCTGCCGGCCTCGAGAATCCTGTCAATCACCTCGTCAGATATCGGCTTGTCAATAAATTTTCGTATGCTTCGGCGTGATCTTATCGTTTCGATGATGTCCAAAGCCGCTCCAATCTGCTAAAATTACCTGTCAATTAAATGCTATGAAGGAGTTATATGGAGACTATAGAAAAAGACATTGAGAAAATCAAGCAGATCATN
The DNA here is from genome assembly GCA_002451165.1 of Nitrospiraceae bacterium UBA6905. Taxonomy (GTDB): domain Bacteria; phylum Nitrospirota; class Thermodesulfovibrionia; order Thermodesulfovibrionales; family UBA6898; genus UBA6898. The sequence goes on from DKBH01000016.1 coordinate 41,027, forward strand.
NATGACCCGCATGGACCTGGTCAGGGCCATACAGGAAAGAGTAAGGGCAGAAATCCCCTGGGTAAAGATGGTTACAGTCGCGCCCCAAAATGCACCTCAAAAAGTTAAATGAAGCAACCGCTCCTGATTGCTGTGATAGGTGGCCGCAAGACTACTCCTTTACTGAAAAAAGAGGCAGAAGAGGTCGGTAGGCTTATAGCACAAAACGGCGGAATACTTGTTTGCGGCGGTCTTCATGGCATCATGGCTTCAGCAGCAAAAGGCGCAAAAAAAGGAGGTGGTATTACCGTCGGAATAATGCCGCAAGACCACAAGAGCAATGCAAATCCTTATATTGACGTACCTATCTCAACTGGACTGGGTATCGGCAGAAATGTTATCATTGCTCGCACGGCAGATGCCCTGATTGCAGTGGGCGGCGAATATGGTACTCTTTCCGAGATCGCCTTCGGTCTCCAGATGAAAAAACCTGTAATCGGCATCGGTTCATGGGATATCAGAGGAGTAATTTCAGCGAAGGATGCAGAAGAAGCGGTCAATAAGGTCATTGAACTTTGCCGTTCTTAGCTTTTCCGGATCTTTTTTTAGTCCCTTTTCTTTGTTCAGTGATTGCTGTATTATCATGCCCCCTTAGCTCAGTAGGATAGAGCACAGGTTTCCTAAACCTGGGGCCGCAAGTTCGAATCTTGCAGGGGGCACCACATTTGCGTTGTGTAATTGCTTTCCGAATATGTACTTCATTACACATTCCCCATTAATATTTATTACCTTTTGGGGGGCAGAATAAATAAACTATCATTATTTATCAATGAGTTATACAATTGGCGGTCTTAATACTTGTCTGATGGCGACATGGAACAGGATTTGCTAGCAATCATGAACAGAATGGATTTTTTCCGTGCCATAAAGTCTCTGTGGCGTTTCCCTCGGAAAGACGAACCTTTTTCAGAAGCAACACGTTACATTTTAGCTCTAGAAACTCAAGCTGAAATTCAGAATACACCAACCACTTCAGCTTCAGAGGACAATGCAGTCTATCTAATAAAAAGGCGTTATCCACGTTATTCCCTGAAAGGGATGCATGTCCACGCCCATTTTTTCTTCAGCGAGGAGATTGAACTCTGTAATCTCAGTCTCAACGGCGCCTGTATTCTCTCCCGGGAAAAGCCCCGCGTCGCGGATACATATCTCCTGAGGATCCGCAATGAAAAGCTCTCCCGTGCACTGCAGTGTTCGGTTATATGGCAACGTGCACTCAAGGATAGTTGCTCTCCGCGTACCGCATATACTGCCGGATTGCAGTTTCATGACTTAGCTTCAGATGATATCGTTATGCTGAAGGATTACATGCGAAATTCAGGAACGCCGATATCAACGAAAATCTGCGATGATTTCAGGCCAAGTCCGTTGCGTTTCTGCTTCACAACTGGTACGAAGGCAGACCTGAAATGCCCGAGAAAATTACCTATAAGAACGATAAGTATCGGCGGTATGGCAATAGAGAGCGAACACGCTCCGAAAATTGATGGACATTATCTGATGAAGCTCCCTCTCCCCCACGACTCACAACCAATCAAGATAAAGGCTCGGATCGCATCGGTTATCTCGGGGAAAGATCGCCGCAACGCCGGCTTTGATATCGGCGTAGAGTTCCTCGCGATGGAGGAGCCCGACAAAATGCGGCTACAGAATTTTATTCAGACGCTCTAGGCATATAATGCTGCCTGCGTTTATCTCCCTCCTCCGGATCTTCCGCCATCTTTTTTCCTCTTCGGAAAGAGTATTTGAGCAATATCGTAGCGATTGTCCGCAAACCAGCGATAAAAGGAGTGGGAAATGGCCTCTGCCCCTGGCAGGTCAAAAAGTGCTGCAGCAGCGCCATATCGCTTCGTCCTTTTGAGGATCTCAGGGAGGGCTTTTTCTCCCGCAAGAACACGGCCATCAGGAAGAATGAGCTGCAATGCTTGCATGCAGACATCTTCGATGAAAGGAAAGCGCTGCCGGGTCTCTTCTGCCTGACAGGAGAGCAGCTCAAAAGCATCTTGGCGCATATTCTCTCTGATCCATGCAATGGTCCTCCGGCATACCGGACAATTACCATCATAAATGAGTACAGCCCTTTCACTATTTCTGTCAGCATCAGTCATCGGCAATGTCACCTCGCTTCTATAATACCGCAGAATGAACATTAATCACGCTGTCGACACCAGGCTCTATTGGGAAAGACCGCCACAGCTGCATCAACCTTAATCGATCCGGGTATCGCATCCCTATGACGATATGCTCTCGTTCATCATAATCGTGGTGGTCAACTATATTTTATCGGCCGTAACCACGCTAAACCAGCTAAACTAAGAATACTTTCCGGCGTCCTTCTTGACCTATGAGACGCCTTGATGCGCACATATCGCTTACCGCACGACTGGCGGCAAGATATCAGCAGGATGCTTGTCCCCGGAAAAGCGCCTCTTTGAAGACCATACCTTCTGTTGACTAGAACCGCTACACCGAGATATCTTACGAATTTTCGCGATATCCGAACAGCTTTCAGGAGGGCCGCGAGGGAAGCAGGGCAGCGTCCATTCTGTTGGATGTCGGCAGAATAGGCACCCTGAATGGATGCTATGATCGGTCATGCGACGGCCGGCTAAGATCTGCACGTGGTACGGTCGGGATCGTGGATACGTCCGCGAAGGCAAAGCTGAAGGTTACATTTTTCTGGCCATTCTCCAGAGACTACTGGATAATCGCCCTCGATAAAGAATATGAATACGCCGCGCTAGGACATCCACAGCATAAATACCGTTGGATCCTGAGTCGCTAATCGCAAATGCCGGCATCGCTAATGGAAAGCATAATCATAAACATGATACCTCAGCTAAGAAGGAGAACACTCATGACACTGAAAAAATATTTTGAGGCCGCATCCGGCACAGGGGTATTGTCCACCGCCGATGCAGAGGGAAGGGTAGACGCTGCTATCTATTCGACCCCGCATGTTTTTGAAGACGGCACTGTCGCTTTTATCATGCGCGAACTCCTAACACACCGTAATCTGCAGTCGAATCCCTATGCGACTTTTCTCTTTATTGAACACGGGCCGTGCTATAGAGGGGTGCGGCTTTTTCTTCTGAAAGAATAAGAAGAGATCGACTCGAAATTGATAGCCACCATGACTAGGCGCAACTTGACACCTGAGGAAGACAGACAGAAAAGACCCAAGTTCCCGGTCTATTTTTTGATAGATAAGATCCTTCGGCTCATAGGGGGCAGTGAATGCCATATAGCGCAAACGTAAGTGTATACATCCTGCACATCTGCTCGCCTGCCAGCGTCTTCCACCATACGAACAGACCGCATCGGCAGAGCATCGTTTATCTTGAAAACAGAGCAGTATCTTACTGTCTCGCGCGTGCGAGCATTTTCATTTTTTGAGGATCCCCGCAATCTCTTTTTCATAACGCCGGACTGGCTCGATTTTCGCTTGCAGCGTATTCAGTCATTTTCTCCGATGGTAACCGAGGGATCGGAATTCGACTACCATATCAACTGGCTAAAGCTCAGTATTCCCTGGAGAAGCAGAATTGTGAACTATCGTCCGCCGGAGGAATTTACGGATGCCCAGATACGGGGTCCCTTTCAGACCTGGCAATATCTGCACCGGTTTGATATTTCGATGGGTGGAACACGCATGACTGATGAGGTCTATTACTGCGTACCTTTTTCTCTCCTCGGTACTTTTGTGCATAAGCTTTTTCTTGATAATCAGCTTATGGATATCTTCTGCTATCGTGCTGTGAAGATATATCAGTGGGCCAAGGAATAGAAAGAAATAGTTTCGTGACCAACCCCGCCCTTTCAGCGGCCAAGGCACTCTTGTTGAGCAATTAACTTACATATTGTACCAGCATGTTACCACCTGTTACTTATCAATTCGTCAGTCTTTTCTTTCTTCACGCGATACTATGAATTTGCCTAATGACTCTCGCTGACCGATAACCGGATTATCTTTTCAAGGGCATCATTAAGTCCCTTCCCCTCAATAGTTAACAGCTGCGTAGCTATCCCTTGTGAGCTCCATGGAACGACCACTGGGAATATACTTCCTGTCTTTCCATACACCACCCTGCGCATCATTCTTTTTACAACATCAGTGTCCTCGAGACTGCCTATGTTGCCAAGGCACTATCGACATTTCGATAAAAGCGATGCGCGCGCCCACACACTCTGTCGCGGGCATATTGACCAGGAGTTATCCTCCCTTTCTATATCATAAGAGGGGTATACTAAAGACATGAGATATGCACCAAAAGAAACCCATTATTCTGAGGCAACCGGCAAGCTTCATATGCTCTGTCCACATCGTAACCGCACCGGCATATCCGTGCATGTGGTTATCAAGGAGGGTCATTGTTACCGTTCAAAGCAGTGCATGATTCTCACCTGCAAGTATAATGTCCTACAGTCTGACATTCAGTGCCTGCTTTCCCTTACATGGTAGCATATCCTGATCTGCGCTATCTTTCCTACATTTACCGGTGTCCACGTTATCTTCATTTTGAACATTGTGTGAGGCCGGCTATTTTCCGTACAATATGACTATGCACATCAGGGATTTGCAGAATATTGGCGATTCTCTCTATCGCGAGCTCGCCCCCATGCGCCATACTGCACAAATGAAGACTCCGGAAGGGAGGGGAGCAGGAGGCGACAGGACATACCATATCGATCTTCGCGCTGAAGAGATCATCTTCACCAGTCTCAGAGCCCTCGACGAACCGCTCACCGTCATTTCAGAAGAGGCAGGCCTAGTGCATATGCAAGGAGGCGGAAACATCGTGCTGGTCGACCCTATCGACGGCAGCCGAAACGCTGTCCATGGCATACCATTTTACGGTACGACCATAGCGGTAGCCGCAGGAAAAACTATCGGCGATCTTTATCTCGCCTATACTATTAATCTCGCCACCGGCGATGCATTCTGGGCAGAAAAGGGACAGCGTGTCTGTTTCCCCGAAAACACCATGCTGTATCATCAGGAAGATCAATTCTCTTTCGTAGCTTACGAGGCTTCAACGCCGTCCCGAGATTTATCTCCGATCTTGCCGCTCCTATGCGCAGCAAGGAAAGTACGGTGTATGGGAGCTACAGCACTTGACCTCGCCTATGTCGCCTGTGGTGCTGTCAGCGCCTTTGTCACCGCCTCGTCATCGCGCAGTTTCGATTTTGCAGGAGGATATCTCCTTATAAAAGAAAGCGGCGGGGTCATCACGGATATTCAGGGAAACGATCTGGACCGCATTAAACTGGAATTGAAGGGAACAACGAGTTTGCTCGCGGCAGGAAATGCTGGGCTCCACCAGAAAGCCTTGACCCTGCTGAATCGTTAATATTTATGGGCCGCCTTGTCGTTCTTCAGCTGATCGCAGGAGTAATCGGAGGCGTTATAGCTACAAAAAAGGGGCGCAATACTCTCTTTTGGACTTTTGTTTGCTTTCTCTTACCCCTGCTGACTATCGTGGTATCCTTTCTGCCTTCTTTGCGGCCCCCTGGCACGCCGAAAAAACGCTGCCCGAACTGTTCGCGCAGGCTTGGTCCTCATGAGAACGTTTGCAGGGACTGCAGCGGGCAGAAGCCTATCGAACTGGTGCAATGTCCCGCCTGTAAGAGTTTTGTGCCGGAAGATTCGCTCTGCCCTGAATGCGGGAGAAAACCTTAGCGGACATACTTATCTCAGGTAAGCTTCGGTTACATAACGTCGCATCATGCGGTGCGAATTGAAATAATACGCGTTCTTGCCGATCGCGTTCTGCATCATGCGGATCCAGGTAAGGCGGTCACCATAGTAAATCGGGATGATCGCTTGTTCCAGTTTCTGATAGAGATCTTCAGCATCGCGTGCATCGGCGTCAGCTCCGGGAGTCAGTTCTTGGGGCGCAGGACCAATCGACCAGCCGGTAAAACCCTCGATATGCCCTTCTATCCACCAACCGTCGAGCACACTGAAGTTCATTACACCGTTATGGGTCGCTTTCATGCCGCTCGTTCCCGATGCCTCAAGAGGACGCAGAGGAGTATTCAACCAGATATCTACTCCGGAGACAAGCTTCAGGGCGATCTCCATATTGTAATTCTGAAGATAGACGATCTTAATCTTTTCTTTCAGGCGTTCCTTATAATTGAAAATATTCTGTATGAGCTGCTTGCCCTGAGCGTCATGCGGATGCGCCTTACCTGCATATATAATCTGGAGCTTGCCGCTTCCAATCCGTTCGAGCCGCTCAATGTCCCTGAAGAGGAGGTCAGCCCTCTTGTATGCAGTAGCCCGGCGTGCAAACCCGAGCGTCAGAGTATTCAAGGAGAGCTCTACGCCGGTCTTCTCTCTGACATAGGATATCAGGCGCTGCTTGGCCTCGGCATGGGCAGCCCACAGTTTATCATCGGGAATACGCCCGACTCTCACAAATAGTTCCGGCTCGTTCGCCCAGCCTGGGAGGTATTCATCATAGACCTTCTTAAAGCTGTCGCACGTCCAACTGAATGAGTGAACACCGTTGGTGATTGCATTAATCTCATATCCGGGAAACATATTCTTGGACACTTCTCCGTGTTTCTTCGCAACCCCATTGACATACCTGCTGAGATTAAGTGCGAGGAGCGTCATGTTGAGATCCTCTTTGCCTGCCAGCTCCTGAAGCAGGGACAAGGGAACAATCTCCCCTAATGTCTTCATGACAAGGTCGTAGGGAAATTTGTCATGACCGGCCCCCACAGGAGTGTGCGTAGTGAATACACAAAGGTTTTTAACGCTTCTCTTATCCCAGACGAGACGTTCATCCCAAACATCCTCGATCGGTCTTCGGTACTTGATCATTAGTTCAAGGAGAAGAAAGCTGGCATGCCCTTCGTTCATATGATATTTCCTGACATCAATTTCCATCCTTCGGAGCATACGCACGCCGCCGATGCCCAGAACAATTTCCTGCTTGAGCCTGTACGCCAAGTCGCCGCCGTAGAGGTGTGCGGTGATCTCTCGGTTCTCGGCACTGTTTGATGGCAGATTGGTGTCGAGAAAAAAGACCGGTATGCTTCCGCCCGTGAGGCTCACCACATGGTAAAGCCAAGCCTGGACATGCACATCCTTTCCCTCTATCTCTACCGAAACCCGGTATGGCAGGAGCATCATGTACTGAGCGGGATCCCACACGGCCGCATGCTCCGTCTGCTTTCCGGCACTGTCGAGCTCCTGGGTGAAGTATCCCTTTCTGCTCATGAGTGTGACCGCTACCATCGGCAGCTTGAGATCAGCAGCAGACCGGATCGTATCTCCCGCAAGCACACCCAGTCCGCCGCTGTAGGTAGGGATATCGTTATGAACGCCGATTTCCATCGAAAAATAGGCGATTTTAGGTTCCCTCGTCAGTTCTTCCATTATGGATGTGAGGTCTGTCATCGGAGTCTATTGTAAGCTATTTCTAATTCAGAAACAATCATACTGAGCTATTTCTGATCCCATAACATAAGCTCCTTGAAATCATGGATGGCAGGAAAATGGAGCGATGCCCCTTTCTCCGCCTTTGAGCTTGCATATGCCTTGTAAAGGATATAGCGAATGCCGAAATCCTTCGCTGTCTTCAGAACAGCTTCCGTATCGTCGATAAAAAGGGAGCGCTCCTTTTCGAAGCCGAGCTGCTTCTGCACTTTCTCCCAAAATTTTACGTTCTCCTTCGCATATCCGACCTCAAAGGAGGTGACCGCAGCATCGAAGTATCTGCCCAGCGCGGTCTTTTTAAGCTTAATATCCAACACCTTGTAATGCGCGTTGGTCAGAAGGAAGACTTTTTTCCGGTGTCGCCTGAGCATGCTCAAGAAATCCTCTACATTGGGATGCACTTCAATAAGGTGGTGAATCTGCTCCTTCAAAGCAGGAATATCAATTGCTACCTCCCGTGACCAGAAGTCGATATCCGTCCAGTTCAGGGTGCCTTCATGCTGTCGGTATTTTGCAAGCAGCTCTTGTTTTGCTTTGCCGAAAGAGATATGATTCTTCTCCGCATACTTTTCGGGAAGCAGATGCTCCCAGAAATAGTCGTCGAAATATTTGTCGAGGAGGGTGCCGTCCATATCGAGAAGGACATACCGTATATCCCCGAACGGAACCTGCCGTTCGAGATATGCCCGCTGCACCCCGCTACGCTCCCTGCTGTTCAGAGCGACCCTTTGGTAGAGGGGATGCCTTTGACCCGAGGATCAATTGCCACTGCCTGTTTCAATGCCCTGCCGAGCGCCTTGAATACAGACTCGATAATATGATGCGTGTTTCTTCCGTAGAACAAATTCACATGAAGGGTGATGCCGGCGCTCCCTGAGAAGGCCTGGAGAAAATCTTCAATGAGGTCGGGGTCAAATTCCCGCAGTTTGCTCTTTTTGGGAAAGACAACATTGTACACAAGATACTGCCTGCCACTGATATCGAGACACACCTGCGCGAGGGCCTCATCCATAGGTACGCTTGCATGGCCGTATCGGGCAATGCCCTTCATGTCCCCCAGAGCCTCCTTTATCGCCTTGCCAAGAACTATTCCGGTATCCTCGACGGTATGGTGATCGTCTATCTGCACATCGCCTTTCGCCTTCAATTTCAGGTCAAAGAGTCCATGCTTGCACATGAGGGTGATCATATGATCGAAAAAAGGTATCGGCGTATGCACAGCATACTTGCCGGTCCCATCCAGTTTTATTTCTGCGCGGATCTCTGTTTCCCTGGTTTTTCTTTCAATCTTTGCCGTTCTCATCATCACCCCGTCATGAAGATTTCCCTACGCAGCTCCTGAGCGCTTGCAGGAATTTTCTGTTCTCTCGCGACGTTCCCACTGTCACCCGTAAGCACCCGTCCACTGCGTCAGACACATTCCTGATCAGTATGCCCCTCCTGAGAAGCTCTGCATGAATTCCGTTAGGGTCCGCAACCCGGAAGAGAATAAAGTTCGCCTCTGATGGGAACGTTGTTATCGATCTGATATCCATCATCGCACGCATGAGCAGATCCCGCTCCGCAGCGATCTTCTGCACCACGGTTCCCAAAGCCTTCCCTCCCCTCAATACTTTAACAGCAACCGCCTGCGATAGCGCGTTGACATTGAATGGCAATCTAACCTTGTTCACTTCATGGACAATCTTTTCATCGGCAACAAGGAATCCGAACCGCAATGCGGCAAGCCCGATCTTGCTCAGGGTCCTCATAATGACAAGGTTCTGATAGTCATTGAGCAACGGCATGAACCCCTTTTCACGCGCAAACGGCTGGTATGCTTCATCAATAACCACGATTCCCGGAGATGTTGCAACTATCTTCAGGACCCTGTCCGGCGAAAAGCAGTTTCCCGTCGGATTGTTCGGCGTGCTCAAAAAAACTATCTGCGGCCTTTTCTTCCGGATTGCCGCTGTCATCCTCCCCATATGAAGATCAAAGTTCCTGTCCAAAGGTACTGCCACCGTCTTTTCTCCTAGGATCTGGCCAATGATGCCATACATAGAAAATGTCGGTACCGGATACAGGACCGGTCCGCCAAAGGTTGTGATGAGATGATAGATGATCTCGTCTGAGCCGTTTCCCTGAAGGATGTTCTCAACCTTTACGCCGAGATGCCGAGCAAGGACAGTTCTTAGCTTCTTCGCTTCGGGATCCGGATATCGGTTTGTCTGCAGTGCTGAGACCGCCCCGAGTGCTCTGTGGAATCCATAGGGACTTTCATTCGCATCGAGCTTTACGCTGCAGGGTATCTCTCTCGCCTGATAGGCCTCCAGCACAGCTACTTCTCGTTTAACCAGCAGCTTCACATTCATAGTAGTTGTGGATTATATCACAAATTTTCCCGTGAAACTCGTTAAACTATGCCTTGCATTCTGAACGGTCGATATACCGGAGATTTGCTCTTGCTTCCGGTCGCCCCTTTTTGCGCTGCCTCGTCACCATCCCTACAGTCGTAACAGTGACCAGCAGAACCTCATCTATGGAAAGGCAAAGACCGAGGCCCGGGTGCTCTTTCACCGTATCGTCATTGCGAGCAAGTGGACGCCGTATATGGCGGAGTCTATGTTGAGAAGAAGGCCGGCATGAGCGCTGATCCATTTCTTGCCGACACAGATATCATAACAAGAGACGATCCATTATCCACTAAAAAGAATTGGGCAGTCACGACACGGGAAATCTCCGCTTATGCTGAACAGGAAGGGCTGTTTCGCTTTCACATCAGCAGTCTGAACTCGCTGAAACCTGATAACGTGCCTGACGAGTTCGAGGCTGGAGCCCTGCACCGATTCCAGCAAGGGGAAAAAGAGACCTTTCAGAGCGAGCTGCAGCAGAGTAAAACCTTCTTTAAGGTATATGGCACCGCTTTTCGCTGAGCAGGAATGTCTCACTTGTCATATCAAACAAGGGTAGTGCATGGGAAACATGAGATAGCATCAGCGTTATCTTGACTGTGAAAGCTATCAAACAGATAGCGGATGACATTACATCGAGCCTCTCTCGATTACAAAAAGGCTTACCGGCATCTTTACCCGATGGCATCTGCTAATAAGGTTTTGAGAGGAATGTGATCAGATGCGGCATGACTAAGGAACTGAGCTGCATGATGAACGGCTTCGATCATTTCAATAATATTAATGATACCTGTGGTCATCTGGTCGTCGCTCTGATACTAAAAGACAAATGAAGGTCTCGATCAGGACCTATGATATTGTCGGAGGCTATGGCAGTGAAGAGTTCCTTGCGGTGCTTCAAAACAAAAACTACGAAAATACCTTCTCACTTACGGAAAAAATCCTGAAGGACATCGTCGGAAGCCTGCTTACAAAACCGCTGTACTCCTCACAGGTCCTGTCACCGAATGCATAGATGCAGCTTCATCATCTGCTCAACATCTTTCCGCAAGCGTCCTTATCTTTCGTGCCGACGCAAGCCTCTATATAGCAAACTAACAAGGCAGGAACAGGTCAGATAGACTCGCCTCTCATCCCTAGGGAGATTCAGGGGCAAAAAGCCCGGTGCTCAGATAGCGCTCTCCCCGGTCGGGGATAATGACTACCACCTTCTTTCCCGCGCCCAGCTTTTGGGCAACCCTGAGCGCGCCCCACATAGCGGCTCCTGATGATATTCCCGGGAGAATGCCCTCCCGCTTTGCCATGAGACGAGAGGTCTCCGCAGCATCACTGTCACTGACACATATTACCTCATCATAAATCTTCGTATTAAGAACGCCGGGAACAAAACCCGCACCTATACCGGCTATCTTGTGCGGCCCCGCATTACCCCCCGAAAGCACGGGCGATGCTGCCGGTTCGACTGCTGCGATCCAAACCGCTGGATTATTCTGCCTGAGTATCGTACCGACACCCGTGATCGTACCTCCGGTGCCGACGCCAGACACAAATCCATCGGGAACGCCGCGAAGATCATTCAGGATCTCGACCGCTGTAGTCTTCATATGCACTTCAGGATTGGCACAGTTCTCGAATTGCTGCGGCATAAAATAATCGGGATGTGCCGTCTGGATCTCCGTAGCCCTCTCTACCGCTCCTTTCATACCCTTCTTCCCTTCGGTGAGCACGAGTTCAGCGCCATAGGCCTGCAGAAGCTGACGCCGCTCCATGGACATCGTATCCGGCATAGTAAGGATCAGGCGGTAGCCTTTGATCGCCGAAACCATAGCAAGACCGATACCCGTATTGCCGCTCGTCGGCTCAATGATCGTACCACCGGGAGTGAGCTTTCCTTCCCTCTCGGCGGTCTCGATCATGGCGAGTGCGATCCTGTCCTTGACTGAGCCGCCGGGGTTGCATCCCTCGAGCTTTGCCCAAATCTCGGCGTCCGCCGGTCCTGCCATGCGTCGTACCTTTACCATCGGCGTATTGCCTATTAGTGAAAGAACTTCCGGATGAAGCTGCATGGTGTTCCTCCCCTCGGTATGTCCTTCTTTCGTTCCCTACCCCGTCTTTGCTTGATTATATCATAAGCCTCGAGAACGGTTTTCCGAAAATGTTACCAATAAGGTACAATGTCCTATGCCGCTGACGATCACAAAGGCCTCCGGCCGTCAGGAGAATTTCGATATACAGAAACTGATCAGCTCCCTCATCCGTTCCGGTGCTCCTCAGCAGGTTGCTGAAGAGATCGCGAAGAAAGTTGAACAGCAGACTGCGCCTCTTGCCCAAACCGGCGATATCTATCGCAGGGCGAAGGGGCTGCTCAGGAAATTCAACCATGCTTCAGGAATGCGATACTCGATCAAGAAGGCCATCTTCTCGCTTGGCCCCTCAGGGTATCCCTTTGAAAAATTTTTCGGGAAAGTACTTTCCCGTTACGGATATGCCGTTGAAACGGGCCGCTCGATACCCGGGTTCTGTGTCAGCCACGAGGTAGACGTCATCGCCAGGAACAATGAGACCTATAGCTTCATTGAATGCAAGTATCATAGTGACGGCGGCAAGGCAACGGATGTCAAGACAGCACTCTACGTCCATGCGCGGTTTCAGGATATCAAAAAGGCCGTGGAAAAGAAGGAAGAGAACTTGGTTTTCCGCGATGGCTGGCTGGTCACCAATACGCGCTGTACGTCCGATGCCATACAATACGCCGAATGTGCGGGCCTCAGGATCATCAGCTGGCGTTACCCCGACAAGGGAAGTCTGGAGCGCATGATTGAAGACAAGCGGCTCTATCCGGTGACCATTCTCCATTCCGTACGGAAAGGGATGCTCGATCCGCTGTTCAGAGCAGATATCATACTTGCGCAGGATATTGCAGACATGGATGTGGAGTCCTTTGTCAGAAAAAGCGGCCTCGAAGAACGTGCCGCACGTATCCTGAAAAAGGAAGCTGATGCGGTCTGCCCCTGCACGGAACCTTGATTAAGAGAGTCGTTGAGATGCATAATGTACCTATTACAATAATGAAAGGAGATGTTCATGAGGTTATTCATATCATCCGTACTGGTCCTCTTTCTTGCAGGCATCGCTCTTGCTGAATCGCAGCAATTTAATTCCGAAAAGGAAAAGCTCAGTTACAGCATGGGGGTAGCAACCGGCACCCAGCTCAAGCGGCAGGAGATCGATGCCGATGTAGACATGTTCGCTAAAGGCATTAAGGATGTCCTCTCGGGTGCACCCTTGATGCTGTCGGAACAGGAAGTCCAGGAAACGCTGATGAAATTCCAGAAAGAACTGGCAGCGAAGCAGGCTGAAAAAACAAAGGAAGCAGGCGAGAAGAACAAGAAGGAAGGCGAGTCCTTCCTCGCTGAAAACAAGAAAAAAGAAGGGGTCAAGATTCTGCCGAGCGGGCTGCAGTACCGCATTGTCAAGGAGGGCACCGGCAGAGTGCCGAAGGAGAGCGATACGGTCGTGACGAACTATCGCGGCAAACTGATCGATGGCACGGAATTCGACAGCTCCTATAAACGCGGTCAGCCCGCAACCTTCCCGGTAAAAGGAGTGATCAAGGGCTGGACCGAAGCGTTGCAGCTGATGAAGGAAGGATCTACCTGGGAGCTCTTTGTGCCCTCAGAGCTCGCCTATGGCGAGCGCGGCGCCGGTTCGGTTATCGGCCCGAATGCGACCCTGATATTTGAGGTCGAACTGATATCGATAAAGAACGGCACGGAACAGAAAGCGCCGGAAGCAGAACAACCAAAAGAGAAAAAATAGGCAACAACTAAGAGGGACGGGCATAGTCGATCCCGTCCCTCTCTATTGAATCACATTATTTGATCCGGTCTGTTCCAGCATACGGCCGAAGTACCTCGGGAATGACAACGCTTCCGTCCTTCTGCTGATAGTTCTCGAGAATCGCAACCAGCGTTCGTCCTATTGCCAGGCCCGAACCATTGAGCGTATGAACAAACTCCGTACCTTTCTTCCCTTCCCGTTTAAAGCGAATACCTGCTCGCCGGGACTGGAAATCCTCGAAATTCGAGCAGGATGATATCTCTCGGTATCTGTTCTGGCCCGGAAGCCATACCTCGATATCGTAGGTCTTGGCAGAGGAGAATCCCATGTCGCCCGTGCAGAGTGTTATGACCCGGTAGGGAAGATCAAGACGCCGGAGGATTTCTTCGGCATCGCTGATAAGCTTTTCGAGCTCTTCATAGGAGTCTTCTGGACTGACAAATTTTACCAACTCTACCTTGTTGAACTGGTGCTGGCGGATCAGTCCGCGGGTATCTTTGCCGTATGACCCCGCCTCGCGCCTGAAACAGGGCGTATACGCCGTGTAATAGATAGGAAGGTCTTCCTCTCGTAATATCTCATCCCGAAAGATATTGGTGACTGGGACTTCCGCCGTGGGAATAAGATAGAACTCGGGGTCAGCGATCCTGAAAAGTTCCATCTCGAATTTCGGCAGCTGGCCTGTGCCGATCATGCTGTCCCTGTTCACCATGATAGGGGGAAATATCTCCCTGTATCCCTTGGTGACATGGGTATCGAGCATGAAGTTCATCAATGCACGTTCGAGACGGGCCCCCATGCCCTTCATGAGCGCAAACCTCGCCCCGGCTATCTTTGCAGCACGGTCAAAGTCTACGATGTCCAGAGGCTCTGCGATATCCCAGTGATTCAGCGGCTCGAAATCGAATTGCCGGGGGGTGCCCCACCTTCTGATCTCTTTGTTCTCTTGTTCGTCGCGGCCCACCGGTACTGATTCATGGGGAATGTTCGGAATGGTCAGGAGAAAAGTCTTTGTTTCTGCCTCAAGGTCACGCAGCTTCTCATCAAGTTCCTTCAGCCGGTCAGAGACCTCTTTCATCTCGGCAAGCTGGGAACTGGCATCAGCATGCTGCCGCTTCAGCTTCCCGATCTCCTCGGAAACAGTATTCCGCCGGTTGCGAAGCTCTTCTGTCTCCTTCAGCAGCGATATTCGTTTCCCGTCAATTGCCAGAAACTCAGCGAGCGGAAACTCATAGCCCCTTTTCTGCAGGGCATTTCTGACCGTCTCGACATTCTCTCGTACATACCGTGCATCAAGCATGGGGCTGTTCTCTTCTGGACGCCACGACCAGTCTATTTCTTAAAGGTAGCCTTTTCAATAAGAACGGCGTACTTATAACCGCTGCCGAAATCCTTGTCAGCCGCGAGCGTGCCGCTTACCGTCACGATATCCCCGGTGGCCGGCACTTCGCCAGCGGAGGTTGCCACAATGTCATGCGTTCCGTCGGCAGCCTTCCCGGTGCCATCCTGCAAATGCACCCAGTTCAGCTTCATGATGCCTGTGGTCACTCTTACTACCTTTGCCTTCACGGATACGCTCTTGCCATTGAGAGTCTTTTTTTTCTTGTAAAGTTCTGCTACGGTATAGGCATTCGGGCCCGTTGCCTTTGTGACGCTTATCTTCTCTGCAGGAACCGATTGCGCCTTGCTTCCCCCGGATTTCTTGTCGCCGGATGGTGTTGCCGACGAGTCGGCAACACCATCCGAAAAGACGATCCGATCGAACTTCCTTTTAAGTGTCTTGCTTTCAAAGTTTTCCATAACCATGCCCGGCTTGAAGGTGATCCGCTGCCCCTTCTTTACTTTCATCTGTGTGACAGCTACCCACGTCTTCTGCCCGTCCTGCTCAAGCTGAACGTAGGTATATCCTCCGCTGTCCATAGTTTCGACCACCTTGCCTGAAATGCCGGCTTGTGCCGAGGCGCCGCTCGTTGGAGATGCGCTGTATACAGGAGTCTGTAACAGGAAAAAACTTGCGATGCTTGCAACAAGGACGAGAATCCGTTTCATGCTTTTCTCCTTAGTATTGAAATTCAAAGCAGGGCAAGCCTCGCAAAAACTTACCGCGTATGCATGCCTGCTGAATGATTATACCACAAGAGGTTTCTGCTACGGCGTATCAATGAGATGGGGCGGGGAACTCAATTCTTCCCCGCCCCGGTCCTCTTCCTCCGAACTGCAGCGTATGGTGTGGCAGACTCGTGCTATTGCTTTTTTTCTCGTATCGCCTTCGCATCTCGATCGAGGATATCTTGCATTTTTTCCTCTTCCTCAGGTGTAAATTTGCCATCCTTGTTCAGCTCTGCATACTTTGCCTTGGCCTTTGCAAGGTTTTCCTGAAGCTTCTCTGCTTCCTTTTTGGTGAGGGCCCCAGATTTTATTCCCTCATCGATCCTCTCCTGCTGATTTTGGAAGCGATGCGTTATTTCAGGCCCTGTAAAAGGCCTTACCGGGTTTTTCTTCTTGTCGGTTATCATCTTGTTGTTTCTGTGCAGCATGTTCTGGAGATTGCCCTGTTCCCGTTCAGTCACCTTTCCGTCTTTCGTAACAGCTTCCTTCTTTTCCTTGATCCGTTTCAGGTTTTCCTCTGCGGTCTTTGCTTCATCCTTGGAAAGAGTCTTTTTCGCGACCGCATCGTCAATAAGTTTCTGCTGCTCCTTAATCTTGGCGTCGAAATCGCTTCCCGTCATTACCTGTGATACTCCCGACTTCTCGGTAAGCTTCTGCTTCTGCTCTTTGATCATGCCACCGATATCAGCTGATTCAGAAACCGCATATCCGATAAAAAATACCGCAACAACAAAGGATAGAAAAATGATAAGAAACTTTGCTTTCATGGCTTCCTCCTAAAAGTAACGTAGTATTGGGAATACTTATCATAATAGCAGAAAATCACCTCCCTGCAAGATATTTTTTTGAGGTTCTTCTTGGTGTTTCCTCCCTGGATATCGCGCCATAATATATCGACACTATAGTAGTATAGTATATGGGTTTTTTTGTTGTATCAGCAACAAAGGAAAACCTCCTGAGGCAGCGGATGGAGAAGCTCGGCATTCGGGAAGAAGACATCGAGGAATCATTCATTCGTTCAGGTGGCAAGGGGGGCCAGCATGTGAACAAGGTCTCAACCTGCGTTCATCTCCGGCACCTTTCCACAGGGATCGAAGTCAAATGCCGCAAGGAACGTTCTCAGGCATTAAACCGATACCGAGCCCGCGTATTATTGCTCGACAAGATCGATGCCCTGCTCCACGGAAAGGAAAGCGCAGAACAACAGCGTATCGAAAAACTCAGAAGACAAAAGCGTAAGAGATCAAGGCGGGCGAAGGAAAAAATGCTCGCCGACAAACATGCAACCACCGCAAAAAAAGTACTTCGCGGCCGTGTTTTGACCGATGAGGCATAATATCCTGGAAACAATATTTGCTCGGCTGTATATAACCTTCGGACCGCAATCCTGGTGGCCTGCCGAGACCCCCCTGGAGACCGCGATCGGTGCAATATTGACACAGAATACCAGCTGGTCGAACGTCGAAAAAGCGATCGAGCGACTCAAGAACCACGCGTTGCTGAGCGCACGGGCACTGCACGCAGTCGCCCCTGCAGACCTTGCACAGCTCCTGCGACCTGTCGGGTATTACAATATAAAGTCACAACGGATCAAGAACTTCATCAGCTTCCTCATGAGCTACTACCGGGGCAGCATGATGGTAATGGAACGGGAAGAGATGTCCGTGATCAGAAAAAAATTGCTTTCCGTCAACGGGATCGGTCAGGAGACCGCAGACGCGATCATGCTGTATGCTCTCCACAAACCGGTTTTTGTTATCGACGCTTACACGAAAAGGATTTGTTCACGACATAATATCCTGCAGCATGAACTGCCCTATGAAGCATGGCAGAATCTGTTCCACGGGAGCATGAAGAGTGACGTTCAGTTGTTTAACGAATACCATGCACTTCTCGTCAGGCTTGCAAAGGACTTCTGCCGGACGATACCCTACTGCAGCGGATGCCCCCTTGAGAGAATCTGATCATGGTTAGGGCCGTCACACAACTGCTCGTCGGGTTGATGCTGCTCTTCGGCTTTTTCACGCTCCTTCCCAAGGCTTTCCTGGAATTTCAGACCGGGAAGGTGCTAAAAAGTCTTATTTCTCTGCTGCTCGGTCTAAGCGCGCTTTTCTTTTCCTGGATGGCTTTCTACTATGCCTACCTATTCTTCAGCCAGTAGGGTATCATCCGGGATTTCTGCGCGTATCCAGCTTCCCTCGTTATCCCTCGTGTCGGTCATCTCCTGAAGGGCGTGAAGACTGAATGACTCTTTTCTCTGCTCGCTGTCACCGGCAAGGATCCGCCCAAAGCGCTCCAAAACGTCACGCAACTCGGCGTGAAGCCGTCTCCGCATCATCCTCAGATCAACGATCTCTTCGTTGATGTCCAAGACCTTCTCATGGGAACTTCCCACCAGCTCCTCTGCCTGTTGCATCGCTTTTTCGAGAAGTCGGTCCGCCTCTTTTCTGGCCATGACCTTGTATTCATCAGACATGTGTTGGGCTTCCTGAAGGGTCCGTCCCAGAAGGTTCTCCATGTCCCAGAACCTCCTGATCTCATCGTCCGTCTGCTGCAACCGTTCCTTCAGTGCAGCATTTTCCCTGAGCAGATCTTCGATCTCCTCTCGAATCAGCTCAAGGAATGCGGAGACCTCTTCGGTATGAAATCCCCTGAATCTTATCGGGAAGTGCTTCTGCTGTATATCGAGCGGCGTTATCCTCATGCAACAATATTATACATGAATATGTTTTCTTTCACCCTTACGACGTCTGTTTCTTACCAATGACAACAAGATGTCGCACACTCCTCTGGAAGGGGAGTATCATATCTTGTCTTCTGATTTCCCTGCCCGTGACATATCGAAGCTCTTCGCCGACCTTCGGTCCTTTATTCAGAATAAGCACGCCGTTTACGTTAAGTAACCTTTCAGCTTTGTCGATGAATTCAGGTACGCTAAAAAGCGCTCGTGTCACAGCAGCATCGAACCGTTCTCCCTGAACATCCTCAACTCGTGCATTGATAATCCTGAGCCTGTCAAGGCGGAGTTTCCTCTGGATATGTGCAAGAAACTGCGCTTTCTTCTGAGAGGGTTCCACAAGCGTTACGCTCAGTTCAGGCTGTATGATCTTCATGGGTATGCCCGGAAATCCTGCTCCGCTCCCGATATCGGCAACCGTGTGGACAGCTTTGGGAAGCACTTTGTGGAACAGCAGCGAGTCAAGGAAATGTTTTATAACAATGTCAGCATCCGTCCGCAAACCCGTGAGGTTATAAGCTCTGTTCCATTTCTTGAGCTCCGAGAGAAGACGCGAGAAGGCCTCGATCTGTCCTTCATTGTAAGAAATCCCGAGGATTTCGAGGCCGTTGATGAAAAGATCCCTTGCTTCTCCCATAACCCCTATCCATGAAGATAGTGCCCATCACCGCAGTTTCTGACGGAACTTACAAACAACGTATTGCCGTCCTAATCCTTTTCAACCGCCTTTGCAATACTGACGATTTTTCCCTCATCAATATCCATGAGCTTTACTCCCTGGGTATTCCTGCCCAGCAGGGATATATCTTCAGCCCTGGTACGTATGAGCTTGCCGGCACTCGTAATCATCACGACTTCATCCTCATCCCGAACGAACAGCAGGCCGGCCACTTTTCCACCCTTTTCAGTGAGCTTCAGGGATATGACACCTTTACCGCCCCTGCCCTGAAGGGGATAATCCTCAATTTTTGTCCTCTTGCCAAGGCCATTCTCTGCAGCAGTAAGGACTGAAGCCTTTTCATCGACAACTTCTGCTGCGACAACCTCGTCCCCTTTTTCGAGCTTTATGCCCCGAACACCTGTTGCCGTCCTGCCCATATCCCGCACATCTCCTTCATGGAACTTTATGGCTAACCCGTTCAGGGTACCGATGATCAGATCGTTGGTGCCACTGGTCTTTCTCACCGCAATCAGCTCATCTCCCTCATCAAGGGATATGGCGATAATGCCTTTGCCCCGCGGATTACTGTATGCAGTAAGCGCGGTCTTCTTGACCGTGCCGTTCTTGGTAAACATCACTAGATACCCTTCCTTGAAATCACGCACCGGAAGTGCCGTCGTGACACGTTCGCCCTCAGAAAGCTGCAGCAGGTTAACCATCGCCTTTCCCTTGGCCGTCCTGCCTGCTTCGGGCAACTGGTAGGTCTTCAACCAGTACAGCCTTCCGAAGTTCGAGAAGAAGAGCATGTAATCATGGGTCGAGCCGATAAAGAGCTGCGCAACGAAATCCTCCTCCTTCGTCTCCATGCCGGTGAGGCCTTTTCCTCCCCTCCGCTGACTCCGGTATGCGCTCAGAGGATTTCGCTTAATGTATCCCTGATGGGACAGGGTAATGACCATCTCTTCCTCCGTAATAAGGTCTTCAATGGTTATTTCCCGTGTATCTTCGCTTATCTCTGTCCGTCTTTCATCTGCGTATCTCTTTTTGACCTCCAGCAGCTCTTCTCTGATAATCTTTGAAACGAGCTTTTCGCTTTCGAGGATCGCCTTCAGCCGTTCGATCTCCTTGAGGGTCTCCTTATATTCACTGACGATCTTTTCCCGCTCAAGCCCGGTGAGCCTCTGCAGCTTCATGTCGAGGATTGCCTGGGCCTGCATCTCGGTAAGCCGGAATCCCTGGATGAGACCGTTTCGTGCCTCCTCTGGATTCCTGGATTTTCTGATGAGGGCTATGACCTCATCAAGATGGTCGAGGGCTATCTTGAGCCCTTCCAAGATATGCGCCCGCTCCTCAGCTTTTCTCAACTCAAACCGGGTCCTACGCAGGATGACGTCACGCCGATGCTGAAGGAAATAGTTGAGCAGGGTATTCAGTTTAAGCACGCGCGGCTGTCCGCTAACCAGTGCAAGCATGATAATGCCAAAGGTCGTTTCCATCTGCGTATGCTTGTAGAGATTGTTCAGTACCACTTCAGCCATGGCGTTACGCTTCAACTCGATGACGACCCGAATGCCATCCCGGTCTGATTCATCCCGAATATCGGATATGTCTTCTATCTGTTTTTCCCTCACCAGCTCCGCAATCTTCTCGATAAGCCTGGCTTTGTTGACCTGATAGGGCATCTCCGTGATAATGATATTTTCTCCCCCCCGATGTTCCTTTTCTATCTTGGCCTTTGCCCTAACTTTCACCAGCCCCCTGCCGGTCGTATAGGCATCCTTGATCCCAGCTGTTCCGTGGATAATGCCTCCCGTCGGAAAGTCCGGCCCCTTGATCGCGGTCATCAGTTTCTCCAGCGGCGCGTTCCGGTCATCCAAAAGCATAACCAGACCGTCGATCACTTCTCCCAGATTATGCGGCGGAATGTTGGTCGCCATACCGACTGCTATTCCCGCTGCCCCATTAATGATCAGGTTGGGAATCTTTGAAGGCAGCACCTTCGGCTCTTCAGTTGTTTCATCGAAGTTCGGTATGAAATCGACCGTTTCCTTGTCAATATCGGACAGAAGCTCTTCGGCAATCTTAGCCATCCGTGCCTCTGTATACCGGTAAGCAGCAGCCTTGTCCCCGTCAATCGAACCGAAATTGCCCTGCCCGTCGACGAGCATATAGCGCATGTTGAAATCCTGCGCAAGCCTCACCATGGCGTCATAAACTGCTGAATCGCCATGGGGATGATATTTCTTAAGAACCTCTCCCACAACGCCGGCACTCTTCGAATATTTTTTGTTCGGGAGGAGGCCCTCCCGGAACATGGCATAGAGTATCCGCCGCTGAACCGGCTTAAGCCCATCCCGGACCTCGGGCAGCGCGCGGCCTATGATTACGCTCATCGCGTAATCGAGATAACTGATCTTCATCTCCTCTTCGATATTAATAGGAAGCTTTGACATGTAGTATTAAACCTTTCTTCCGCGGTATGTATTATTGCGTTATCGATCCCTGAGAAGGAGACGATTTCTCTGTTCCTCCACCGATCTTTCTATCCGGATCGTCGTGATTACTTTATCTCCTCTCAGAACATAATCTACATCAAGAATATCGTCCATGCCGAACGTCACCGGAAGATACAGCGGCCTTACCTCATAACCGATAACCAGACTTCGTTCATCCAGAATCGCCCGCATCTGTCCTCTGTTATAAGAGGGATGGCGACTGATGAACTGCTCAGCTGCAGGTAGCGCATGTTCTGCAGTCTGTCCTCGTATGATCCGATAAGAGAACGACGGCGCGAATACTTCAAATGTATACCGGTCGCCCTCCTTATCCAGGACAGCAACCGTCTCGAGGTCGTCGGCGTAGTTGCCTCCGTACAGGATCAGCGTATAGGTGCCCTGCATTTCTCCGTCCATTACCGGCGCGGTCCTCAGGTTCTTTCCGCCAGCACATCCCTGAAACAGCACCAGGCAAAACAGCCATGCTGAACACGCGCGAATCTTCTTGGCTGTAGTAAGCGGGAGGTATTTTTTCACAGGAGAATCGATGATCTAAATATCAATGTTTCTCGCCTCAAGGGCGTGTTTGACGATAAAGTCTTTCCGCGGTTCCACCTGATCTCCCATGAGAATGGTGAATATTTCGTCAGCCTGTACACTGTCCTCTATGCTGACCTGCAGGAGCGTCCGCTTTGCCGGGTCCATCGTCGTCTCCCAAAGTTGCTGGGGGTTCATTTCGCCAAGTCCCTTGTACCGCTGGATATTCAGCCCTTTCCGCGCAGCCTCGAAGACATAATTAAAAAGAGCTGTTGTGGTCGGAATTTCTCTTTGTCCGTCTTTTGTCGCGACCTTATAGGGAGGTAGCCCCATGTCCCGGATGTTATTATGCAAGGCCTCAAGCTCACGGTATTCAGGTCTGTTCAACCCTTTGTCACCGCTGTCCAGCGCCATCTTGTAGTTCTGCCGGATGATCTCGACCCCATAGCCCTGATGTTCCTCATCGTCGTAGATATCGCCGAACATTATGCCCGGTATTGCCGCCTTCATCTTCTTGAGGAATTCCTTCAGTCCTGTCTTGTCCTTTAACAGGGTCTTATCCGCACCTTCATGCAGGAGAAACCTCAGGACAAGCGGATCCTTTCTCCTGCGCTCGAACCATTCGATCAGGCGCTCATAGCTGGTGAGCTTCTTCAGAAATGGTACGAGTGCCCTGCCCTTTACGTCCTGCCCCCTAAGCGGAATAGCGATGTCGTCTGCAGCGAGATCCAAAAGCATGTTCTGCATCTCCTGTTCATTCTGTATATATTTTTCCGTCTTGCCCTTCTTCACTCTGAAGAGCGGCGGTTGCGCAATGAACAGGTACCCTCTCTCGATAATCTCCGGCATCTGGCGGTAGAAGAACGTAAGAAGAAGCGTCCGGATATGTGCACCATCGACATCAGCGTCTGTCATGAGAACGATCTTGTGATAACGGATCTTGGCGATATCAAAATCGTCCTTACCTATACCGGTGCCGAGGGCGGTTATGAGAATCCGTATTTCCTCTGATCCCAGCATCTTGTCAAAACGGGCCTTTTCGACATTCAGGATTTTCCCCCTGAGCGGAAGTATCGCCTGAGCCCTTCTGTCTCTGCCCTGCTTTGCAGAACCACCTGCAGAGTCTCCCTCGACAATAAACAGCTCACTAAGGGCGGGATCCTTTTCTGAGCAATCGGCAAGTTTTCCCGGCAGGCCAGTATCCTCAAGCGCTCCTTTCCTTCTCGTCAGCTCACGAGCCTTTCGGGCCGCCTCGCGGGCCCGGGCTGCCTGTATCGCCTTTTCAATGATTCTTTTCGCAATTGAGGGATTCTCTTCAAAATAGGTTGAAAGCGCATCGTTCACGATCGATTCCACAATGCCCTTTGCCTCGCTGTTGCCGAGCTTCATCTTTGTCTGCCCCTCGAACTGAGGGTTGGGAAGTTTGACGCTGATGACCGCGGTCAGGCCCTCCCTGATATCATCGCCGGATATCGAGTCCTTGCCGTTCTTGATAATGTTCGCCGCCGATGCATAGGTGTTGGCCGTTCGGGTCAGCGCAGACTTGAATCCTACGAGGTGTGTACCGCCTTCCCGGGTATTAATATTGTTCGCAAAGGTAAAGATCGTCTCTGCGTAGCCATCGTTGTACTGAAGCGCTACTTCCGCAAATATGCCGTCCTTTTCTCCCGAAATATAGACCGGCTTGGGATGGAGCGACGTCTTATTTTTGTTCAGGTGCTCCACAAAGGACACGATCCCCCCTTTATAGAAGAATTCCTGCGACTTGTCCCCTCGCTCATCCATGATGCTTATCTTAAGTCCCCGGTTGAGGAATGCCAGTTCCCGCAGCCGCTGGGAAAGGACATCATAACTGAAGTCTGTTATTTCGAAAATCTCTGTATCGGGCTTGAACGTGACTTTCGTTCCTCTGCTTTTCGTCTTGCCCACCACAGCGAGCGGTCCCTTCGGCTTGCCTCGTTCAAACCGCTGCTGGAAAACCTGGCCATTCTGCTTGATCTCTACTTCAAGCCACTCGGACAATGCATTCACGACCGAAATACCGACACCGTGAAGACCTCCGGATATCTTGTAGGCAGTCGATTCGAATTTCCCGCCCGCGTGAAGCTCCGTCAGAACGACTTCGGCCGCAGTCCGGCCTTCGGTATCGCCGGGATGCGGTCCGGTAGGAATGCCGCGCCCGTTATCCGTAACGGTGCAGCTGTTGTCATGATGAAGAATAACCTCAATATTGTCGCAGTACCCCGCGAGGGATTCATCGACGCTGTTATCCACCGCCTCGTATACCAGGTGGTGAAGACCGTCTGGACCGGTCGAGCCGATATACATAGCAGGTCGTTTCCGTACCGCGCTCAGACCCTTGAGTATTTTGATATCTTCGGCGCCGTAGCTTGCTTCGCTGTCTCTCTCCTTCTCTCCCATAGTACCTCTTTATCTTTAAAGTTTCCCGTACTCCCTGTTATGGATGCTATATTCTCATCGGCATGATCACGCAACGATAATCGGCATCCTGTTCATCCCGAATCAGCACCGGCTGAAGGGCTCCCTGCATGTCGAGCATGACATTTTCCGATGACATCACCTCGATAATATCGATCAGATACCGGGCATTAAGTCCCAGCACGATATTTTCTCCCGAATATGCTATCACCATCTCATCGGTAGCATCACCCATCTCGGGGTTTGAGGAGGCGACAACGAGCTTGTTATCGCCGACTTCCATTTTTATCGCATTCGTCTTATCCTTTGCCATGACCGATACTCTCCGCAGCGCCCGGGAAAAAGCAGCTCGGTTGACCATCATTCTCTTGTCATGTGCTGCCGGGATCACCTGCTCATAATTGGGGTAGGTGCCTTCAATAAGCCGCGTCAGGAACTGAATATCCCCGACGGTAAAGAGCACATGGTTCTTGCTCAAGGTCATCCGAATATTATTATCTGCTTTATCGAGCACTTTTCTGAGCTCTGCGGCAGCCTTCTTGGGTATGATCATCTTCTTTTCTTCCGCAATCTTCCCTTCAATGTTCTTCGTCATGGTAGCGAGCCGGTGGCCGTCTGTTCCGACCGCAGAAAGTCTTCCCTCCGGCATTACATGGAACAGAAGTCCGTTCAGGGTATACCGCGTATCGCTGTCACCGGCTGCATAGACCGTCTTTTCGATCAAGTCTGCAAGGGTAGCCGCTGGCAACGTTATCTCTTCCATATCCTCCATGCCGGGCCAGGCAGGAAATTCCTTTGAGGACAGGCACGCAAGCCTGAATGAACTAGCGCCAGCCTTGATCTTCAGCCATTGATCATCTACAGATTCACAGAGAAGATCTCCTTCAACTTCTCTGACGATCTCGAACATCTTCCGT
>DKBH01000006.1 GCA_002451165.1 Nitrospiraceae bacterium UBA6905
CTTCCTTATCGTGACACCGGGTATCAGACCTTCTTGGTCGGCTCCAGACGATCAGCGCCGTATGATGACGCCAAAGCAGGCGCTGCGTGAGGGTGCTGACTATCTCGTCATGGGGAGGGCCATACTGAACCATGACAATCCTCTCAAGGCTTTAGAACTGATCCGTGCCGAGATCGATCAGGCCTGACCGTGCAACCGACGATGTCATCATTCCGGGGGTCAGCGGCTGAAGGTTTTGAGCCGGTATACCACGAGATTCCCTATCAGGACCCGTTTGCTGTATACCAGAAGGTATATTCCCGCAACAGTGTGTTGCTGGAGAGCCTCAAAGGCCCTGAACATATCTCGCGCTATTCTTTCATCGGCGTTGACCCCTATCTCACCTTCACGGTAAAGAACGGGCTCATAGAGATTGACTGCGAGGGAAAAAGAACGATCTCCTCCCGGAAACCTCTCCATAGGCTTCGCGAGCTCATCGTTTCCTATGCTCAGCGTCCTGTTGAAGGGCTTCCCCCTTTTCAGGGAGGTGCTGTCGGGATGTTCAGCTACGACTTCGCCCGGTATCTGGAAATGCTGCCCTCTACTGCTGCCGACGATCTCATCGTTCCTGATGCCCATTTCTTCATGTTTGACCGCGTCATAGCCTTTGACCAGCGCGAAAGAAAGTGCTGGGTGATCATATGTCCCGGCGTGCGCGACACGCTGCTTGGCTTCTCCGCATTAGATGTGGTATCGATCGATCATATCCGTGATGCCGAAACACGCATGCATGATCTGATATCTCTTATTATTTTAGACAGCCCTGCTGCGGGGGAAATCGAAACATTGCAGGGACCTGCAGCTATCAATCACCAGACATCGAAAGAACAGTATATGGAGATGGTAAAAAAGGCCAAAGCATACATTGCCGCCGGTGATATCTTCCAGGCAAATCTCTCGCTCAGAATCTCGGCAGACATCGGCAGTGTATCTCCGCTGAGCCTCTACCGCATACTGCGTGAGGTCAATCCAGCGCCTTTCACGGCGTTTTTCGACTTTGGCGATTATGCTGTCGTGAGTTCATCTCCCGAGAGACTGGTTCGGGTGACGGGGCGTACGGTCGACATGCGGCCGATAGCCGGGACGCGACCGAGAGGAAGGGACCGGAGAGAGGATGGAGAGATGTCAGCTGAGCTCCTCCTCAATGAAAAGGAGCGGGCTGAGCATATCATGCTAATAGACTTGGAACGGAATGATCTGGGAAGGATAGCTGACTACGGGAGCGTTGTTGTGGACGAAATGATGATCACGGAGCAGTATTCTCACGTGATCCATATCGTATCGAATGTGAGCGGCATTCTTGCATCCGGTAAAGATTGCTTTGACGTCATCAGGGCAGTCTTTCCGGGTGGGACAATAACCGGTGTTCCCAAAGTACGCTGCATGGAAATCATCGAGGAGCTCGAAGGGAGACGACGGGGATCGTATACCGGTTCACTTGGCTATATCGGCTATAACGGGAACATGGACCTGAACATCATCATCAGGACATTTCTTGTGAAGGGAGGGAAGGCCTATGTGCAGGCCGGTGCAGGCATTGTGGCCGATTCCGACCCGGAGCGGGAATATTATGAAAGCCTGAAAAAGGCTGAGGCCCTGCTCAACACGCTGCAACGACTGTAAAGCATCCCCGAGAAAAATTCCTTCAGCTAATACTTGAAATATTCCCTCGGCGTATTCTCAATGATATATTTAACAGCCTCATAGATACATACACGAATTGCTTTTTCCATGGGCGTGTGTGAGTATGTGTTGAGGCCTCCCGCAAGACCAACCGTACCGATGATTCCTCCACCGAAGCCGCCGAGATTGAAATCTGTTGCCTCACCCTCAACGCGAGTCGCTGCAAGTACTTCAGAGGTCTCCGTATCAAAAATCCGGATATCCATCGCCATGCTCGATTTTCTAATCCCGCCCAGAATACCCCCCAAGCCCTTCCAGTTCCCAATGCCGACTCCTCCGCTGGTCCCCGAAGTGCCCGGGTCCCAACCGGTTACGGCGGCAACTATGAGAAGATCAGCTCCTTTGACCTTGCCCCGTTTCTTGGCGGTCTGTTGTTCCGTATAGCCTTCTTCAGAAAGGCCTATTTCATCCTTTATGGCATTGAATTCCTGTCGTTCAAGAACCCTGAACCTCTTGCTCTGGACGAGGACCGTCGAAAGCATATCCCGCAGCCCGCTTGGCTCACCATGATGATAATCGTAACCGGCCTTCCAATCAAATTTGGCTATCGCTGTTGAAGCCTTTGCCCCTGTATAGGGAGGTAGCTGACCTTCCAACCCGCTATCTACTCTCGCTGTCGGCTCAACGGCAGCGGCAGGAGTCGCAAAGAGCAGCATGAAGATGGTCAGGGTTATGAATAATGATCGCTGTGTCATGACGGCCTCCCGTGATAAGAATGATACTTACGGTACCATAAATCCGGGAAGAATGAAAACGGTTTATAGCGTCAGATCGAATGGAGGATCAATTAGAGACGTCCGGACCGGATGATCGATATAATGAGCCAAACGCCCAGGACCAAGGCGAAGAAGAAAGCGGACATGCCGAGGAGCGAAAAGCCGAGTATCGTCGGACCGGCTCCTGTGGAGTGCATGATCGCAGAACTCAGCAGGATTGCACTTATTATCATGCCGAAGGCAATACGATTACTTGAGCGGTCCATGTCACGAATGAGACGGTCCAATCCGATATGGGTCATCTTTATGTGAAAGTCGTCTTTTAATACCTTCCGGACGATCTGCCGCAATTGTTTGGGAAAGAGGACGGCGAAATCGGTAATCTCCATAGCATTCTTCCGGGCCTTCGTAAAGAGTCTTCCCGGCTTCAAACGCTCCCTCACGATCTTTGAGGCATACGGCTCTGCAACCGAGATGAAATCAAAGTCAGGATCGAGTTCCCGGCCGATGTTCTCCAGAATCAGCATAGCCTTGTTAATGAGCAGAAGGTCTGACGGTATTTTCATCTTATGCTTTATGGCCAGATGCGTCACAATATCGAGGTACTCGGCGAAATTGATCTCCTTGATCGTCATGCCATACAGTGGTTCCAAGAACTCCCAAAGGTCTGCCTTGAATTCTCTCCTGAACGCATCCAGATCAACATGCTCCGGCACCAGCCCGAGCTCGATATATTGATCAACAAGACTGTCAAAATCCTTGTTGATCAGTGCCAGGAAGGTATTCGCCATCGTTTCCCTAAGTTCAAGGGAAACTCTGCCTACAATTCCGAAGTCCATAAACCCGATCTTGCCGGAAGGCATCGCGAAGATGTTGCCGGCATGGGGATCGGCATGAAAAAAACCGTCTTCAAGGATCATCTTGAAATAGGCGTTCACACCTGCCTTTGCCAGTTTAGGCCGGTCGAGGCCAAGCCGTATAATGCCCTCAATGTCATCAATTCTCACGCCCTCGACCCGCTCCATGACAATGATTTTATGCGTCGTGAACTTCTCGAAAATATTCGGTATGAAAACGTCGGGCATGGTTTCAAAGTACTTCCTGAACCTTAGGCAGTTGCGGGACTCTTCAAGAAAATCAAGCTCCTTCCTCACGGTCCGGGCAAACTCCTCAACAATGCCGGTGGGATTAAAAAAATTGCTTTCCGGAAGATATTTCTCGAGAAGGCTGGCAGCATAAAAGAGAATGCCGATGTCGGTTTCTATCTGCTCCCGGATGCGAGGACGCTGCACCTTGATGATGATGTCACTTCCGTCAAGGAGTTTTCCCTGGAAAACCTGGGCTATGGAAGCCGCTGCAATGGGGACTCTGTCAACGGTGGCGAAGACCTCTTCCAGTTTTTTCCCAGTCTCATCTTCAATAATCCGGAAGGCCTCATCGGTGGGAAAGGGTGGCACCCGGTCCTGAAGCTTCTTGAATTCGTCAGCAAACCGCGTGGTAATGAGATCGGGACGCGATGACAGAATCTGGGCAAGCTTGATAAAACTGGGCCCGAGCTCTGCAAAGGCCATCCTCAACTGCTCCGGAGCAGAAGGGCTCTTAACCGGAGGCCATTGGCCGAAGGTCTTGATCCTGCTTCTGAAGGGTATAAACCTTCCGAGATGTATCTGGTCGATTACCTTGCCGAAACCGTACTTGAGAAAGACATTGATGATCTGTCTGATTCTGTTCGCACTTTTACGGAATCTCAGAAAACTGAAGGGCATGTAAGGGCCTTACGGATTTTGCCTTCCACTTTCCTCAAGTTTCTTTATTCTGTCGGAGAGGATGTTGACCTGTTCGGTCAGCTTATCCATATCCTCTTTCGAGGGGAGCCTCATTTTTTCTATGGTCTTTTTGAGAAGTTCGTTCAGGCTGTTGGTGATATCCTCGGTATTTTTCTCAGCCTTGTCAGCCCATTCCTTGACGAGCTTGGCGCCCTGTGATTCGTTCAGTTCCCCTTTCTTGACCAGATCATCCACA
The DNA here is from genome assembly GCA_002451165.1 of Nitrospiraceae bacterium UBA6905. Taxonomy (GTDB): domain Bacteria; phylum Nitrospirota; class Thermodesulfovibrionia; order Thermodesulfovibrionales; family UBA6898; genus UBA6898. The sequence continues at coordinate 4,461 of DKBH01000006.1, forward strand.
AATTCCTTCACCTTTTCCTGCATGCCGAAACCTGCGAGCATAGCGTTTCTTATGATGTCAATCAGTGCCATACATCCTCCTTGTGTAATAGTTCATGAATAGTCACAGGCGGTCAGTCGAAAAGCAATACGACGCTTAAATCCCCGTTTGGACAGCCTATCACTGACTACCGACGTTTGACTATATCGTATAATGATTCCAGGGCTTTGTCCAGCTTGGCAATATCTTTCGTACCGCCCTGGGCAGTGTCAGGCTTGCCGCCCCCTTTGCCTCCGGCAGCAGCAGCGATTTCCCTGAGAATAGCTCCGGCGCTGTATGTGGTAGAGAGATCTTTGGTGACCATAGCTACCAGCGCTGCCTGATCATCCTTGACCGATGCAAGGACCAAGATACACGAACCCAAGGCATCCCTCACGTTGTCAGCAAGAACCCTCAGATCCTTTGCATCGATGCCGTCGATGCGGTACGAGACAGCTGCCACACCGTCAATCTGCCGCGCTGTTTTAGCGATCTTACCGGAGCTCTCAGCTGCGCTCCTTCCCTTCAGGGCATCGAGTTGTCGCTCAAGGTCCTTCACCTCATTCATCAGCCGTGATACCTTTTCCGCCGGTTTCTCGGAGCTTTTAAGGGCCTCACATACACTTCGGAGCTCCCTTTCTCCATTTCTGAAAAAATCGATAGCAGCCCTGCCGGTGACGCCTTCGATTCTTCTGATGCCTGCTGCGACGCTGCCCTCGGAGACAATTTTAAAAAGGCCTATATCTCCCGTGGCATGGGCATGTGTCCCTCCGCAGAGCTCCGAGCTCACGCCGGGGACCGAGATCACGCGCACCACGTCTCCGTATTTTTCACCAAAGAGAGCTGTGACGCCGGACTCGATCGCCTTTGCCGTTTCCATGGACGTTACCGTGACCGCGATGTTGTTCAGGATGTTGGCGTTCACCTCGTCTTCGATCGAAACGATCGTATTCGGTTCCAGGGACTGAAAATGCGTAAAGTCGAATCGGAGACGATCGGCGGACACGTAAGAACCTGCCTGCTTTACATGTTCTCCTATGATGTTCCTGAGCGACGCATGGAGAAGATGTGTTGCCGTATGGTTTCTCATGGTCGAAAGCCGCTGTTGTCTGTCGACAGCAGCAGTTACATGCGCAGACGGTCTGAGAACACCCTCAACGATCTTAACCTTATGGATATGTAGCCCTTCGACGGGCTTACGGGTGTCGAATACTGTTGCACGAACGTTATCAGCACGCAGTCTGCCCAGGTCTCCCACCTGACCACCCGATTCTGCGTAGAAAGGAGTCTTGTCGAGGAGCACTTCGCCTTCAGTGCCTGCCACCAGTTCCGCGACGAGATTCCCATTCTTGATAACAGCCAGCACTACCGCTTCAGACTCGAAAGAATGGTATCCTGTAAATTCTGTTGCTGCATATGCGTGCAGGAGATCTTTATAAACAGCAGATGCCGAAGGCGACTCTTCTCCTACCCACGATGCACGTGCCTTTGTTCTCTGCTGCGCCATCTCGTGGTGAAACCCCGGTTCATCAATGGAAAGATTCTGCTCCAAAGCCACATCACGGGCAATGTCGAGGGGAAAGCCATATGTATCATAGAGCCTGAAGAGCTCGCTTCCGGGGATGCTGGCCATCCCCTCTTTTTTTGTCCGCGCGATAACGTCTTGCAGGATGACCAGTCCTTGTTCCAGGGTCTTCATAAAACGCTCTTCTTCAAGCTGAAGCATCTTCTGGACTCTGTCGTTCTCTTCAACAAGCTCGGGGTACACATCTCCCATGGCTTCGGCAACCGCATCGCAGAGACGATAAAGGACGGGTTCGCCAATTTCCAGACTCTTTGCATAGCGGGCGGCTCGCCGGATGATCCTTCTCAGTACGTACCCCCTCCCTTCGTTGGATGGGACACAGCCTTCGGAAAGCAGGAACGTGATCGACCGGATATGGTCTGCGATGACCCTGATGGCAATATCAGTGAGCCTGTCCGTATGATAGGCCTTTCCTGAATGACTGCAGATGGCCGATATGATCCCTGCGAAGAGATCTGTGTCAAAGTTGTTGTGTTTTCCCTGAAGAACGGAAGAAAGTCGCTCGAGGCCCATACCCGTATCGATGCTCGGCTTGGGGAGTGGTGTCAGCGTGCCTTCCCGGTTGCGGTCGAACTGCATGAAAACCAGGTTCCATATTTCGAGGTAGCGGTCGCAATCACAGCCAACAGCACAGTCAGGGTTACCGCATCCCACTGCTTCTCCCTGGTCGATGAGGATCTCGGAGCAGGGCCCGCAGGGGCCGGTGTCTCCCATCTGCCAAAAGTTATCCTTCGCGCCGAGTCGCACGACCCGGTGTGAAGGTATGTCCGTCAAGTCTATCCAGAGTTTTTCAGCTTCATCATCTTCTTCGTACACGGTTGCCCAGAGCTTGTCTTTCGGGAGCTTGTAGTAGTCCGTCAGTAACTCCCATGCAAACGAGATGGCATCCTTCTTGAAGTAGTCTCCGAACGAGAAATTGCCGAGCATCTCAAAAAAGGTATGATGGCGCGCCGTATGACCGACATTCTCGAGATCGTTATGTTTGCCACCGGCACGCATGCATTTCTGGCTCGAAGCGGCGCGGCGGTACGGTTTTTTCTCTTCGCCCTGAAATACTGCCTTGAACTGCACCATGCCAGCATTGGTGAAGAGAAGGGTGGGGTCATTGCCCGGGATGAGCGATGAGCTGCGTACCACTTCATGGCCCTTGGACCTGAAGTATTCAAGAAATGTCTTTCTGATCTCTGCGCTGTCCATCTTACTTGAGCATCCCTGGTTCATCACTGATAATCTCGGCAAGCTTGTCATCGGTGAAAATGAGGTGCGACTTGTAAAATCCCATTTTTTTGTAGACCCATTCAACGCGCTCTTTTCCGTCTTCGCTGGGAGAAAGCACAATGACCGAATGCGGTCCTCCCCATGACAGCCTTACCTGCTGTTTTGTCATGCCAACGGCAACCTGGCTGTTTTTGATCTGTTCCTGGACTTTCGGCGGAAAGTCCTTTATCTCGTCCTGGGAATAACGTACTGACTGGGAGCATCCGATGGCCAGAAACAGACACACCAGTCCTGCCGCATATAATAGCTCTTTCATGCCTCCATCTCCTCGTCCGTATTTCTGTCATGAAGGGCTTTTCGGATAAGATGCAAGGAATAGCCCTTTCTCATGAGAAAACCGATGAGACTTCTCGTGCGCCTCGGTTCAGGATATTTTTCTACAGTTCTGCGCTTTTTGTCTATTAATTTTTCGAGCGTGACGAGTTCAAGCCCTTCGTCGTATCTCAAGGCTCCGTCGATAATATCACGGGGAAGACCCCGCTGCTGCATGAAACGCCTCGTTCCCTTAAAGCCGAGAAGCTTGCCGGCTATAGCCTGATGTTTTAGGGTTTCAGCAAGGACCCGGTCGTCGAGAAATCCCGACTCCTTCAGCGACTGGACCGCAGCCTCGACGTCATCCTGCCGATATCCCTTTTTTGCGAGACGGTTTCTCAGTTCCTTTTCACTTCTGTCCCGATAGCGCAGGAGCGACAGGGCATACGTACGGGCCTTAGTTCCCGAACCGGTCAATCTTCATCTCATCCTTGTTTTTGTGTTGCTGGTCGCCGTAAACATCGCTCGTCGACTGGATGCCCTTTACCTTGAGCGCAAAGTCATCGGGATTTGAGGCCCTGCGCAATGCCTCATCGTAGGTTATGAGGCCGGACTTGTACAAGCTGAAGAGTGACTGGTCGAAGGTCTGCATGCCATAGTGGATCGTTCCCTGGGCTATCACGTCTGCTATGGATTTTGTTTTGTCAGGGTCGAGTATGCAGTCCTTGATCGTCGCTGTGGCGACCAGAACCTCAACGGCAGGAACCCTTCCTCTTCCGTCACTTTTGGGAACAAGCCGCATGGATATGATGCCCCTCAGCACGGAAGCGAGCTGTATCCGCACCTGCTTATGCTGGTAGGGTGGGAATACCGAGATGATCCTGTTGACCGTCTCGGTCGCATCAATGGTATGCAGCGTACTCAGTACGAGATGGCCGGTCTCGGCGGCGGTCAGTGCCGTCTGAATCGTTTCGAAATCGCGCATTTCACCGACCAGTATGACGTCCGGGTCCTGGCGCATTGCTGCGCGCAGCGCCTTACTGAAGGACTCGGTATCGCTGCCGATTTCTCGCTGGTTAACGATTGAGCGCTTATCCCGGTGCAGATATTCGATCGGGTCTTCTATGGTCATGATATGGTCTGTCTTATTCGCGTTAATGTGGTCGATCATTGCCGCGAGGGTCGTAGACTTGCCGCTTCCGGTCGTGCCGGTCACTAGAATTAGTCCGCGCGCTTCATTCGCAATCTTCTTGATGATGTCGGGAAGCAGCAGTTCCTCTGTTGTCGGTATCCTCATGGGGATAACCCGGAAGACCAGACCCACCGTACCCCTCTGGATGAAGATGTTGCAGCGGAACCGGCCCAGTCCAGGTACGCTATATGCGAGGTCAATGTCGTTTCTCTTTTTGAATATTTCCCGCTGACCCGGGCTCATAACGGCAAAGGCGACCTTTACCGTATCTTCCTGACTGAGACGTTTCTCGCCCGGCAGGGGGTGCAGCTCTCCGTTTATCCGTAGAATAGGATTGGAGCCAACCTTGATATGAAGGTCCGATGCACCCTGGGAATGCGCTGTTTGCAATAATTCATTGACATCCATATCTTATCTCCTCGCTATTTTTTCTGAACTGCCTCTAAGATTTTGTTCTCGATCTCCTGAGCTGCATCAGGATTGTTTTTCAGATATTCCTTCACGTTCTCTCTTCCCTGGCCTATCCGGGCGCCTCCGTAGCTGTACCAAGCCCCCGACTTTTCGATAATGCCCTTTTCTACTCCGATATCTACTACTTCACCGGCATGGGAAATACCCTCATTGAAAAAGATATCGAATTCTGCCTGTCTGAAGGGCGGGGCCATCTTGTTCTTGACGATTTTTACCCGCACCCGTCCGCCAGTAATCTCCTGGTTTTCCTTCAGGTTCTCTATTTTTCTGATGTCGAGTCTCATGGAAGAGTAGAATTTAAGGGCGTTGCCACCCGTGGTCGTCTCGGGATTTCCGAACATCACGCCTATCTTCATCCTGATCTGGTTGATGAAAACCACTGTTGTATGGGATTTTGAGATCGACGCGGTAAGTTTTCTCAGGGCCTGACTCATGAGGCGGGCCTGGAGTCCCGGTAGAGAATCTCCCATATCGCCTTCGATCTCAGCCTTCGGTACCAGTGCCGCGACCGAATCGATCACGACGATGTCGAGAGCGCCGCTTCGCACCAGTGCTTCTGCTACCTCAAGCGCCTGTTCACCAGTGTCAGGCTGAGACACGAGCAGGTCATCGATATGCACTCCGAGTTTCCGGGCATAATTGATGTCAAGTGCGTGCTCAGCGTCTATAAATGCTGCGGTTCCTCCGGCGGCCTGGGCGCGCGCAACGGTGCTGAGAGCAAGGGTCGTTTTTCCTGAAGACTCCGGCCCGAAGATCTCCACAACCCGTCCCCGGGGAAGGCCGCCGATGCCAGTTGCTATGTCGAGGGTGAGCGATCCTGTTGATATCGCCTGGATGCCTTCTGTAACGATACCTTCTCCCAGGCGCATGATCGAACCTTTGCCAAAATTTTTCTCGATTTGGGAAATGGCCATTTCGAGAGCCCTTATTTTTTCTTTGTTTGTCTCTTTTATCACGTCTTTAGCGGACATTATTCCTCCCTGTGTCCCAACAGTATCCGGCCGAGGCTCCTGTATTCAGCTCCTGCCGGTCTCAGCTCACTTTTTACGACATGTATGGACGACACCTCTATACTCCCGAACTCTGTCTTTCTCAAGTCTTCAAAACTATACATCAATTCCCTTATCTTCTGCATGGATTTCACTCTCCCGATCGTGAAATGGGGAGAGAAAGGACGATCGTCAGGAGCGAAGCCGAAGCTCGATAAAACAAGGTCAATGTCCTGTTGCAGTTCCTTCAGTATTTCAGAGTCCTCCATACCAATCCAAATTACTCGCGGTCGCTTCTCTGATGGGAAGCATCCGACACCAGCTATTGTAATATAAAAGGGTTTGTAAAGTGAGAGTTTTTTGCCGAGAGCGTCTATAATAGCCGGGATAAGCGCAGCGTTGGTGTTGCCGAGAAATTTTAGCGTAAGATGGATATTGCGGGCATCGACCCATTTGACATCAGCCCCTGCCTTCTTCAGTTCCGCAATGATGGTTCCCATTAATCTTCTCACATTATCTGGCAAGTTCACCGCCACAAAACAGCGAATATTCATTGTTGGTTCTACCTTTTCCCCATGCAGACTATAAACATGTCGTTGCCATCCTTACATCATCTGCAATTAGCACGGTCTCTCTTAGCGGGATAATACCTTCAGATAGAGTTGAACCACCATATTCGTATATATACCTGCAAGAATATCATCAGCCATAACCCCTACGCCACGACTTAAAGTATTTTCTAATTTACGAATCATAAGTGGTTTTAATATATCAAAAAATCTGAATAAAATAAAGGCAACTACCAAGAGAGGGTAGCTGTGTGGCACCGCGAGTGTTGCGACATAAAAACCAGCAAACTCGTCGATAATGATTTTGCTGCTATCCTTCTGACTGAAGGTCCGTTCTGCAGACGTTGCAGCGAATGATCCTAAGATCGTAATTACCACAGAAAAAAAAAGATGTTCCCGAAAGGAAAGTGGAAAGAATAGGATACAGATAAGTGCAGCAAGCGTGCCGCATGTACCAGGCGCGAAGGGTATATGTCCGATCGGCCCTAACGTCGCTATATGCTTTAAGATACTCTGCACAACTGCAGGTATTGTAACACTTCCTGAGAAGGCGTTTCAGGCAGATTTTTTGTGCAAAGACTCTGTTACCTAAGAAAAGGCTGAACGGATAGAGCTATATCTCTGGCGGAAGCGTGTGAGAATCAAGCCATACTACTGAGGCGCTAACAAAATGGATATTGAATTGCGACTGTCCAACGTCATTCAAATAGCAATCGGACAAAGGAAGGGTGATGACCACTCACCTAAAGATAGCCCTTGATCCGGGTGAGGTATGAGCAGTGGTCGGCAGGATGCTGAAAGACTTCGCAAGCAAAGGGATTTAGGCCCTTCAGAACTATGCCCCGATGGGCGAGAGGGTAGATTTGCTTTGCTACTGTGACAATGTCACATACATTTTTTTCTGCTTTTTCTATCATAGATTCAGACGACACAGTCAAATCTCTTAAAAGGAGGAAAAGTATGAAAAGGAACATGGGTACATTGGACAGGGCCATCAGAATCATCGTAGGGCTGGTGATCCTCTCGTTAGCCTTTACCGGCAGTTCACCGTGGGGATATCTCGGTCTCCTTCCTCTCGTCACAGGGATCCTCGGGTGGTGTCCGCCTTACCAGCTGCTTGGTATATCCACCTGCAGGAAATGTACAATCAAAGATCCAGGCTCTGCCAGCGCCTGCCGGTCGCAGAATTAAGGAGAAGCTGGATGAAAAAGATGGTGCTCTTAGCATTAGCGACCCTGGCGGTTGCGACAATGGCCATAGGAGGCACGCAGCAGGGATTATCGTTCCCTGAGGATTGGCGTACTTACCAGCATATCGGTTCGCTGATCATCACGGACAAAAACCATGCGCTTCACGGCATCCACCATTTTTACATCAACAAGAAGGGTCAGGATGCCTTCATGAAAGGCGAGAAATACCCTGATGGGACAATTATCGTTGACTCAGTCTACGAGATAGAAGAAAACGGTGGAATTCTGAACGAGGGCAGACTTGCCTTCTTCCCCGTAATGAAGAAGAACTCCCGTATAAAAGAAACCGGGGGCTGGGAATGGGCTGCCTTTAGTCCTGATGGAAAGATGCTGGACAAGGACCCCCAAAAGGATTGCCTCTCTTGTCATGATGCGGTCAAGGATGCAGACTACGTATTTTCCAAGCCTCTCAAATAGGCTAGGTTCTCTGCTGTGCGTCCGGCCCCGTTGAGGGGCTGGGCGTTCTGACGTTAAATGCTCATTACCCTTGGGCATAGCCGAGGGCACTCTGCTACTGGCTCTGACTGCAGCACAGACAAAGGCGCCGAGGACGGCTGGCCTCCTGACTCATCCCCGGAAGGACACGGCTAGAGATATGGTACAATGAATCCATGAAAAACACCCTGATCTTTATACTCTTTGTCATCGCAGTCACCGGTTTTCTTTTCAGCATTTCCGGGAAAAAATATCCGCAGATGCCTGCTGATGCTGACCACATTGGTGTTACGGACACGACGATCTGTCTGGGATGCCATGACGCTGGCAAGGTGTATCCGAGAAAGGCAACCCATCCTCCTAAGTTCGAATGTCTCAAGTGTCACAAGCAGAAGAGAAAAANNGAAGAGGCGCTCGCCATGATCAGAAAAGGGAATTTTGATTTTCTCGTCCTTGACCTGATGCTCCCTGGCATCCAAGGCATGGAGCTCTGCCGCATTCTCAGAAGCGACCCCAAGACAGCCCACCTTCCGATCATCATGCTTACAGCAAAAGGGGAAGAGATCGACCTGATACTCGGCCTTGAGACCGGCGCTGACGATTATATGACGAAACCTTTCAGTCCGAGGGAATTGATTGCCCGCGTGAAGGCTGTTATGAGAAGGCTCAGCGAGAAGGCTGAGAAACCGCAGGTGATAAGGATCGGCGATCTGCTCATAGATAAGCAAACCTATTCCGTAGCAAAGAAGACGGTTCCTATAACGTTGAGTTCAACCGAGTTCAAGCTCCTGTTATATCTTGCAGAGCGGAAGGGAAAGATATTCAGCCGCGACCAGTTGCTCGATGCTGTCTGGAAAGTCGAGGCCTTTGTTGAACCCAGAACGGTGGACGTCCATATCCGGCGGCTGCGCACCCATGTGGAGGACGACCCCTCTTCCCCAAAATATATCAAAACACGAAGGGGCATAGGCTATTACGTGGAGTCCGAGGTATGAAGTCCGATATCTTTAAGCGCATTTTTCTTATCTATGCCATACTGATGCTCCTGGCGATCATTTTTGTCGAGCTCTTCGTGACGGCCGCGGTCAGGGACAATCATATCGACACCCTCAGAAAGGATCTTGCTACGCAGATCAGTCTACTGGCCCAACAGATACCGTCTGAAAAGACGAATGCCGATAATTTCTGCCGGGAAACTAAGCATGTTATCGGCGCACGGGTGACCCTTATTGATGACGACGGCAGGGTTGTAGGAGATTCAGATTCGGAATCAGCCAGAATGGACAATCATCTGCACCGCACCGAGATAGAGCAGGCAGCCCTTTTTGATACGGGTATGGCAATACGGCATAGCGATACGCTGAACTACGACCTGCTCTATGTGGCAAAGAAGATCAACGAGGAAGCTGGATCCAGCTTTGTCCGTCTCGCCGTTCCGCTCAGGGAGGTCGACAAGGCGGTAAATATACTCAGGATAAAGATACTCTTTATAGTCGGCGTTGTCCTGCTGTTGACCTGGTTAGTTTCATTCTGGCAGACCGATCACCTGAAAAGACTTCTCCATCAGATCACAGAATTTTCTCGGTCACTGTCGCGGGGAGAAATTGAAAAACGTCTTTTCCTGCACAATGCTGGCGAGTTCACGGAGATCGCCGATAACCTCACGGCAATGTCATTAAAGCTTCAGGAGACGATAGTCCGGAGCGATGAGGAAAAGAGCCGCCTCAGTGTCATTCTTAAGAGTGTCCCTGATGCCCTGCTTATAATCGATGCCAGGGGGGTCATTATGCTCTCGAGTTCATCTGCAGTTGATTTCTTCGGCGATGGTGCCGTTGCAGGGAATCAGTTCATCGACGTCGTCCGAAACCATGAATTTGCCGACCTGGTTAATGAGGTGAAGAAGACCCTCATGTCCGGCATGACGAACTTCAGAATCGATTTTCCCGAGGAAAAATTTCTGAGCGTGCGCGTATCACCTTTGTTTTATAAAGGACAGGAGCTTTCGGGATTCGTGGCGATCTTTCATGATATTACACAGATCGAGAAGCTCGAGCAGGTAAGAAAGGACTTTGTGGCGAACGTATCCCATGAGTTGAAGACACCGATAACGGCGATCAAGGGTTTTGCGGACACGCTCCTCGAGGGCGCGCTCGGCGATAAGGAAAACGCACAGAGGTTCATTCAGACCATCAAGGCGAATAGCGAGCGCATCAACAATCTGGTCGATGACCTCATGACCATCTCGAAGATCGAACTCGGCGTAATCAAAGTCGAGAAATCACTGATCGATGTCACCGATGTTTTTCAGACGATTGAAGAACTCTTTCGGAATAAGGCCCTGGCCAAGGGGCTCTATCTGCAGGTCGCTCCGGCCCCCGACGTACTGCAGATCACCGCGGACAAGAATCGACTGATCCAGATACTTACCAACCTGGTGGACAATGCCGTCAAGTTTACCGAAAAAGGCGGCGTCACCTTCGGCACAGCACAGGATGGCGACCATAGAGTTATTTTTGTGGAAGATACCGGAACCGGGGTCGTGGCAAAATATATCCCGCGGCTGGGAGAGCGTTTCTTCAGAGTTGACCCTTCCCGCTCCCGGAAAATGGGAGGGACGGGGCTCGGTCTTGCCATTGTAAAGCATCTGGTCAGGGCGCACGGCTGGACTATGCGGATCGATAGCACACCGGGCAAGGGTACCAAGGTCAGCATCTGCGTATCATGATCTTCTGGCACTCACCTTCATCTTGTTGACAGCGGAATGCGCTTTCTATATATTACCCTTAGGTAAGTAATGGCATGGGACTTTTTCCGAGAGAAATAGACTTTTTCGAGATCTTCGACCGGGCTGCCCTGAACATCACGAAGGCGAGTGTCCTGCTCGTGGCGCTGATGGAGAAGTTTGACCGTCTTGAAGAACGCGCCAAGGAGATCTACGAAGTGGAGCAGGAAGGAGATGTCCTGACCCACGAAATCATGAAGAAGCTGAACAAGACTTTTATCACTCCCATAGACCGCGAAGACCTGTACGCACTTGCTTCACGACTCGACGATATTCTTGACCTCATATGGGGCGCTGTAGACCGTCTGGTAGTATTCAAAATCGCGGAAGCGACACGTGAAGCCGTCTCCATGTCAAAGGATATTCAGGCCACGACTGAGGTGATACATAAGGCGATTCACAAGCTCAGGGAAAAGCAGTATGCCCATGTACAGGACTACTGCATCGAGATCAACCGCCTTGAGAACCGTATTGATCGCGACTTCCGGGACGCCCTGGGCAAGATGTTCGAAGAGATGAAGGACCCTATTCTTATTATAAAGTGGAAGGAGATCTACGAACACCTTGAGGACGCCTCGGATAAGTGTGAAGACGTTGCCAATATCCTCGAAGCCATCGTCCTGAAACATGCTTGAAGTTGTTGTCCTGACTGTTGCCCTTGCCATACTTTTCGACATCAGCAACGGATGGAATGATTCTGCCAATGCAATAGCGACCGTTGTCTCTACCCGCGTCCTCTCCCCGGCACAGGCAGTTGCCCTTGCTGCGGGGATGAACATTCTCGGCGCCTTCCTGACCACAGCAGTGGCAAAGACGATCGGAAAAGGAGTTGTTGATCCCAAGGCAGTCACGGAAACCGTTGTTGCCGTGGCGCTTTTTTCCGGCTTCGCCTGGAACGCTGCCATGACCCGGCTCGGCCTTCCCGTAAGCGCTTCCCATGCGCTGATCGGAGGGCTGATCGGGGCGGCCTATGCCTACGGCGGCAGGGAGATCCTTAATAGAGAAGGGATCATCAAAATCTTCATCGCTCTTGTCACCTCGCCGATTTTAGGTATGATTTTCGGCTTTTTGTTCATGAAGCTCATCATGAAATTGTTCGGCACATTGTCGGTCGGCATGGTAAACAGATATTTTGGAAAATTGCAGATTCTTTCCTCTGCGTTCATGGCGCTGAGCCACGGCTCCAATGATGCGCAGAAGGTCATGGGGATTATAACCCTTTCCCTTGTAAGCGGCGGTTACATCCCGAGCCTCGATGTCCCCTTTTGGGTCATACTCATCTGCGCACTTGCCATGGGGCTCGGAACGGCACTCGGTGGCTGGAAGGTCATCAAGACAATGGGGGTAAGCATGTTGAAGCTCGAGCCGATTCACGGCTTTGCTGCAGAAACATCGGCCACGGCGATCATCCTTGGCGCCAGCCACCTGGGGCTTCCGGTCAGTACCACGCATGTCATCTCAACGAGCATCATGGGTGTCGGCGCTACGAGAAGACTTTCTGCAGTGAGGTGGGGCGTGGCCGGAAAGATCGTTTTGGCCTGGGTGTTTACGCTCCCGGCCTGTGCTCTCTTCGCGTGGGGTCTCTGCAGTCTTATGATTATGAAGTAGACGGCTATGAAATAGGGTAGGCCGTGTTCTTTTGATCTGCTGGTCTACTCCCAGACATTATTTCTCCTGAACGTCCACGAGGAGCCGAATTCAGGTAGCTATTTGAGCTTTGCAAGAACGGCTTTGAGGATATCAGCCCTCGAGATAATCCCAACCAGTTTCTTCCTCGCATCCACTACGGGCAGTCTCCGGATCTTCTTTTCGTCCATAATGCGCACGACCTCTGCAATGTTAGCCTTAGGGCTTGTCGTTAGCGCCCGAGAAGTCATGACATCCCCTACGATATCTCCCATCCTGCGCTCGATGAACGGTTCACCCAGCATATGCTTTAGCAAGTCCTTGAAGGTATGTTCCTTCCTCACACCCACCACGGAGAGGATGTCCGCCTGCGTGATGATGCCGATAACCTTATCCTGCTTGTCGACGACCGGGATTCCGCTGATATTATGCGACGCAAGTATATCAGCAACAGCGAGGACGCTTTCGAATTTGTGAACCGTGATGACATCCGTTGTCATTACATCCTCGACCAGCATATCGAATCCCACGGTAGATCGCATTTGACATTTTTCCTTTGAATTCATGATGACTCCTTAGCAGGTTGTGATTGCCGCTAGATAGTATAATGTACCTCATGGTAAGGATGCAAAAGCTTTTCTTGATTTCTTATCCCCCCGTTGTTTCTCGCAATTACCGAGCATTTTCCCGCGAGAGCCGTCATCAAGAAATGAGCATCGGTTAAAAACGAAATCTTAGTGATCTTGCCTGCATAAAGACTTCCATGTCACAAAAATGAAGCGTCCCCGTAAAAGTGTCGTACCATAACCTCGTCAGTAGTTATCCAAAAGGCATGAGAAATCTCACAGCAGCAGAGGCGATTCGTCGCACAGGCTCATGATTAGCAGCAAAACTATTTTTGATTTGTCGCTATGCTATAGGTCTAGAGGGAGGCCCATGCCGTTAGAGCGGTGCTGGAGGGAGCACAAGCACTTAAGACACTACAGTAGAAGACTATGCGTTTAACTATTGCGAACTGCGGCCGCGGGTAGTCAAATGTCGGAAGGTATTGCAATTGCTGCACTATAACAGAATATTCATCTCTTTGTAATAATAATGTAACATTCGCCATATATGCTACACGGGGAAGACAAAGGAGGCAACATGAAAACTATTCTTGTAACAGTATTAGTCGCAGTTCTCGTTATTACACTTGCTCAGGTGGAGGCATCCCAGTTGCTGAATGGAGCTGGTGCAACGTTTCCTTATCCGTTGTATTCAGCGTGGGCGTATGATTATAACAAGGTTACGGGCGTGCAGCTAAATTATCAATCCATCGGCTCCGGAGGCGGCGTGAAACAGATTACGGCCAGGACCGTCCATTTCGGGGCATCCGATGATCCGATGAAGCCGGAAGATCAGGCAAAAGCTAAGCTACTTCAGTTCCCGGCGGTTATTGGTGGCGTTGTGCCCGTTGCCAATCTGGAGAACGTCAAGCCGGGTCAACTCAGGCTCGACGCCGACACGCTCTGCAAAATCTTTCTTGGAGACATCAAGAAATGGTCGGATCCTCGGATAACGAAGGCAAACGCAGGGATTAAACTCCCGGACGGCGAGATAACCGTGGTTTACCGTTCTGACGGATCAGGGACTACGGCAATCTTTACGAATTATCTTGCCGAGACCTGTCCGTCTTGGAAGGAAAAGGTGGGCGCCGGCAAGGCAGTGAAGTTTCCGGTAGGTATAGGCGGCAAGGGTAATGAGGGTGTAGCTAACTATATAAAAAGAAAAGCTAATTCAATAGGTTATGTGGAATTTGCCTATGCAAAACAGAACAAGCTGGATTATGCCCAGCTGAAGAACAAGGCAGGGAATTTCGTGGAGCCGGGCTTCGCAAGCTTTGAAGACGCTGCGGAGACAGGCGACTTTGATGCGAAGAAAGGCTTTTATCTCTGGCTCACCAATGCTCCGGGCAAGCAGTCATGGCCTATCGCCGGCGCTACTTTTATTCTTCTTGCTCAGGAAAAAACGGATGTCAACAAGAAGACCGTTAAATTCTTTGACTGGGCCTTTAAAAATGGGGATAATAAGGCAAAAGAGCTTGTCTATGTGCCGCTGCCGAAGTCGCTCAAGGACAAAGTCAGGGCGTACTGGAAGGCGAATGGTATGCAGCAATAATCTATGAAGAGGGCAGGCGCGATGCTAGCCCTCTTTTTTTGGACTGCAACAGTGACATATCGGAACTCGTTATGGCAATAACGTTGAAAAGAAAGAATCCCGTGGACCTGATCTTTTCCTCGATCACCGGTCTGGCATCCCTCAGCGTTATTCTTTTCATCATCGGCATCATGTATGTCCTCGTGTCGGAGTCTTCCCTTGCCATTGAGAGGTTCGGCATCCTGAAGTTTCTCTCTTCCACGGAATGGAACCCGGTGAAGGAGGACTTCGGCGCTCTCACCAATATCTACGGGACGGTTCTTACGACAGTACTTTCGCTCCTCTTCGCTATTCCCGTTGCCGTGGGCATCGCCATATTTGTTACGGAGATAGCCCCTAACTTCCTCAAGGGGCCGATCGGTGTTGCCATAGAGTTGCTCGCAGCCATTCCGAGCATCATTTACGGCATGTGGGGGCTCTTCACGCTTTCGCCGATCATGAGCAACTATATAGAACCAGTTCTGAAGAAATTCACGGCGAATATACCGTTGATCAATATCCTGTTCCAGGGCACGCCCATGGGTATCGATATCTTGACGGCGAGTGTTATCCTGAGTATCATGATCATCCCGTTCACGGCCAGCATAGCGAGAGATTCTTTTAATCTTACGCCTGCTGTTGTCAAGGAATCTGCCTATGCTATCGGTGCTACACAGTGGGAGGTTGTAAAAAATGTCGTGCTGCCCTATTCGAAGCTTGGCGTCTTCGGAGGGTCTGTGCTTTCCCTGGGCAGGGCCCTTGGCGAGACAATGGCGGTTGCCTTTGTTCTCGGGAATAATCACCGGATCACTACGTCGCTCCTCGATGCAGCGGCGACCATAACGGTGACGCTGGCGAATGAATTTGCCGAGGCGGACAACGATGTATACCTGTCCTCGCTGTTTTATCTGGCACTGGTGCTCTTCGTGATGAGTTTCATCACCCTCGCCATAGCAAAGTTCTTTCTGTTGAGGGCTGAGCGGAAGTATTCGCGGTGACGATCTTTCAGCGAAGAAAGATAGAGGGGACGATCGCCCTTACACTTAGCACGCTTGCAGCATTTCTAGGGCTTTTTTGGCTTATCTTCATCCTGGGGGACGTGCTGGTACATGGGGTGAAATCATTGAACCTCAGCCTTTTCATCAATGACCCTGCACCGCCGGGAGTTGGGGGAGGTGGGCTGAGAAATGCCTTTGTCGGACAACTGCTCATAACGATCTGTGCTACTCTGATCGGTGTCCCGATTGGCGTACTCGGCGGCACCTTCCTCGCCGAATATGCACGCGGCAGGAAGATAGCGCGGATGGTCAGCATTCTTGCGGATATCATGGTGAGCGTACCGTCGATCGTCATCGGAACATTCATTTACGCTGTGCTCGTACTGCCGCTGGGACACTTCAACGGCTGGGCGGGATCGATCGCACTGTCCATCATCATGATTCCTGTCGTTCTCAGGACCACTGAAGACATGCTGACCCTGGTCCCCTGGACCCTGCGCGAGGCTGCCTTTGCGCTTGGAGCACCCTATTACAAGGTCATCACCCAGGTTGTATATCGCGGAGCGGCGACTGGTATCCTTACGGGCATATTGCTTTCAATAGCACGAGTAGCCGGTGAGACTGCACCGTTGCTCTTCACCTCCTTCAATAACTCGTTCTTTTCGCTCGATATGAACCAGCCTATCGCATCGCTGACCGTAACAATTTTTCAGTATGCCATGGGCCCGTATGACAGCTGGCACGAACAAGCATGGGCAGCTGCTTTTGTGATAACGATCTTTATCCTTATCATTACGATATTCGGCAGGCTCATCATCAGGTGGAGGTACCGGTAGTGCTTGAGCAGATAGAACTGAGAGTAAAAGGACTGAATTTTTATTATTCAGGCGGGGTTCACGCGCTGAAACAGATCAATCTGCCGATCTACCGCAATCACGTAACGGCCCTGATCGGACCGTCTGGCTGCGGAAAGACTACCCTCCTCAGATGCTTTAACCGGATGCATGATCTCTATCCAGGTAATCGGTACGAGGGCGAGATATATTTTGTAAAGGACAACATTCTCAGCCCTCAAACGGACTTGATCAGCCTCAGGAGCAGAATCGGTATGGTCTTCCAGAAGCCGACACCGTTTCCCATGACCATCTTTGACAATATTGCCTACGGACTAAAGTTAAAGGGCATTAAGAAGAGATCTGATCTTTCTGAGCGGGTTGAAAAAGCTCTGGTTCATGCTGCTCTATGGGATGAAGTGAAGGACAAACTCAATGCGAGCGCCTATGACCTTTCCGGGGGGCAGCAGCAGAGGCTCGTGATTGCGCGGGCGCTTGCGGTCAACCCCGAGGTGCTGCTCTTTGATGAGCCGACATCCGCACTTGACCCCATATCAACGGCAAAGATTGAGGAACTTACGGCAACGCTGAAAAAAGAGATTACGATCATCATTGTAACGCATAACATGCAGCAGGCTGCGCGGATCTCGGACTGGACAGGATTTATGATGCTCGGAGAACTGATCGAATTTGACGGCACGAACAAGATCTTCACGGCGCCGTCCGAGAAACTCACTGAAGACTATGTAACCGGGAGGTTTGGCTGATGACTGTTTTTGATGATGAACTACAGCAGCTCAAGGAGAAACTGCTTAGGATGGGATCGCTGGTCGAGGATGCGGTCAAGAATTCGATTATTTCTCTTGTTGAGAGAGATAATACACTTGCGCAGTTGGTTATCGACAACGACCGACTTGTAAACACCCTCGATGTTGAGATAGACGAGGAGTCCATCCGCCTCATCGCCCGCAGGCAGCC
>DKBH01000038.1 GCA_002451165.1 Nitrospiraceae bacterium UBA6905
CCATGCTCCAGGATGCGTAATAATTTGCTCTGAACCTCTAACGGCAACTCGCCAATCTCATCGAGAAAGATCGTCCCGCCGTCCGCAACCTCGAAGCGGCCTTTCCGGAGGAGTTCAGCGCCGGTGAAGGCCCCCTTCTCATGACCGAAGAGAGCGCTTTCCACAAGATTGACCGGAAGTGACGTGCAGTCCACCTTAATGAACGGTCTGCCCGAAAGAGGGCTGGACTTATGGATGGCCCGGGCAACAAGCTCTTTTCCGACCCCGGTCTCGCCTTGAATGAGTACGGCGGCCTTTGTCCCTGCCACCTGCTGGATCTTGGTCAGAACGTAGAGGAGCGCATTGCTTTTGCCGATGATTTCGGAAAAACCGCGGTCGTTCGTGATCTCTTCCCTGAGATAGATGTTCTCTTCTTCCAGTCGATTCTTCAGAACTTCAATTTCTTTTATGGCCTGCTTGAATGCGGTAATATCAATCTGCACAGATGTGTAATACCGGATATTTCCGTCCTTATCGTGCACGACGCCTGCATTGAGCAGTACGATAAATCTCTTACCCTGTTTGGTGATGAGCACGAATTCTTCGTTACTGATCTGCCCGATCTCTTTCAATTTGTTGAAGAGCTCATTCATCTTCTGCTGGGATTCTGGTGCATAGAGCATTGTCAGCGGCTTTCCGATGAGTTCTTCCTTGTTATACCCCAGTGAGGAGAGGGCGAAATCATTGATTTCAACTATAGTTCCGTCCGGTGAAACAATGAAACCGTAATCGTGAATGTTCCTGAAGAAGTCCCTGAATTTCTCCTGAGCCAAGAGTAACGCTTCCTCTGTCTGCCTTTGCTCGCTGATGTCTGTCGTAGCCTCAAGTACACTGATGACCTTCCCCGTTTCATTTTTTATCGGCAGAGCAACGACGTGATACCACCGCTTGTCAAGGGAATTCATAAACACTCTCACGTGGGGCAGACCGTCGCTCAGCGCCAGTACCGACTGGCACCCCTCGCAGGGAGATGTCCTGTTCTCGGCGATGATATAACACTTCGTTCCAACGAGTTCCTTTTGGGGAAACATCTTATGCATCAGGTCATTTGCCCAGAGAACAGTCAAGTCAGGACTGAGGAGCACCATTCCGATCTTCAGTTCTGATAGAATGCGCTCGAATCGCTCGTGTTGTTCCACTAGATCCATATTCGCCTTATTGATAATGTCGGAGATATCTTCGCAGATGCTCAGGACGCCGCTTGGAGTATCTTTTTCATCACTAAGGACCAGGCTGTTCACGCGGATCTGCCGCACAGAGCCATCCTTGCAGAGCAAGTTTCTCACAGATTGCTTAATAAAAGATTTCTTTATATCTGACAAGTTTTCAAGTGCTTCCTTGTGGTCTTTCTCATGTATGAACTCAGTAAAGCTCTTCCCCAGCACTTCTTCGGCAGAGAAACCGCTGACAGCCGAGAAATACGGATTCACGTATACAAAGCGGCCCTCGCCATCGAATTCGGCCACGAGCCCCATCACCTTGTCAAGCAGCTCCCTGTGGTTGTCGGTTATTTTTAGCATAGGAATAAAAACCTCCCCGTTCTCCAGATAGTCAATGTTTCCACTTGAAAATACTGTGGCAGCTCAAAGATGCTATAGATACCCACGGGCATGCCCGTGGTACTTAGCCCATATTATTCATAAATACAGGGCGAGATGAGTTTTCCGGTCTTGGGATGCTTTGCCGTGGTAACCCAGTCTTTGACAATCTGCTCGAACTCCGCAGTTGTCATTCCGGCATGGGTCGCCATCACGATCTCGAGTATGGCGTGTTCGCCACCCGCAAGTGCGCCTTTGACATCGCCTTTAAGCAGCGAAGCAAAAGGCTCCTTTGTCTTCCATTCAGGATGTTGAGAGGCCGTGGCCTTTACGCGATCAAGCGCAAAGATCAACTGGAAATACATCGGCTGCTCGGCCCAGAGTGTACCGTCGTTGTCGAATACGGCGATCCGCTCGGATAAGGGCACAAAGGCAGGCGAACCTTCTTTCGTCACCTTGCCGACAAATTCCATGATATTCTTCTTGGCCGGTCCATCATTCCATGAGGGCAAGGGATCGGCGGCAAGGGCAACATTTGAGAAAATCAGGAACAACCCCAATATTGCGATAAAGGAATGCTTCATTGCTACCTCCTATGTGTATCACCGCCGGGGTGCCGGCAACCCGGCACCCCGCTGTGATTCATTTACTTGGATCCGACATTATGTTGAAGCTGGTCCAGAACCTTTTCGAGGCTGAAGCTGGCAGCTTTCTGACGCGGCGGGAACTCTTTGAATGTCGCCAAGAAATTACCGACATAACCTTGTGCCGGCACTATCAAGAAGGCGTGATTGATATACCAGTCCCAATAGGTGTTTGAGGTGACATCGGCCCGCTCGTAAGGATCCATACGCAGATTGAACAGTTTGGGCGCCCGCAGGGTGGTGTAGGGCTCGAACCAGACCTGCAGAGTACCCCGCTCCCGCTGCTCCATGAACACAAGCTTCCAGTTGTCGTAACGCAGCCCGGTCAGGTCACCGTCATCGGAGAAGTAAAAGAACGACTCCCGGGGGCTCTTGGTTTCTTGGCCGGTCAGGTAAGGCAGGCTGTTGTAACCATCCAGATGAACTTTATAGGTGGTCTCGCCGATCTTGTACCCCTTGAGCAGTTTGTTGGTCACATCAGGATCGCCGGCGGCCGCCAGAAGGGTCGGGAGCCAGTCCATGTGGGACATGATCTGATTAGAGACGCTGCCGGCTTTGATCTTGCCCGGCCAACGCACCATCGCGGGCACTCGATAAGCCCCTTCCCAGTTGCTGTTCTTCTCGTTTCGGAACGGCGTCATGGCGCCATCGGGCCAGGTGTTCATATGGGGACCATTGTCAGTACCGTACATAACGATGGTGTTGTCAGCAATGCCCAGGTCGTCCAGTTTCTTCAGCACCGAGCCCACGTTCTTGTCGTGATCGATCATGGCGTCGTGGTACTCGCTCTGCCACCGGCCTGATTGACCGATGCTTTCGGGTTTGGGGTGGGTGCGGAAATGCATGTGGGTGAAGTTCACCCAGACAAACACCGGTTTGCCGGCCTTATGTTGGGCCTCGATGAAGGCAGAGGCCCGGTCAGCGATATCGTCATCAATGGTTTCCATCCTTTTTTTGGTCAGCGGCCCGGTGTCTTCGATCTTCTGTTTACCGTCCGGCAACGCGAAGCTGTGAATCACCCCGCGCGGTCCGAAGCTCTTCCTGAACTCAGGATCTTTGGGATAGTCTGGCTGCTCAGGTTCTTCTTCCGCATTGAGGTGGTACAGGTTCCCGTAGAACTCATCGAAGCCGTGGGCGGTGGGCAGGTGCTCGTCACGGTCGCCAAGATGGTTCTTGCCGAATTGGCCTGTGGCGTATCCCAAGGCTTTGAGCAGAGTGGCAATAGTAGGGTCTTTGTCGCTGAGCCCTTCCTTGGCCCCAGGCATGCCGACCTTGCTGAGCCCGGTCCGGAAGACGCTCTGGCCGGTGATAAAGGCAGAACGGCCGGCCGTGCAGCTCTGCTCGGCATAGTAATCGGTAAACATCATGCCTTCCTGGGCGATGCGGTCGATGTTAGGAGTCTGGTAGCCCATCAATCCACGCGTGTAGGCGCTGATGTTCGACTGACCGATATCGTCACCCCAGATGATGACTATGTTAGGCTGTTTTGCCTGCTTCGGCGCCTCGGCAGCCTTTGCCGGGGCTACTGCAGCCGTAGTCATAGCAGCCGCGGCCAGAATGCCCCCGACTGCAGCCCACATATGGGCCTTGCTTTTCTTTACACTGTTTTGTTTCATAGAACTCTCCTTTCTTCTCTCAGATTACGAAGATTATGCTCGAAAGAAGCCTTTCTTCATTTTGTTCGAACGCTGACATATCACCTCCTCACTTTCTTCTGATGAACACGACGTCGAACGTTTGATTACGTGCTGCCTGGTAGTAATACCCGGTAAACCGGTCCTCTTTCGGATCGTAAATAAGCGTGTACGTCGAACCGGGATAGTTAATATCCTGAAGTTTTACAAAAACCTGAATACGATCGCCGATTCGCCGCCATTCCGCCTTTGCAACATGGATCGACCGTGGATTGAAATAGGCTGCCTTGAGCGTGCCATCTTCCTTCACTTCGCTCAACTCCAGCACATAGCCTCCGTCAGGGCGGAGCCATTTGCCTGCAATCGGCTGCTTGACTCCCAGTCCGTACTCTGGACCACTTTCAGCGGGCGCAGAAATCGGCAAGAAAAGACCGGCCGCAAACAGAAGCAGTATAATTATCTCCGCAAGGGGTTCCCTTTTCTTTTCACACTTCATTTTGATTCCTTTCCAGTAAGTAATCCAATGTGCTCTCGGCCACCAGCATGTCTCTTAGCCGGGATATTCCGTCGCTCTCTTCAAGCTCTGATCGCAATGCAGACGGGGATGTACCGAACTCCTTCGCTTTTTCGGCAATTCGGCGGTCGATATCGGCATCATCGACCTCAATTCCCTCCTGCCTCCCGATTTTCTTGAGAAGAATCATGAGCCTGATGCGGTCACTCGCGGCCCGCCACTCGGGGCTCTCGGAACCTGCGCCAACAATGCCGTCCCGAACAAGCTCCTCTTCCACCAGCTTATCCGGCACCTCAAAGGGAACAAGCTCGAGGAGTCGGACACTAATCTGGTCGCGGGGATCACCGTCCCTCGCATCTATCTTCAGGCTGCCAAGGTCCGGCAGCTCGAGGTCCGGCATGGGATAAAACCGCACCTGAAAGCGGAAGGGCTTGTCCTTTTCACAGTCGATCAGCAATGCTTCCACCAACCCCAGTGATTCGTGGCCTGCTTCGCGCACTGCCTCCCGGCCGAATCGCTGTGCGGCCCTTTGAGAAAGGTCATCAACAATCTCTTTCCGGAATCTTTTTTCGATCACTGACCGAGGGACTTTTCCCGGCCGGAAGCCCGGCAGACGCGCCTTCGCATACTGCGCTAAAATGTCATTGTAGTCGGCAGCAAGTTCTGACCAGGGAGCCTCAACGATCAGCTGTCGTTGCCCGTCAACATTGTCGAGCCGTTCCCACTTCATTATTTCTTCACTGGCTGCCAGTGTTCCGCAGCGCGCATACGGACTTCCTTCACGACCGTATGCCCCAGGCTCCTCACTATGCTCTGCATTGGCTCATCGATATGTGCGAAGAACTTCTTCCACCCGCTGCAGAGGTAGTTCAGGCCGGGCTCGCCGACCGGCGTCTTGATGAAGCGGTTCTTGGGACACTCGCCGAAGCAGGTGAACTGGTAGGAACATCTGCGACAGTACTCGGGAAGGGTCCCCTCCTTGGCCGTGCCAAAACGTTCTTGAATATCCGAATACGCCATCTCTTCGAGTGTCTTTTCCATAATATTGCCGGCTCGGTACTCCGGGTAGACGTAATGGTCACAGGCATAGACCGACCCATCGCGCTCGAGGGCAAGTCCCTTGCCGCACATGGGGCTCTGTGTGCAAAGGGGCGAAACGTGGCCCATCCAGGTCTCGACAGCTGCCTCGAAGTAATTGACGTAGATCTTGCCCAGATCCTTCCGGTACCATTCATCGAAGACCGTGCAAAGGAAGTCACCCCAGTCGTCAGGGTCCACGCTCCACTCTTCAACAGCAGACCCTTCAGTTCCGGGCCTTGCCTGCGGAGACCCGAGGACCGGCATCAATCGTTCGTCCCACCTCTGGGGAGCAACCTGCCTGAAACCGACAGGTTCGACGATCGGGATGAACTGCATGCGCAGCGAACCCACCTCATCGCGCAGGAACCGGTAGACTGCAAGCGGCGCTTTTGCCGTGAGCCGGTTGACACAGCTCAGTGTCGCAAAGTTCACCCTATGCCTGCGCAGGAGCTTCGAGGCACGAAAGACCCGGTCAAAACTGCCCTGACCAGTCTTGTCTTTGCGGTAATGGTCATGAAGGTGTTGCGGACCGTCGATGGATAATCCTACAAGGAAACGATTCTCCCGCAGGAACTCACACCACGCATCATTGATGTTCGTGCCGTTCGTCTGGAGGTCGTTCTCACACCTGACATGGGGAGGGCAGTATTTCTTCTCAAGCTCGATAACCTTCCTGAAGAAATCCAGTCCGAGCAGGGTCGGCTCCCCGCCCTGCCAGGAAAAGACGACCTCCTTAAAGTTCTGGCTCTCGAAGTACTGGCGGATGAAGGTTTCGAGCAGCTCGTCGGAGATGTGCCACTCTTCGGGCTTCTCCAGTAATTCCCGTTTGGAAAGGTAATAGCAGTAGGTGCAGTTGAGATTGCAGAGGGCACCCGTGGGTTTCACCATCACGTGCATCCGGCGTACGGGCTTGCCGCGATAGAGTCGAACCGGTGTTTTTACATGCCCATTGTTCATAATTGCGTACTGTTCATCACTGGTCATAAAGTAAAAAGCGTGAGAAGCGGCTAAAATAACTTTTAAAACATTGATTCTTCAGACAAGCCGGAATAATTCATTTATATCATGGAAAGATGATCCTGTCCAATTATCACGATAGGCACCATGCAGTGGTGCGAGACGGTAGAACATACAAATGCCTTTGAGAAAAGGCGTGGCTCCCCCTATAAACGCTATGCTTTGTGCAGCTCTGCCGATTCATTCGTCTGTGCCGGCGGGAGGCCCGGTCAGATCATGACTGGTTATCAGGTGTTTCCCCTGCCGGCGGTTTTGCCGGCGGTGCATACCATTTTTCCTTCGGCACGATCGTAGGGGTGGCACGGTCGGCTTCATAGTTCGGCGACATGATCTGGACCCCATATTCGTTGAAGCAGTCTTGTATATTTTTGTGGAGTTCTGAGTAGGCAAGCGCCATCTTCTGGGGCTGATCCAGATAAGCGTTCAGTTCGTAGGTGACGTAGAAGTCGTCGAGGGACTTCTGGAGCACAAAGGCCGGCGGCTCCTTCAGGAGCTGCGGCGTCCGTTCGGTAGCCATCAGGAGGAGGGCATGAACCTGCCGCCAGGGTGCGTCGTAGCCGATCGTCACCTGGGTATGGACAATGAGGCCCTTCTGGCGCGCATATGAGCTGTAGTTCACGATGTTGCTGTTCAGGATCGTCGAGTTCGGCACAATCACCTCCTCGTTCTTGATCGTCCTGATATGCGTCACCTGCATCCGTATTTGGGTGACATCACCGATAACCTCATTGATCTGGATCCGATCGCCGATTTTGAAGGCCCGCCGGTAGTTCACCACAAATCCGGCGATGGTGTTTGCCACGGCAGACTGGGAGCCGAGCGAAAAGAGGACGCCGATGAAGATGGAGATGCCCTTGAATGCTCCTGATTCCGATCCGGGTATGTAGGGAAAGGCGACTACGATGGCAAAGGCCGTGACCAGCACCGTAATGAGCCGATCTGTCGGTTCGGCCCATTCAGGATAAAATCCCCTGATCGTAACCCTTTCCTGCTCGATCTGTCGGAAAAAGGCATGGAGCATCCTCAGTAATATCCGTGTGATAATAAAGAGAACTGCGAGGAAAAGAAGATTGGGCAGCTCATGAACAAATCCCCCTCCCAGTATTTTCAGAGGGCTAAAGAAAAGTTGTCCCAGCTTCTTTGCATGGAGCCGCGTCCAGGGGAAAAGGATGAGCACCCTCCCAAGGTAGGCATAGGCAAGGGCAAAGAGCACGATGATGCGGAGTATGCGCAGCCCTT
Source organism: Nitrospiraceae bacterium UBA6905 (assembly GCA_002451165.1). Taxonomy (GTDB): domain Bacteria; phylum Nitrospirota; class Thermodesulfovibrionia; order Thermodesulfovibrionales; family UBA6898; genus UBA6898. The sequence continues at coordinate 7,706 of DKBH01000038.1, forward strand.
CCATGATCGCTGTCCAGATGTCTTTTCTGCGCATGATCCTGACGGACTTGACGCTGATGTCTTCAACCTTTTCACGGAAACGAGCTTCTACAAATGTCTGGAGCTTGGTGAACAGTTTCAGGATGAGGAAGACGGCAATGATAAAAATGAGGGTAGAGAAAAAAGCGTTCAAGACCGCCTTGCCGAGATACTCCTGCGTCCGGAACTGCCGGTAGGTATCGATGGCTGCTTGCACCTTCTTCAGGTAAACAAAGGCCATCTCGTTTCGCTTAATACCCTCGAGCGCTGCGTCAGCATCTACGATGGTCATAATGCGACGGTCGCCTGCTCGCATTTCCGTCCACTCGCCCGTGTCGATAGAGACAATCGAATCTGTCGGGATTGTCCGGTCCGCGGCCACTTCCTTTATCCGACGGGCGATAACGCCTGCCCGTTCCTGTGCAGGGTGTGCAGAAATGCCCCTTACCGAAAAGAGTGTCATATCATCGATGATTACCGGAGCGGTCTCAACAGGCTGATTCAGAGCAACAGACTGCTGGGCAGATTGCGCTCCGGCTGAGATCGCCCAGAAGGGAAGGATAAGGGTAAAAATCAAAAGAAATACAGCCCTGGTGATAGTATCTCTCATGTGAAGCAGTAAGATCCTTTCATGGTCGGGGTGAACTTCGTCTTCTTCCAGGGGAAGGCTCTAGGCAGGGTCTTGAAAAGGGCCGTGCTGCAGATAAGTGCTGCAGGGACTACATCGGTCTTGCGTTGTCTTCTCACGGAACGTACCTCCTGCGGAATCGGGATTGCAAATACCACATGAACCCTCTGCTCCCTTAACCGCTCTGTGCCTGTACTACCGTATTCTTCAAGCCTTCAGGTAAGAACATTATAAGACAACGTCTCTCCTAAGAATAGTCTTTTTTCTGAGAGAAGGTATCTGAAAATGGCGTTTGCGGCTGAAAGGCAGGATAAGCGTCATCTCGCATCCTCTTCACGGGCCCTTTTCCCTGTTATTCTATTTTTATCTTTGAAAACTTCATGGTCCCGGTATCGTATTTCAGGTCTATATAAAGATAGCCGTCCTTCAGAAAAAAGAGCGCCCCTGCCATGAGGTCGCGGACAAACTGCTCCTCAAGAGAACCTTCCTCGCATACTGCCATGGTGGAGTGGGTGATCGCTATGGCAATCCCTTTGCCCTCGAGGGAATACGTGCCACCCTTGAGATTGCAGTCTGCCTTCACATTGACTGTGCCGTCTTCCAGAAACTGAATCGTATAGTTTTGCGGCTTTGTTGGGACATTCTTGCTGTCGTTGTTATAGAACGTTCGTAGCCATTGCCAGACCGTGCCTGTGATCTGGGATTCGGCTTCCATTCTGTTTTCAGTAAGCGAGACAAGGAGGTCTTCCTGAACTGCGAAGTGCTTCTTTACCTCGAGCGTCGGGCAGCACATGGGGTCGCTGGGACGGTGTGTTGTCATCGAGACGAGGATCTGGTCATCCTTGATCTCGACGGCATGCAGATTCACCCGGTCGCCCAGAAAAGATATGTCCCTGTTCACCCATCCTTCTGCTCCCTTTGTGAGAAGGGCGAGATCGTAAAAAGTGCCCGTGCCTCCTGCAGAAGTGAAAATGACGACTGCACCAACATCTCTGCCGTTGATCACGCCGAACGCCCTCTTGTCGCTCAGCGTTACGATAATTTCCGAAGCTGAGCCCGGCGCGGCCGGCTCACGGTACCGGCCTTTGGAAAGCGCCACCTTTCCGGATGGAAACCATGTTGACAGAAACGTCATGGATTCAAGATCTGGTCCAGGAAGTTCGTTCCGTAATCTCGTCAACCGGGCAAGGACACCGGTATTGTCACGAAGCATCAACAGGCCATCCGTAATTTCCCACGAGCGGGTCTTTTCCAGCGCCTTCATGAACCGCGTCTCTACCTCACCGGATACGCCTTCGCAGAACTTCCGCGTGGCGCCGATCGGACCGAACTTCAGCGATGCCCCTTCGAGTTCATAGCTGCTGAAGAGGTTGTTGCAGCCGGAAAATCCCGTGGCTCTTTTCTGTACAGGATCAAATAAGATGTATGGTTGTCTATCATCGGCCAGCTGGTGCACCGGAGCTCCTCCGGCCTCCAGCAGAATCCATTCGATGCCCTCAGGCCCGCATGATGCGGATAAGGCATTGCTATTCAGCTTGACAAGGAGCGCCCCGATAAGAATACTGCAGAGCAGTATACATTTGGGAAGCCTAGTCATTGTCATATCAATGACTCCTTCAGTCGTTATGTATCGATCCCGGTGTTTCCTGCATCCTGCAGCACGGACCCTTCTGGTAGTCCGGTCTGAGGAAAAAAGAGTAGAGGAAGATGTGGTCTTATTGCTTCTTCTCCCTCTGCTCTTTATGCTTTAGCTTCAGCTCATCGCACTTTCTACGGTGATAATTCTTTTCTTGTCCGTACTAATTTTTACGTGGCCCATATTCTATCAGTCTTCTCTTCTGGTTCAGATCGTTATTCCTTATTCAGCCTTTTTCCAGGTCTTGTCCGGGTCATAGGCCGTCATCGCCTTAGCGATCTTTGCTGTGTCCTTGCCGAGGTCTTTCTCGTACACCACGCCGTCGTGATTCACCACGAAGGTCATGACCCCGGCGTTCCCGTACGTTGCCGGATAAGCAACGACCGCGAACCCGCCGATCTGGTTTCCCTTGACCACATAATCAAAAGCCCCGTCAGGCGCATGTTTCCCCTGCTTTTTCAGCATCCGGAAATAGTAACCGTGATACGGCACCGGATTTTCCTTCGTTCCTTTGGCAGTGTATCCCTCAGCCCGTGCATCTGCTACGAGTTCACCCAGCGGGCTCGGCTCCTCGCCTTCCTTTGTCTCCCAGTACAGGCCGTTCTTTTTCCCGGGGTCGCTCCCGAACTTCTCGGCGTACTCAAGCATGCCGTCGTTGTCACGATCCTTCATGGCATATTCCCGCTGTGCATCCACAATAGCGAGCATGACCTGGATCGTGTTCAGCTCATTGTCGCCGATCCTGCGGTTCAGGATCTCCTCCTTGCCTGCTTTGGTATCAAAGAACCACTGGGAGCCTTCCTTTACAAGCGGGATGGCAAAGGGCCAGTCCTGTTCTCCGATGATAAGGATCATCTTATCCCCTTCTTTGCTCAGGCTGTTCTTCTGGTCAAATTTGCTGACAAATCTCTCGTCCCGCTGTTTGTCTTCTACAGGATCTCCTGAAGAGATCAGTTCCTTTGCTGTTGGACCGAAGATCGCCAACAGTTCTTTATCGTCACTCGCTCTCAGAGCAGCAATAAAAGCCTTCACCGCCTCTTCAGCAGAAGCAAATCCCTTCTGCTTGTCTGCTGCTTCGGCTCCCATCCCGGCAAAGACAAGGATTATGACCGCAACCGCTGCTGAAAGAAACCTCCTCACCAAGAGCACAGCGCCTGCTTTAACGTTCAGTGGTTGATTCATCGTTCTCTTCTCCCTTGCGCGTTCTTGTATTGATAAGCACGATGGTTTCATCGCTACCTCCTTCCGCGGCCGCCGCCACCGCCACCCCGGCTGCCACCGCGCGATCCACCACCGCCACCGCCGCCGCGCGATTTTCCGCCGCCGCGGTTGCCGGACGACATGCTCTGCCTGCTGGAACTGCCGCGACTGCTGATGTCGCGCGTTGCCTTTCCTCCCCTATCCATGCCGCTGAAGGCGCTGCCGCCGCGGTCTCTCCCTTTGCCGGCATCACCCCTGGTGGTGTCGCGGCCCTTCATGTCGCGGTCCCTGGCCCGGTCGCGGGCCTGGGCAGCGTCACGGGACTGAACCCTGTCCCTGCTCATGTCGCGGTCCCTGGCCTTGTCGCGGGTCTGAGCAGCATCACGGGACTGAACTTTGTCCTTGCCCTCCGGACCCCGTCTGTCACGGTCGCGGCTTCTCAATTGGTCAGCGTCCCCTCGGGAGATATCCCTCCTGCCTTGCTCAGCACGTCCGCGGAAGTTCTCGCGCGCTTTCACCGCATCCCGCGTGCCAGCGCGGTTATAATGCTGTGCCGTCCTGTTGTCCCGGTATGCAACGCCCTTCCGGTGCGAAGGGTTGTGCTTCCAGTTGCCGTCTCCGCGCCCATAGTGCTCAACATACTTGTTGCGGTTAATATTCCTGTTGATGTTGATGTTCTGATTGACGTTGACTCTGACATCGTGATGATGCCAGTCTGCATGGCCCCATGCATACCCCCAGGCCGCGCCGATCGCCACGCCAGTGGCAAATCCAAATACCGCAGCACCTACGGTATAGCCCGGCGGGTAGTAATAATAAGGCGGGTAGGCCGGGTACCACCATGTGCCGTAAACAACCGTCGGATTGTAGGTCGGCACATAAATGACCTGCGGATTGGCAGGCTGGATGATGATGGTCTGCGTCTCCTTCTCGACGATCACCTTCTGCTCTGACGTGGTCTTCAGGTTGCCCTGTTGCTCTGCCTTTGCCCGGAGTTTCTGGACCGTGTCCATGACATCATTCTGCTGCGCGAGAAACGCATCTCCCACCTTCTGTGTCCAGTCGAGCTTATCGCTCATCATCTCGAGCACCTCAGGAAACTGGAGCAGAGATTTCACGCTCGGGTCCCAGGGCTCCTGCTCCAGCTTATTGGCAAGCGCATCGCCCTTGAGGCCCTTGTTCTGCTTTGCCCAGCGATTGGCCTGAACGATCTCGAGCGGATAGGTCGAGGCCATGAGCACCTGCGAGAGCAGCGAGTCGGGGTACAAGGCAATTGGGGCGAGCATCTGGTCAAGCTCCTCCTGCCTGAAGATTTGTGCCTCGCCGGAAGCAGCTTCCTGCGCAAATGTGCCTGGCGGCACAGCTATCAGGAGGATGAGACTTATCGTGACAAGTTGACAAAATACGACTTTCAGCTTCATGTGGCCTCCTTCATAGGGCAAATGTCGTCAAACGCTTCATCGACGATTCTATATGTAGCAGAGATGCTGACTCCCTCTCCGGATTTTCGATCATCAAAGGGACTGTTTCCAACGACCTCGTCTCAACTGATGCGCTGAAGGACAACGCTTCCATTTCCGTAATCGACGATCAGCTTGTCCCCTTCGATCTTGAACTTCGTGTTTTCGACGTAATCTGGTTTGTTGAGTATGAGCGTTGAGCCCACGATGCGGTATTTTTCCGTCGAGGTCTCCACCTTCCCCTGCATGTCCGTTTTTGTTATCACTACGTTGCCGTCAGGCCTGAAATGGGCAACGATGGACTTATGGGCCTTTTCCGGTTTCGGCACTATGCTGATGACCTGCCAGGCCGTCCCGGCGAGGGGCTTCAACTCGGCTTCCGACGCACTTTGCCGCTTCGCCGCGTCCTTCTTATCCTGTTCATTGCCGATAAGATAGCCGACCCCGGCGCCGACTCCTGCCCCGATCAGGGCTGTTGCTCCCCATGAGCCGTGCATATTTGCGAGTCCGCCGATGAGCGCGCCCGTCCCGGCTCCGACCGCTGCCCCGGTCTGCCCTTTAGTTGCGCAGCCAGCACCGAACAGTAGTGTTACCGCCACCATAACAGGTATTGTCCTTTGCATCAAAGCTTCAATCTTCTTCATTTCCGAATCCTCCTTAAGCAATAAAATAGTATTTTTTTCCTCTTGCGTCTATTTTCCCACTATAGGCTTAGATCCTCCAGGTAGAGAGGCATGGTTCCGCATCTCTAGAGGTCCTGCAATACTTGGTTATGATTATCTCATAAGGTGTGAATCCTGTAAATTGTACCATCGTCCAATATATGGTTTATCTCTATCCGGCAGAAATCCATGCTTCACCACGGAGATATCACTGATACTCATTAAGGCCCCCTTGA
>DKBH01000060.1 GCA_002451165.1 Nitrospiraceae bacterium UBA6905
GACGGCGTGTTGTGGTTCTTCCCGAACCATGATGTGTGATAGCCGTTGTCCTGAAGAATGCGGCCAATGGTCGCCTTGTCCCTGGTGATGATGCTGTCGTATCCCGGGTAGCCGGTTGCCTGCTCTGAGATGACCCCGAACCCGACGGAGTGGTGGTTGCGGCCGGTGATGAGGGCGGCCCGTGTCGGCGAGGAAAGCGCCGTGGAATGGAAGTTGGTATAGCGCAGTCCGTTCTTTGCAATGCGGTCCAGCGCTGGTGTGGGTATCACACCACCGAAGGTGCTCGGGACGCCATAGCCGGCGTCGTCGGTCATGATCAGCAGCACGTTAGGAGCTCCCTTGGGTGGCACGACCCGCGCCGGCCAGTAGGGCTTGGACTCGGGGGCCGTTTTCCCAATCTTGCCTTCAAACTTCTGCGGCGGCGCAGGAAGCTGCTTGCCGTCGATGGTGGTTTTGGCGCTGGGCGAACCCGGTTCGCCGGTAATCTGTCCTTCGCTGCTCGCACCCGGAGCGACCTGATCGGTGCGCTCCACTTTCGGCTTTTCGAAAAGTTTCTCAAGACCCTCAAGTATCGGGCCGGCCGAGGCCGGTGCAGCGCCGCCCAGTGTTGTCATGAGCATGGCGCCCGCTGATGCGCAGGCGGTAAGACGTGTTGACTTCTTCTCCTTCACAATGTCGCTCATACACATTCTCCTTTCTTTACCGACATGTTAATAGCACCATTCTCATTGCGTCGGTTTCGGCTCAACGACAAACCCTTGTTATTCCACCCTCTTGATACCTGGCGGGCTCCATGTGCCCTCACCAGGCGGCAGGATCGAAGGCGGATCTGTTTTCGGCCAGTACAGGCGCATCACGAGATATATCGGCCCATCCGGCGCTGGCAGCCAGTTGGATTCCTTTGCCTTGCCCGGCGAATCTTTTTGGATATAAATCGTCAGAGAACCGTCTGAGTTCTTCTTCATTCCGGTCAGCATCGGGGAATTAATAAGGTAGCGGTCGATCGGATTCTTGATCAGCAGCTGCGTCTTGCCGTCGTACATGGTCACTGACCAGAAGGCATTCACCGGCGGGTACTGGTCTTTGGCAAATGTCAGCGTGTACTTATGCTTGCCGCCGTCCAGCGGCTGGCCGGTCTCATCGCTGTGCGTCATCGGATAGACGGCCTCAACCGCGTCGTTTCCGTAGATGCCGGCCTTGGCCGCGGCCGCTCGCAGGAGCCAGTCGCCATGAAAGAAGTCACGGTCGCCGAACTGCGAGGCGACATCCCAGCCGTTGATTTCCTTGCCTACGCTCTTAACTTTCTCCTCCACTTTCTTTTCGCCTTCCTTCATGCCCAGGGCTATTTCGGCCTTGTGCTCGATTGAGAGGTCCTTGAAGTTGAACGTTTTGCCAGAGCCGATGCCGATACGGGCGAGCTTCGCGCGGATCTCCTTTTCCTCCGGCCCGGCGGGGGCGAACTGCAGGACGAAATCGAGGTACTCGAAGAAGTTCGTCTTCACCATTTCCTTGTCTATCTTCGGGAAGTCGATCGTCGATGCCGCAGGCGGGGCCGGTTGCTTCAAATAGGCAGAAAGCGGCTGCACCTTGTACTTTGACTGGATTTTTACAACATTGGGCATGTCCTTGGGATTGAAGAGCTGCGTCCGATAGATCACGATCGTGAATTGTGTCGTGGACTGAAACACTTTTTTGATGCCGGCAGGGGCTTCGCCCTTCCAGTCAGGCCCCACGACCATATAGTCGCCGGCCTCGTTGCCGGTCGCGCGGCTGCCGATATAGCCGTAGTTAAAGGTGTTGCCGTCGCAGAGCATAACTGAGTAGTAGCGCTTTTTCTCCACCGCAGGAACGGACAGCACTATGGGCTCTGCTCGCAGGTCCATCCACACTATTGAATACGGCGTATCGCTGTTTGGGGATACAACGGCGGTATCCTCATAAGTAAACACTCTATGCTCATTAAATATCTCATTGAAGGGCGCCTTGAACTGACCCGAGTTGTGGTCGACCGCGTACTCGTACATGACCGCATAATTCATAACGACCGGCAGGCCATAAATAAACCCTTCCTCCGCAATGGCCTTGACCTCGGCTATGCTCGGCCTGTCTTTCTCTCCCTTCTCCGCCTTGGAGATGACATCCTCTTTCTTGCTGCAGGACGTCATCATGCCAGCAAAAATACAGATCATCAGCCACAGAACAGTACTTCTTACTTTTATCATCATTTCCTCCTTTAGTAGATTCAGTTGATCCATCCTTCCTGCTGGAATCTTTTCTTGAGCACATCGCCGATCTCCTTGGCGGTCTGCTTGGCCCGGCCCTCTACCGTGCTTCTGCCGCTCTCTTCCCCGTACAGATGAGCACCGGTACTGACGATGAGACCAGCCGGATTATGTGTAGCAAGAAGGGTTGCAAGCCCTACTGCCCCTCCCGGTGATTTACCGCTTTCGGAGGAGACTGTGCCCGATCCGAGTTTGCGCATTCCCTGGGCAGTCACCTGGAAGCCTTCCACCGCCGTGCTCAGCTCGGACGCCCCTGAGCCCAGTCCGATGGCAATGCGCTTAGCAGCATCACCCTGCTGCACGGAGATGAGGTATCCCTTGATCACAATGTCGTTGATCTGCTGTGCAATGCCCGGCAATGCGTGCTCTGCCGGCAGTCCCATGGCGCGAATCTCTTCGACCAATTGAACGGCAATTTCCTGGCCCAGTTTCCTGCCGGTCGAAACCTGCTCGTCCGTCTGGGGCGACGCGTGATCGACGTTCTGGCCGGAAAACCAGGACTCGGCCGGAACGTCAGAGGGTGTGGCAGCAAAGTCGTAGACCCATATGTGATTGGGCCGCGGGAGTTGACTGGTCACGTCCTGCTCTCTGCTGGTGACTTTAGCAGAAGCACAGGCTCCAATGATAAGCAAACCTAACATGCAGATCAAAAGCGTAACTTCTCCACGTTTCTTCATAATGTAATCCTCCTTCTGTGCAGGATGTCCCTGCAGTATTTGTTTGTACTGAAACGCAATCATGGCATATAGTCTTCTCATTTTCATCACTCAGTTCCTTGGCCGACAGCCTTAGGGGATTTCTTGTTCGCGTCTGCGATCGCCGGTGACACAAAAGTCAAGCCCTTCATCACGCTCGTGACTGCAGGCATAAGATCATCAACTGCAGACCGTTTGAGCACGACTGCAGATGCCCCAGCTTCAATGCATTCGTTGATCGCAGTGCGCTCATCATGAACACTCAGGATGATCAGTTTGATGGCAGGGAAGGCCTTCTTCAGCCGACGGGCGATATTGACCTCTTTCGTGACCGGCAGCGAAAGGTCGGCAACGATGAGATCCGGCGCCAATTTCTCCGCCGCCTCCATAAGCGAAGTTTCGTCAGCCACCATAAAGACCGTTTCAAACATGTTCTCCAGGAGATTTCTCACCCCTGCAAGCATGTTCTGATGGCTGTCAGCCAGGAGAACTTTGCCTTTTTTCATTGTCCCTCTCTTTCGCAAGCTACCGCCGTCTCAACTACATTCGCAATGAGTTGTCTTGGCGCATTCCTGTGGTGAAAGACGTGCAGCATTACAGATACCCTGATCCGGAAGGCTACGGAAATACAAAGACCAACTACGTCTTACCATATCTTATATCAGGTTATGAACGTGAAAGGAACTCGTAAAATTACGAGGTTTTGAAGATCTATTTACTAGTAGGTTTATTTATAATGCAGCGATCAATAATGGGGGCAGCCCGGCTCTGGCCGCTCCTGAATGATCCTGAGGCGGGCAGCCTTGAAAGAAAAGCAAAGAATTTTTTAAAAACAAGGGATTCTCAGATCGAGCCGTTGCTCGAGCCTATTGGCCGACTTGCTCGGGGCATGACATGACTCTTACGGTGTAATGTATAGACAAACGCCCCTCATCGCACCTTCGCTCAACGGAGAGAAACCTTTTTCCTCAGCAGGTTGATCCTCAACCGCCTTGGCATCATCCGCATCATGGTCGTTCCGCCTCATAGAGTTAGACTCCTATGGAGCAGCATCCATTGAGTAATATAAAAAAGGAGCTTGGCAGCATGAAGTTATATCGAAATTTACGAAGTATCGGCGATTACTTTATGGAGCGACTACTCTACGTTATAACGATACCGTTTTTGATCGCATATTTGATCAGCTCGGCAACGGTCTTCATGCCGAGGTCTTTCATCATGAGGTACTTATGAAACTCCACGGTCCGGGGCGAGATCTGCAGCACCGATGCGATCTCCTTGGCGGAATGGCCTTCGGCAAGCAGTTGCAGCACCTCACGCTGGCGCTGCGTAAGTTGAACGCACTCTTTGCGCTGCGCGTACTCCCCTGATTGGTAAAACTGCATAAGTTCACCGGCTAGCTGCGGCGTCACGTACGTTTTCCCCTCCATCGCGCTGTGGATGGCGGTAACAAGCTCAGAGGGTGCAGAGTGCTTCAGCACGTAGCCCAGCGCACCCGCCTCGAATGCGCTGACTGCATAGGTCACGTCAGGATGCATGGTAAGGAAAACAACCTTGATATCCTTTCCACTCTTCCTGATCTGGCGGACCGCGTCGATACCGTTCAGCAGGGGCATCGAGATATCCGCCACGATAACGTCGGGCTGCAGTTTTTCCGCAGCCTCAAGCAGCGCGCGGCCGTCCTGGACGGTCCCGACAAGCTCGAAATCCGCTTCGAGCAGACTGCGCAGGCCTTCAGCGACTATCATGTGATCATCTGCAAGAAGAACGCGCGTCCGCTTCATGCGTCACCTGCATTCAAGGGCACGCAGATGCGGATAACCGCCCCTTGCCCGGGCTGCGAGGTGATGGAAAAATCTCCCCGGACGAGTTGCGCCCTCTCGCGCATGCTCGAAAGGCCGAGCCCCGGCTTATGCCGTACCTCAGCAGGATCGAATCCTCTCCCGTCATCACTGACTGTAAGACAGAGAGAGTTATCAGTGCTCTTCAGGAATATCTCGCAGCTCTTTGCGTTGGCGTGGGTTATGACGTTTTTCAGCCCCTCCTGGACAACACGATATATGCAAAGTTCTATGTCGCTGCTGATTGCAACAGGAACACCGTCATGCCGGAAGGTGATATCAATGTTTTCCCTCCTCATGGTCGTTGTGCATTCGGATTCTATTGCAAGTACCAGTCCCAGATCGTCAAGGATAGTGGGATGGAGCTGACGCGAGATCCGGTGGACATCTTCAGACACCTTGATCAGCTGTTCTTTTACCTTTGCTATCTTCTGCAGGACCACCGGATGCGCTGCAGGCATTTTGTTCAGATCCATCTCGAGCTTTCCGGCCTCGATCGCAATCACCGCCAGCCGCTGCGTAAGGTCGTCATGGAGCTCCCGTGACAGCCGGCGCAGTTCTTCCTCTTTGGCGGAGATCAGCCTGCCTGCAAGTTTCCGGAAATCGTTCTGACTGCTTCTGAGCGCTGCTTCGCTCTGCCGCAATGCTTCTTCCTCCAGCTTCCGTTCGGTAATGTTATGGTTGATTTCAAGGCAGGCATAAATGTTTCCGTTCGCATCTCTCATGGGAACAGCAGTGTTTTCCCAAAACGATATCTCTCCGGGGATCATTTCTACTTCTTTGACAAGGGAATGCGACCTGCCGTCTTCAATTGCTTTTGCAACGGGGCAGTCGTCACAGACGGCATCAATGCCTTCAAAGACGCGATAACATTTTTCACCCAGGTGATTGCCGGACATACGTATTGAATATTCATTCTGATATGTGAGATTGTAGTTCAGATCCCGGATGGTAATCCCGCTATTCATCACGCTCATGATGGACTGAAGCATATCCTTCTGCGTCAGAAGTTCTTCCTCTGCCTGCCTCCGCTCGCTGATATCCTGCATGACACCGACAACTTTGATTGCCCGACCGGCATAGTCACGCTCAAGGACGCGGGATAGGTGATGGATCCATGTCAGGCCGCGTTGAGGGTGGAGATACCGGTATTCAACGTTAAGACGGTCCACCCCCTCATTGAGCACTTTCTGGCTCACTTCCCGTATGCGCGGCAAATCGTCCGGATAAATGTGCGTCAGCCAGAATTCACGCGCGCGCTCTTTTTCCTCGGGCGGGATGCCGAGCAACACCCTCATCCCGTCGTCCAGAAAGCTGATACGATAGTCTTCATTCATTTCATAGAAACCAAGCGCCGCAATGTCGATCGCCGATGCCAGTCGTGCTTCGCTTTCGATCAGTTGCCTTTCAAAGGTTTTGCGCTCGGTGATGTCAATCGACACGCCCATCAGGCATTCCGGTTCTCCGGTGGACTTGAAATAGGACTGCCCACGGGAAGCGATCCACTTAACGCTGCCATCGCTGAGAACGATCCGGTACTCCACTTTGATGGTTTCTCGTCCACGCAGGGAGCGATCGATGACTTGTCTGATGAGATCAAGATCTTTGGGATGAACCGATGCTTCGAAGCGTTCCATGCTGATGAGTTCCCCGGGAGCATATCCAAAGATTGCCAAGGCTCTCTCCGTGGCCCAGAAGACCAGTGTACGGTAATCCAGCACCCAGAGGCCCGCCTCAGCGGAGTCGGCCGCCAGGCTCAGACGCGCTTCGCTATTGCGTAATGCCTCGTCTGCGCGTTTTCGCTCAAGGGCATTGACAAAGATCTCTCCCAGAAGACGTAATCTGGGAACATACTCCTCAGGCCAGACGCGCTCCTCTCTCATGACGTTGATGACAATGAGAGACAAAACAATCCCCCTCATGAACAGAGGAATGGTGAGCGAGGACCGAACACCCATAGCAGCCCAGGACAGCCGGTCTGTCTGGGCTTCGGCAGGCACTTTGTCTGTCATCGGAACATTCACGACCTCCCCCCGCCGGACAAGTCTCTCATAGGACCAGGGAAACAACGCAGCGAGATCGACATCCCCCGATACCCGCTCGACCCCTTCGGCATAGGCGGCATGCGTGACATGGGTCCGTTTGCCATCAGAAGATATGCCGAGCAGACCACAGCGATCTACCTTAAAATAATCCAGCAGCCGTTTCAGCGCAGTGTCGATTTCTTCGTCCACCCGATCAGAAGCGACACACACGAACCGGGCCGAGAGGTCAGATATCATCTTTTCAAAGAGCAGATGATCATCTGGTTTCATAGGCGTATGATGCCCTGCATCGTCATGACCCAGGGGCGAATGCTGCCGGAAAGATTTAGTATGCTTTGGTGTAGTCATGGTTTGCTCTGCCGGACAGTAATGCTATTCTATCATATGAGCGTTCAGAGTGCTGCCGGGGGTTGTAATCCCAGGTTCCCTCGTTGTTTTTTCCCGGCAAAGTTTTGAATACAATGCAAGAAGTATCTGCTGCAGGTCGTTGTGCCAAAGCGATGCCTCAGCTTTTCGGAAGGGTGAAGATAAAATTATTTCCGCCAGGCGTTGCCTCATACCATATATTTCCACCGTGCTGCGTGATGATTTCCTTGGTCAGAAAAAGACCCATGCCCATGCCTTCTCGCTGTTCCCCGCCTTCCTGCCCCACCCTGCCAAATTTCGTAAACAATATGGCGCGAAGCTCCTCAGGAATCGGCACCCCCGTGTTATAAACGTTCAGGCGGTAATAGTCGCCGCGATCCTCGTATCCGAAGGCAATGGTGCAACCAGGGCCGCCATAGGTTATTGCATTTTTTAAAATGTTCCGATAAACGACTTTCAGCCAAACCTTGCTCGCGTGAATCATTATCGTGTTGGCGGGAATTGCACCGAGACGGTTGTCGATAGTTATCTTGTGTCCCTCTATGACATTGGAAAGCTCGTCCAGTACCGCATCTATAACCTCTTGCCGGAGATCAATCTCCTTTTTCTCAATCTTCATGATTGTATCAACGGCTGAAGCCTTCCCCAGACAATCCTCAGCTATGCCCAGGATCTGACGGATTCTGATTGCAAGATCCTTTACCGTATTTAATACACTCTCATCCATCTGTCCGAATCTGCCTTTCTGAAGCAACTTCAGGGTAGCGGCAACCGATATGAGAGGGCTTCTCATGTCGTGTGACATTATTTTCAACATCTGCAGGATGTTTTCATTGAGCTTCTTGATCTCCTGGTTGGATTGCAGCAGCATCAATTCGCTCTGCTTTTTATCGGTTATATCCCGGTTGGACACCCTCCTCCCCAAAAATTTCCCTTCTTTGTCGACCACTGCCCGACAGGCATGTCCTATCCACTTTTCCTCTCCCTTGTGGGTCACGATGCGGAACTCGAGCTCTTCCAAATCCCCCCGCTGAGCAGGATCGAAATATCGCATAACGTGATTGGTGTAGATTTGTTGGTCTTCCGGATGCACAATCCGCATGAGCATCTCCGGAGTATGCACAAATCGCTCTTGTGCATACCCCGTAATCCGTTCACAGGAAGGCGAGCAGTAGAGGATTTTCCGGTCGGGTGACATCCAATATTCCCAGTCATAGGTAAAGTCTGCTATGATGCGATACCAATCGTCATCGTTGTTCATTTCCGGCCTCCTCGATTCCTCTCCATTATACCTCATGATACGTCCCAACAAAGGCAGCATGAACATCGACTTTGATAGTATCAATGAGATTACGGCCTGTATTGTTTTGCAAGCCTCCCTCTTCGCACTACTCCACATAATGTCGTGCATGATGGACAGCGCTGCATCACTTCCTCTTTACACCTTTCGGATTATTGCCGCTGGCATTCGAACCGGCCGAGACAATACCATTCTTCCATTTGAAGGGAATTCAGGTATGCTCAGTTTCTCCTGACTCACGTCTGCGTCCTATAGAAAACGTCGAGATAACTACGATCCTTCAGCTTTCCACCCTCTGTCCAGAGCTAAGCGGCACAGGCCTCTTCCCCGGTTCCAGGACGGTTCTGCCCTTGTAGCAATCGTTGTCTGGCGTACGGTCTATGACAATAACGAGACCTGCAATACTGCACCCTGTCTGGTGCCCTTTGCGATAATTTACTGCAGCGTTCAAGAAGGAACCATCTCACAAATTTTCGAGGTCTCGAAATTATCCCCCATGGCAATTGCATCATCTGCAGCGGCTGATCTACCCCTCTGGCGAGAAAGTTTCCCTGTACTTACCAGATGCCTAAAATGAGGCGGCGTACCGATGCTGTGTAGGCTACCCTTCTGGGATCTTGGGAAAGTATCCGCTCCTCTGCCCGAATACGGTAGAGCAGGGATGTCCACCCTGCCAGCACCATCAGCACCGTTCCCAAATTCCATTCCCGGAAATTGTAGCCAATATCGGCGATCACATAGGCCAGATACATGGGATAGCCTACGAATCGGTAGTGACTCTCGTCACTAAAACTCGCAGGGCCGGGAAGACCCCAAACCGTATGCCCAGGCTGATAAGACAGGCGAGGTTCAGACAGGCTCCGAACGTCACAAGGACGAGTCCGCCTGCGGATCAAGCCGACTCTCCGGGGACCCACCGAAGATAGGCCACCTGTGCGTAAGGGTACGCATAGGCCACGAGAACGACTGTAACGGACAGGAATGAGTGATTATGATCCTCAGGCGAACGCCTCGTCAGGGTGATCATGAGGACCAGTACATGCTGCAAGACATAGATCCAGTCTACAATCGTGAAGGTAGGCGTCAGCACTATGAGAATGCCAGTTCCGCTGATGTGACGACAAAGAGAAGAAGGTAGCCGGTCCGCCGACCGGATACTCCAGAGAAATGTGGCAGTATGTCGGCTACCCCCTTATGCCAACTCTTTTGGAAATAGCACATGAACTCCTGACTATGTTAGAAGTGAAAACTGTGAAATGTTGGGAGAAGGATTACTACCCTGCTGATTACGTAACAATAGCAGCACGTCTTGCAGTACGAAGTATTGAAGATCATCGATCCAATATCTTTCCACAAAAGCGGGGGTATCCGTTTCCGGATACCCCCGCTTTCCCTGTTCCGCGTGACCGATCTATTCGTTTCTACTCGTTGCCGGGTGCCGGGCCTCCCGCATCCTTCGGGGCCTTCTTCGCCTCCGCTGCCTTCTTCTGCCGCCTGCCCGCAAGGTATGCAGCCGACGGGCTCCAGTTGAACGTCGCCACCCGCGACAGCCCCTCTGCCGTGCCGCCGAACATCTTCGCCGCCGCCACCCGCAGCAGTATCGCTATCCCGATGAACGGAAGAAATACCGCATAGATCAACCCCAGCACCGGTGCCGCCGCAAGCACCATAACGGGGTTTGCCTTGTAATACACCGTCTCTTCCTTGCCCGGCAGGCTGCCCGCTTCGCTCATCGTGATCCGATCGCCTGTGGAAAAGTTCCAGTAGCTGCCCTTTCCTGCCCTGTCTCCTGCTATGTACCGTATCTGTAACATGGTCTGTACCTCCTGTTGTTTTCTTGATCCCAGAATACCAAAGATCCCCTCCCAGCGTAATTGGACAAACTACCTATTTGCCCGGAAATTGTGTCTTAGTTTCCTGGAAATGTTGCGCTAACAACTCTTACCCTTCCTACGATCGGATACCGAGAGGAAAAAAGGAGTAGCAAGAACCTCGAAAAAAAATCGATCTCATGCCGTAACATCGACATGTTCTCTGACAAGTTGCATAATAATTTTCTCTACTTCATAGACCGCTCAAGCCTTCCCCGCACAAGCGTAAGCTGGACCCTGAGAATATAGAGCATCTCAGCATAAAAGACTGGCACATGGAGATGATCAACTCTATCCTCCAGCCGGTCCAACTGCTCAACAAGATCGCTCACGCGCTGCCCTTGGTTTCTGTCGTCCAGTGCATGCTCGATGAAGCGCAACTCACCGTATGAACGGTAAATTTTTCGCCTCACTTGCCATCCGTACAGGGGCGGTACAAACCGTACAAGGGGAAAAAAGATTCCAAGCAACGGTATGAGCAGAAGAAGCAGGCGCCCCAAGAATACCGCCAGCCAGAAGGGGAGATAGCGCTGAAGAAAGGGACGCCCTGTCTTATAAAACTGTCGCGCTTCCTCACTCAGCGGAAGGTCAATCGATTCTGCAGCAGGGAACTGACCGGGCTTCTGGAATATTCCCGGTCCTGAGTGGATCTGCATTGCAGCGTCGAGCAGCAGGTACTGGATTGCCGGATGCAGGTCTTTGCGCACTGCGAGGCTCGCCTTCGGCGCGAGCAGTACTGCATCGCCGGGAGGCCGGTTTTTTTCCAGGTCACCCACTCCCGCCGGCACGATAACTTTATTCAGGAAGGGAAAAAGAGCAACATAGGCCTCCGCACGCGGAAAGCTTGCAAGCTCGACGCTGCTGTCGGCAAGCAGCCGGCGCACTACAGAAGAATCCCAGGATGTCAGCATGAGCGCCGCGTCAATCTCGCCTTCCCGCAGCTTCTCGCCGGCGGCCTGGGGGGTAAGGGCAAGCAACTCGGCGAAATTCTGATCAATGCCGTTGCGAGCAAGAAGCTCGAGCGTCAGGGCACGCGAGCCGCTGCCCTCAGGACCAATAGATATTCTCTTGCCGCGGAGGCTTTCGAGCCCCTTCCCATGAAATTCACTTCGATAGAAGAACCAGAGGGGCTCGTAAGCAACCGTGCCGAGAGACGCCAAGTCAGGCGAGTCCTTCTCGCTGGCAGTACCTCCCTGCAAGAGGCCGATACTCACTCCATAGCGAGGGTCGCTCAGCTGTTTCAGATTCTCCAGTGCCCCCGCAGTCGGCCGCAGATGAAGCTCGATCCCCTCCCGTGCGAGAATCTCGCGGTACCGTCTCCCAAACTCATAATATGCGCTTCCCTCCGGTCCGGTTACCATGGTCACGGTGCGTGGGGGCATCGGACGCAGAATCACGACCGACGTCCATATCACAGCCACGACAAACGTTGCAGTGATAATCAAGATGGAGAAGCGATGTGCGCGAGCGAAATTTCTGACTGTCATACAGCTCCAGAGCCGTCCAAATTGGGCTTCAATGTCTCAATCAGTTTCTGGCAGCCAATTAGCATAATATATTTCTTGTGCAGACTTTTTTCTCATTATACGCTCTTTCAGGAACTATGCAAATCACGCAAGGCTGAAACAGACAGGTCACAAAGGAAGCCACGCCTTTTCCCAAAGAGAACCTTGTATTGATTGATGAGTATGATATCATGGATGGAAGGGAAGCAGGCGGAGAGCGGCGCCGCTGCTCATGGTTCCGACCGATTGCTGCGGCATAAGCACGAAAATGCGTCAGAAGATACCACAACAAATTACTCTTTGACCAGGTTTGGGTGGGGGAAATTGAAATGAAAAAAAACACTGCGTCAAAAATCGGTTTTGCATCAATACTTTTTTTCCTCTTGTTCACCATGGCCTGCGAGAAAAAGACGGCAGACGTCGAAGTGAAAAAGACGGCAGATGTCGAACCGATATTAGATGTGGATGAGAAATGGACTGGTGATTTCGACGGGATGGTCTAAAGAAAGAAAATTCGTATACTTGCACCATACAGCAAGACGTTCTTCTTTCTGGACGGCGCCAAGCAGGCCGGCGTCACCTATGAGATGATGAAACTTTTTGAAGAGTGGCTAAACAAGAAACTCGGCAAGAAACTTTTGAAAGTTCATTTAGTATTAATCCCCACACCCAGCGAAGATCTTCTCTCCGGTCTGATAGAGGGTCGTGGTGATATTGCAACGGGAAACCTCACGATCACGTCAGAGCGCAAAAAAATCGTCGACTTCTCAGATCCCTTTGCATCTGGTGCCAAAGAAATCATTGTTGCGGCAAAGGGGACGCCAGCCCTGAATACCATAGAGGACCTTTCCGACAGGGAAATATATGTCCGTCCGTCGAGCAGCTACAACGAAAGCCTGAAAGAACTCAACAATCGACTGAAGAAAGCAGGCCGGAAGTTGGTCAAGATCGTGACCACCGATCCATATCTCGAGGATGAGGATATCCTGGAGATGGTCAACGCCAGTCTTCTTCCCATCACTGCCGTGGATGAGCATCTTGCGGAGCCGTGGAGCAAAGTCTTTGAAAATCTCGTACTGTATCCGAATCTCGCCGTACGTACCGGCGGCGAGCTTGGTAGTGCCTTTCGAAAAAAACAGTCCAAAGCTCAAGAAAGTGATCAACGAGTTCGCTGCTCAGTACAAGCAAGGCACCATGATTTTCAATACGGTCATCAACCGCTACCTGAAGAGCACCACGTGGGTGAAAAATGCCTTAGCCAAGGAAGATCTCCGAAGATTTTCTGAGGCTGATGATTTCTTTATCAAATATGCCGATAAATACGGCTTTGACTGGCTTTTTGTGGCGGCTCTTGCCTACCAGGAATCAGGGATCGATCAGAGTGTGCGCAGCCCGGCCGGCGCTATAGGAGTGATGCAGATGCTGCCCTCTACGGCGAAAGATCCCCATGTCAATATTCCGAACATCAATAACATGGAGAACAACATTCACGCCGGCGTCAAGTACCTGCGATTCATCTGGGACAGCTATTTTGAGAAGAAACAGATGGACGAGGCTAACAAGACGCTCTTCACCATGGCCAGTTATAATGCCGGGGCGGGAAAGATTGCCCAGCCCTGTAGAGAAGCTGAGAAGACCGAGTTTGACCCCAATGTATGGTTTGGCAATGTGGAGGTTATTGCAGCTGAACGGATCGGAAGAGAGACTGTCCACTATGTAAGCAACATTTATAAATACTATACGGCCTATCGTCTTACTACTGACGAACTGGAAATAAAAAGAAGAGTGAAAGAAGAGCTGCGGTAAGATGATGTCGTCGTGCCATAGTATATGCAGGGAGGATGCATGAATAGGAAAGGCGTACTCTTCTTCTTTGTCTTCTTTTCACTCTTTTGCTCTTATGGTGCATATGCCCAGACCATATTGGTCACCCCGGAGAAGGGTTTTGAGAAGCAGGTGCTCACGGTCCCCTATGCCTTCTATAACGAAGCATACGGAACTTCTGTGGGATTTCTCTATGGCGTCGCCGGAGCACCGCAGGACCAGGCAGCTGTGGTGATATCGGCTGTCGTGGGCGATACAGGCTCCTATTCTCTTTTTTTCCTGGAGAGGAATATCCAGGTCCCCTTCATGAAGCGGCTGTTTATCGATACAGACCTTGTGCTGAGCAAATACAGTGACCTGAGAGTCTATACAGACGGCAACCCTGATTTCACGCATGAACGGGCCGGGAGCAATGAATCTGATAAGGAGAATTACATTGAAGGCAACGGATCGGATCATTACGTAAGACTTAAGCTGAAATACCTGCTTCCACTGGGCCACGGGAAGATCGAGGTCATCCCGACGCAGGTTCTCGACAGAGGCCTTCTGAAATCCGGCGAAGTCGGAGCAACCTCCTGGAACCCGCTTGAAAGCGGCCGGACATTCATCGAATCGAGAATTTACCTCAGAAACCAGGAAGTGGATAGTGATTTGTTGGAAGAGGGAAAAGACAAGACCCACGCGATTGAGGTGGGCCTGTATCGGGATAATACCGATCTCCCGATCAACCCGTCGAAAGGAAGCAGCCTTCGGCTGAGGTTCAGCAGGGACTGGGGAGGGGCGGGCAGTTCAGCGCCCTGGACCGTGCTCGATGGAGAGTTCAGTAAATATATTTCTCTGGGCGAATCGGAAACGTTCAGGCAGCGTGTTGTCGCCCTGAATTTCTGGACGGCGAAGGTGCTGACCTGGGATGCCGCTCACGAGGAAGATGGAAAGAATGTCTTTCACCGGCCACCTCCGTATGCGGGAGCCGACCTGGGGGGCTTGTTCAGGATGCGCGGATATGCCTCTTCGCGCTTTCATGACAAGGCAGCGATCTATTATGCCGCTGAATACCGTATGACGCCGAAGTGGAATCCCTTTGACGATATGGGATGGGTCAAGAAATATCTGGATATCGCATGGTGGCAATGGGTCCCTTTTGTGGAGGTCGGGCGTGTCGCACCCTCCTGGACGATGAACGATCTGCACTCATCCATGAAATTGGACGCTGGATTCGGCGTACGCGCAATGGCGAAGGGACTCATAGTGCGTATCGATACCGCGGTATCGAAGGAGGAATTCGGCGTGCAGATGATGGTCGGACACCCATTTCCGTTTTAGGAGGTTGTTCCCTGTTTACTTTTTATCGGCTCACGGGAATGGTTAAAATGGGCGCCGTCATCTGATCTGCTGAACCTGCGATGGTAATGGACCAACACATGCGCAGCGCTCTAAAGAATGCCTTTGTGCGCTGGTCGGTTTCATCGATATAAAACCAGTATCCCCGATATTTCACAGCCACTGAAGTGTTTTCCGGTCTATCTTTTGATGAGATGATGCGGACACCCTGCCCGGGCAACCCCATCGGCGGAAAATGCAAGGACAGGCCCAAACGGTCATGCTCCGGTGGTACAATAACAGATGCTCTCAAGATCTCAATCATGTTGAATGTTGAACGCGTGGTGATCCCGATCCCCCATTCTTTCCCTGTTCTTAGGGCAAGATGGACGGGGATCATGATGTTCTGGAGTTCGCCCGGCGGGTATGGCAGCGCGAGCAACGCAAGAAATTCCATAACCTTTTGTGAGTATTGAGGCGCATAATCACTGATCACGACTGAGAATTGCATTTTCTCCTGCGGGTCCCTTGCAAGGTCAAGCACACCCGCTGTATGCAGCTCTGTGAAAAGTTCGACAAACCGCTTGAACCCCGGACCGGCATTGCCCGATGCAGCAAGAAAGTCGGGATTGCGCAGGTCGTTGATTCTGTTCACGAACAGGATAAATAGATCATCACTGGCTGACATGGCACGTACGCTCAATAGAAGAATGTCCAATGGGATAGGTGCCATCATCTGCCGGATATAATCCTCACCTTGCACCGGCGCATAGGTAATCGTGGGGTTCTCCTCATAGGCCAAACCGCCTATGAAGAGATTCTCTCCGCTGATATCTTTCGGTCCGAAGCCGGCCTCGACACCGGCGTTGGCACTGAAACGAACGTTTGCCGCCACACTCTTTACCGCGAGGAGAGAAGAGGTTTCTCCATAGCGGCCCTTCACAATCGAGAGGAGCATCTGCTCATCTTCGGTTCTGTTGATAACTTCATTGTAATCCGCCCGCCCCACGATGATAGACCTCGGTCCCACCATTGCGCATCCTGATAACACGCAGAGTACCAGGCAAAGGGCTGCCAGAGAATAAGCCTGACAATCTTTATGACAATATAATCGCATTTTCATAACCTCGATACGTGGATTGCAAAAAACCTTCTGCAATCAGACCCGCATATAGATGTTCTTTTTATGCGGTATAGTATACAGCACGGCACAATATGGCTATAACCGTTTAATCATTCGTCAAATACTCAAGGGTGATCGTCACCGTCCTGTTGAATGCCCGGGCTTCCGGTGTCGCATTGTCATACAAGGGTTCATGGGGACCGACACCCCGATCGCGGAGATGATCCCCTGCCTCTTGTCCGTAGGCCACCGACAGCAGCTTACGGACTGCCAGCGCCCTTCGCTCCGAGAGCTTGATATTGTAGTTTTCCTTGCCGATGTTGTCGGTATGGCCCACGATTTCGGCCGACGCCTGCGGTAATGCTTCAATGCGGTCGGTGATCCTTTCGACGATCTCCTGGTTGCCCGCAGAGATAGCATCGCTGTCGAAGTCAAAGAGGATGAGGGCATATTTTTCCTGAACCCTGAAATCCTGCTTTTCAGCCAGTCGCTGACTGGTCCGGATGAAATTGACTTTGATCGGCCCCGCCGCCAGAAGGAGTTCCTGACCCTTGTGGTCCTCCACTACCATGTTGACTGTAACATCGCCGCCTGCAGCCATCTCATCGAGACCTCCGGTATTCAGCGGGAGGTTGATCTGGGCCGGCGGCTCCCCTTCGCCTGACACTTTGCCGAGGCTTCCGCTGCCATTGGCGGCCGCGATCGTCCAGCGCGCAACACCATGAGCTGCTTTTACAACCGGCTGAAGGGTCAAGGCCGCAGTATCGATCCGCGTAGTCATGTATACACTGCGCACCGGGGAAAGGATCGCCGAATCATCAGATCGGATCTCCACCCGGCGGTTCTCTTCCTTTCCCTCCGCCAGCCTGCTCGAACTCGGTATCCCGGGCAGGCTGCGCGCCTCAATCTGCATTCTCTCAGGGGCGATACTCCAGACAGTCTGCAGATAGTTCCGTACTGCCTCGGCTCGTGCCGTTGAGAGCTTCCGGTTACCCTTTTCGGCTCCGGTGTTGCTATTGCACCCGACCAGCGTTACATGAGCATCAGGATTATCATTCAGTCGCTTTCCCACGATGTTCAGCACCTGGTAATACTTCTCCAACGTATCGCGGAAACGCTGCTCGTCGAAAGCTTTGATCTCATCGCCTCCGGCTAATCTGACATACCGATCCGGTATCTCGCTGGAACCCTCGGAAAAATATACGTAGCCGAGCATGGGAGAAGAGTCGATGGTCTTAATCTCCTCGATGGTGAGGCTGGACGGTGCTGCGGCAAGGCTTCCCGAAGTCAGCATATAATTGACCTTGACCGGCTGAGCGGTCAGCATAAGGGTCTGTCCCTTGCGGTCCTGCAACTCCATAGTGGCCGTGATGTCGCCTCCGGCTGCCAATCTTGGCAGAATGTCCGTCTTAAGGGGAACTTCGATGGCTGCCTCGGGTGTCCCCTCTCCGACCTTCACGGCAAGGGCGCCGTCGTTGTTCGCAACGGTAATTTTCCAGGTGGCAACGCCGTAAACGGTGTCCACCAGCGGACGGAGTATCAGCGCATCCGTATCGATCCGGCGCATTGTGGCTGCCTCGGCCGCTGGTCCTTCGGTTGGAGCAGCAGCATCAAAATTCTTCACCTCGTCGACGGTCAGGCTGGGCGGGGCAGCCGCAAGGCTGCCGGTCGTCGGAAACAGGTAGCTCACCACGTAGTAATACTGCATTTTGGAAGCCACGCTCTGAAATATCGGCACCAAGTTCGTCTCCGACGTTGCCTTCCAGATCTCGCCGCTATGCCCTTCGGTAAATTGCGTCAGGAACTGGTCCTTTTCAGCCCCCGGCATATAGTCAATGCCGTAGGCCTGGAAACGACCGATGCCTTCCGCAGCACTGATGACATCCCGTTCCTTGTAGGCGCTGTTCAGGTCCTCGCCATCGGAGAAAACAACCATGAACCGCGGCTCGTTCCCCGGTAATGCCCGAACGAGCTCGAGTCCGGCAAGCATGGCCTCATAAAGCCTGGTGGTCAAGGTTATGCCGTCCCGGTAGACCTCTGCAACAAAGTTCTTCACTTCAAGAGGGTTGTTCGAGCTGAATATCTTAACGCGCAGGCTGCGTCCTCCCATTTCCATCCTATCCCCGCCGCTGAAGACCACAACCTGCACCTGGTCGATCGGCCGGACGATCTTCAGCAGTTCGTCCACCCCGGCCAGAAGCGGCTCGACGGCATTGCGCTGGCGCATGGAGTCGGAATTGTCCAGGACCAGCACGATATGGCGCGGCACCTCAAGGCTCTCTGAAATAGGCTTCACCGACGTGATCTTAGCGGTTCTGCCGTCAGCCGTCACGAGAAAATCATCAGTGGTCAACCCTAACACAGGATTCTTGCCGGCATCACTGACGGAAAGCAATACATTGCCGTCGTCCAGCACCCGTTCTACCGTCACGGTGGCGCCGGGTTTGGCAGCGGTGACGCGCACATCCGCTGCGTCGAAGGCGAATGTCTGACCAACAAGCAATAGCCCGATCAAGAGAACAAAAATAAATCTTATGCGCATGCTATCCTCCTTCTCAAACAGTGTGCCCATTATACATGAACTGCGTACTCTATGGCATTCCAGACCACGTGCACGCCTCGTGAGTGTGATGAATGACAATGCCGCCTGCTCGCTGAGCTACTGCAACCTGGCGAGGATTTTGACTCAAACACGAGTGATGATCTATGAGAGCAGCGGCTAACGGCCTGTCCATGCATCAGCTGACACGACCGCCCTGTTCAGGTTCTGTCATCATACAACTGCAGTTCTTCCCGATGACTACCACTGCCGGCTGTAGGAAAACCGAAATCTGCAGCTGATCAGCCACAAGATAAATTCCCGGGGGAAGGGGCAAGACTTTCCTTGACCAACGAAGGCGGTTGAAGATGCTACGCAAGAGAAATTTCTTAGGAGAAAGCAGCGACGGAACTCATGCTCAGATCGAGAAACTTGTCCGATACTCCAACCCGCCTCGGCAGCATGTACAACGCCGATCTCGCTAAGCTTCTTGGTCCAAGTCTAAGGCAACACCAAGCCATGCCAGGGCATCTTCGATGTGCCTGAATATTGCCGTCTTGAGACCGGCGCCGTCAACAAGGGCCTGATGCACGCGCGAGGAGCCATAGGTTACATCCATGGGTGATACAAAGGCGCATCTCTCGCCGGAAAATGTACGGGCAAGCTTTATCTTCTTCTGGGCGATTGCATATGCCTCTTCCATGGAAATGCGGATATCGTCGATAGACCTGTAATCGACAAGCTTCTTCATGGGCGCCTTATACCGGTCGTCGAGCGCTAAGGCGTCGAGATGTCTCAGCACATCAGTGCCGGTAATCACACCCGAGCCCTTTGCCAGCACTAATTTCTTGTCCGGTATAATATTGTATTCGATCGGCATGGTATATCTCAGCAACTAACGGACAATGATATGAAATTCCAACCGGTGATCACTGGATTAAATATATCACAATACGCATACGATAGAAGAACAAAATATACGCAACGGACTAAAGCTGCTATGCATGGTTTAACGTAACAACAGCGGACTGACTATTTTTAACGGCAACTTACCGCAATGGTGGAACAGGTTCCGCTGCGAGTTGCAGGAAGTAGCTGAGCTCTGTTCCCCGTCATGGCAACCATGGTAACATTCACCCCGAAGTCTGAATAGTCTATTTTCGAACCTCCGACCCGCTGAACCTGTTATGGTAAGCACTCTTTTCTGTTCATTCTCCATACTCTTCCAGTTGATTTTATGGCTCCAAAATAGCGCTCATAATCACGTTCTTTACCCGGACGGTGACAGACTGGGGAAAAGCAGAGTGACAAATCATTTCTACGTCCCCCCAATCTCTTCAAACAGCCGGGGTTTCAGCCCAGACCTCAATGTATTTCATGACTTTCAACCTGTTCGAGGGGATTTCCTCTCATGTTCGGCTGCGAACCGGGAATGCCGCCACCGAAATCAACCGGCGATGCATAAAATGTCTTTGTCCACCCCTCCAGGGTTAAGGGTTCAAAGCGGCCTTTTTCCTGTACTTCGAAACGAATGGGCTGACCGGCATCAAAACGCTTGATAGGTTTTGAGTCATTCATCACGATGATGCCGTTGACGATGACATGGGGAATACCGGTTGAAGGCAAGGTACCCTTGGCAAAAGTTGAGTTATCCGTTACTGTCTTGGGATCGAAAATGGTGATGTCGGCCACCATCCCTTCCTGCATGCGGCCACGGAGCTGCATGGCCTTCAGGCCCATGTCGCCCAGAGGTTTGGCGTAGTTGTAGCTGGTCATGGAGACCACCTGCATCAAGGGGATATTATTCTCCCTGGCCAGGCGGAGTGCCTTGGCGAAGCTTCCGGCAAAGCGGGGGTGGGTATTAGGAAACTTGTCGTAGGGCGTATCCCAGGTCAATCCGTCATCGGGCAGGAGCGGCATGCCGTCGCTTCCGATGGCGACCCCTTTCATTTTCAACCACTCAGTAACCCATTCCTCCGGAGTTTTATAGACGATCACCGGCCGTGTGGGCTGCTTCTTGAGCATTTCTTCCCTCTTTTCCTGAGTATAGAACTCTCCGGTTTCCACATCTTGAAGCGTTTTTTCATACTTGTTGCCAAGAGCCTTCACCCATACCGCCGGTTCGAGAAATACGGCATTCAGTGCTGTTGAACCGGCATTGTACGGATAGATCTCTCCCCAAACGTTGTAGCCTTTTGAACGCATCCTCACCAGAAGCTCATGCACCATGTTGTATCCCGGATTGTTGAAATGGGCAGCGATAGCCGGAGCACCTAAAGCGGCGGCATTGGCCAGCATCTCCTGGATACCCATAACCTCCTGGACATCGTCGCCGGGGGTCAGGCGGAAGTGCATGTCGATATAGCGGCCATACATACCGGAAAGTTTTTGAAGTTCGAATACCTCGCGCGATGACACCCCTGCTCGCATGTATCCAACGGTGGAACCGATGCCCAGACCTCCCTTGCGAAGACCTTCGTCCATGGCGGCAAGGATCTGGTTGCCCTGTTCAAGCGTGGGCCTGATGACTGACCACCCCTGTTTGACACGGGATTTAATAGCATCAGGCGTGTACAGGTATTTCCAGTCGGAGAATCCATCCAGCACGGCTGCGCGGGCGAATTCATGGGCAACGGAGACCCCAAAGTTCACCGGGGCATTGCCTTCGCGTTTTTTATAGAACTCGTCAATTTTGGGCCCATAGGCGCCTATTTCCAGATCCATAATCGTCGTCCGCCCGTCGCGCAGCATCAACCGGTAGGCATAGGGTTCGATGCAGTGCTGGTGGCCGTCGATAAATCCCGGCGCCACCACGAGACCAGTGGCGTCGATGGTCTCCTTGCCCTTGATCTTGTCCTCGGTGATGACGGCGATCTTGCCGCCCTTGATGCCGACGTTGCGGATGCCGTCGAAGTTCGTCTCAGGGTCCATGACCCGGCCGTTGTTG